>NZFP01000010.1 GCA_002689325.1 Rickettsiales bacterium
CAATTAGCCAGAAAAGCAATCAACCCGCCTGGAGATGCCAAACAAGACTTATGGATTATACAAGAGCTTGCAAATAGAATGGGGCTAAATTGGAATTATCAAGGTCCTGATGAAGTATATGATGAATTAAGTGGTTGTATGGAATCTTTGAAAAATATTTCTTGGGAACGTTTAGTCAATGAAGGAGCTGTTACTTACCCCTCCGATGGAGAAGACAAACCTGGAAATGAGGTTATTTTTGGTGAGGGTTTTCCAACAAAAAATAAGAAAGGAAAACTTGTACCTGCCAAACTAGTTTCTCCAGACGAAGTTCCCGATAAAAACTATCCTTTAGTTCTTACAACAGGAAGATTACTAGAGCACTGGCATACTGGATCAATGACGATGCGGTCAAAAGTTTTATATACAATAGAGCCCCAACCTTTTGTTCATTTATCAAGAAATGAAATGAGAAAAAATAACTTCACACATGACGAAACAGTCGAGCTTTCAACTAGAAGAGGTAAAGTTGAAGTAAAAGTAAGGTTTGATAAGATGATACCTGATGGAATGGTATTTATGCCTTTTTGCTTTGAAAATGCACCAGCAAATCTTTTAACAAACCAAGCGTTGGATCCCGACGGAAAGATTCCTGAACTTAAATACTGTGCTGCAAAGATTGCAAAGGTAAGCGCTTAATTTATATTATTCCTTCATGTGATGTTTTTTATCCACTGGACCAATTAATAAGTTTGATACAAATGCAATTGCGAGCAATGCGGCCATTGCATACATTGTAGTATTATAAAGTGTTGTGGAGGGATTAATAGTTCCTTCTGGCATGTATTGCATTAAATTAGAAATTGTAACGGTTTTCTGTTTTACAAGCAATGAGAGTTGGTCAACAGAAGCTCCATAAATTTCCTGAAACTTCTCAGGAGACATTTTGCTAGCTAAGTCCTGAATTGCCGTCTCAACTGAACCTTGTCTCAATTGAGTTATCGCAACTGGTCCTAAAACACCAGCCGTAGACCATGCAGTCAATAATCTACCGTGTATACCACCAACATATTTAGTCCCAAAGATATCTGCCAGATATGCTGGTATAGTCGCAAATCCTCCACCATACATTGTAAAAATAACCATTGAAGCAGCATAAAATAAAATTAAATATGTAACAGCTGGATTAACACTCATCGCCTTTGCTGTAAATGGAATAGACATGTATAAAAGGAAGCCTAATGAGAAGAATATGAAATAAGTAGTTTTTCTTCCTATAAAATCAGACATTGAAGCCCAAAAAATTCTACCAATCATGTTAAATACACTAATCATTAAAACGTAAGTACCTGCAAAACCTGCAGTAACAATTACAGGAAGACTTGGAGTAAAGATTTCTATCATCATTGTTTTAGCAACTCCTATAACTCCAATCCCAGCTGTTACATTAAAGCAAAGTACAACCCATAAAAAATAAAATTGCGGGGTTTTAAGTGCCTGATCTATGTGAACATTGTTTTTGGTAATTAATCTTGTTTTTTTTGAATCCTCAGGTGGTGTCCAACCTTTTGGGAGCCAACCATCTTTGGGGACTCTGTAAGAAAAGGCCGCAATAGTCATTATAATAAAGTAAACAATACCAAGAAATAAAAACGTTTGAGCAGCCCCACTTGAACCTGTTCCAACAATATATACACCTGGATCACCTGGAACAATCATCTTTGCAATATCGTTAACAGTCACAACAACGACTTCTGTAAGATTCCCAGATATCTCAACAAATCTTCTTCCACTTTCAGTGATAAGGCTAACTGAATCCTCAGAACCCAAGTATTCAGGAGCCTTATAAAATTTTGCTAGTAAGCGGTCTATTGATAATTTTGCTATCATTGCTCCACCACCAAAGCCCATAATAGCCATACCTGTTGCCATACCACGTCTATCTGGAAACCATCTTATGAGCGTTGACACTGGTGAGACATACCCCAGTCCCAGACCAATTCCGCCTATTACCCCATAACCTAAATAAAGGAGGTACAAACCTAGTTTTAAAACTATAGGTTCAGAACTGATCATCGGCAAAGACATTGCAATTTCAACACCCTGCTCATGAAGAAAAATACCAAGAGAACCAATAATAAAACCTCCGCCCCAACAACAAGCGGAAACAAAGCCAACCATCCTCGGTCCTACTTCTTCTAACCATTTTCCAGCATATGCGGCCGCTAGGCCTAGTGAAACAATTGCAACTGAAAAAATCCAAACAACCTGACCCAAACTCCAGTCATCACCAGATGAAGTTACTACCCCAAGAATTTTTACCAATGCTGGGTTAAACATACTCCACGCATAGACAGAACCTATGCAGAGATGAATAGCTATGGAAGCGGGTGGAACCAACCATCTATTAAAATTTGGTTTGGCGATTATATTTTTTTTATGTAGAGTATCGTAAAAACTCATTAATTGATTCCTCCTAATTTACTAGATATACCCTCAGCTATTTTTAAGTCATCCAGATTGTTCACATTAAAAAAGGGATCATATCCAATAAAAGGAAAATTGACTACCCTAGTTTTGATTTTTTTTGAAAAAAGGTCAATTTTTCTTCCGCCTTCCATCAAAAATTTCTCCAACAATTTTAAGTTATCAGTATGCCACATAGAAAATACAGGATGAAGTCTTCCTTCGCATTTAGCCATCACTATTTTCTCATCTCTTAAGTTTTCAAAAAAACATTGAACTAAATTTTCAGGAAAGAAAGGAGAGTCGACTGGAAAAATTACTAACCAGTTACAAAAAGAATCATCGCTTTTTTCTAACCATTTGAGACCACTCAAAATACCAACCAGTGGTCCTAAGTTTCCAGAAAGACAATCAGGTATTATTTCAATTTTGTTACCGGATGACTTTTGATTTGAATTAATAGCTAAATAATCAACTTGAGCCTTAGCTTTTTCAACTACTAAGCTAATTAATGTTTTATTTGAAACCATTTTTTTTGACTTATCACTGCCCATACGTCTAGACAAGCCTCCATTTAAGATTAAACCAAACAACTTTTTTTTAGGATCTTTCAACTCTCTCTTCTCCCGATAATATTACAAACTTTTTGCCTTTTGCTCTTCCAATTAATGTTAAATTGGCTTGTCTTGCTAATTCAATTCCCCATGCTGTGAACCCAGACCTTGAAATAACCACAGGAATTTTCATGTTAACTGACTTGATTACCATTTCACTCGTTAATCTACCTGTTGTGTAGAAGATTTTATCCAGGGATGATATTTTTTTTGACATCATGTAACCAGCAATTTTATCTATGGCATTGTGTCTACCAACATCTTCCATATAAATTAAAGGTTTATTTCTTTTACAAAGTACACAACCGTGAATTGCTCCAGCCTTTAAATAAAGGCTCGGGGTTAGATTTATAGCCTTAGATAATTCATAGATCCAAGAAACCTTGATAATAGATTTATTAGTAAATTTTATTTTTTTAAAATTTTCCATCAGATCACCGAATATTGTTCCTTGTGCACAACCTGATGTAACAATCTTTTTTTTCAATTTTTCTTGATAACTTGTTTTTTTTTTTGTTCTAACAACAACAACATTTAAATCATCATCATAGTCAATTTTTTCAATTTTAGTTCTTTTAGTTATCATATTTTGATTTAACAAATAACCTACTGCCAGATATTTGGGATAATCACTTACTGTCATCATTGTAACTATTTCTTGATCATTTAAGTAGAGAGTTAGAGGTTTTTCCTCAATCACATCTAATCTTTTTTTTCTAAACTCTTCATTAATACCAAAAATTTTTCTAGTAAGATTTACTTTATTGGGATTGGGTTTTATTTTCATATGTTATTAAAAAATCCTTAAACTTATTTATTAATTTGTTCTTTGGTAATAAGATAATTAATAAATATTTAATATGATAGATAAATTTGGAAGAAAAGTTAATTATTTAAGACTATCAGTCACTGATAGATGTGACTTGCGATGCAATTATTGTATGCCAAAAAAAAATTCAAAACTTTATCCAAAATCAGAAATTTTATCATTGGATGACCTCAAAAGAATAACAAAGATATTAATAAACTTAGGAATAAAAAAAATTAGAATCACTGGTGGTGAACCTCTTATAAGAAAGGATATAAGTCAATTTCTTGAATTTATAAGTTCACTCAAACATCAGGGATTAGAGGAAATTTTGATAACAACAAACGGCACACAACTTAAAAGATATGCTAAAAAAATTTCTGACCTTGGGATTAAAAAAATAAATATTTCTCTTGATTCTTTGAGTTCAAAGAAATTTAAATATCTTACCAATGGAGGGAATTTAACAGATGTTTTAAATGGAATTTATGAAGCAAAAAAACATAAATTAGATATAAAAATAAACACAGTTCTTTTGAAAGATTTTAATGAAAATGAAATATTGAAAATGGTAAAATGGTGTGCTGATAATAACTTTAAGCAAACTTTCATAGAAGTAATGCCTATTGGTAAAGTTGATTTACAAAGATCTAGCCAGTTTTTACCAGTTTCATCTGCGAAGGAAAAAATAAAAAAAGCGTTTGGTCTTGATCCAATATTTTTTAAAACAAATGGACCTTCTAGATACTACCAAACAAAAAAACTCAATAATATAATCGGTTTTATATCGCCGCTAACAAATAATTTTTGCTCAACATGTAATAGAATAAGGATAACGAGTAATGGAATTCTTTACCCATGTCTTGGTGATAACGGGTCTACAAACTTAATAGACATACTAAAATTTGATGACAATAAATTATCCCAAAAAATAAGACGTCTTATATTTAATAAGCCAGAAAAGCATCTTTTTACAGTTGATGACAAAACATATATTAATAATAGATATATGAACACAACAGGTGGTTGATGAAATTTAGGAAAATTGGGTTCGTAGCATCTCAAAAACCTGAGGCTATCGAAGCTTTAAAAAAACTAAAAAAACTTTACAAAAATGTACCACCCAACAAAGCTGACATAATTGTTGCTCTAGGAGGAGATGGGACAATTCTCAAATGCCTGCATGACTATTTAAAAAAAAAAATACCTATTTATGGAATGAATAGAGGATTTGTTGGTTTTTTGATGAATCAATACTCAGAATGTAATCTTGAAAAAAGATTATCTGAGGCAATACCTTGTAAACTCTATCCATTAAAAATCAAAAGTTTTGATACCAAAGGAAATATAAAAGAAGGGCTGGCCTTTAACGATGTTTCAATGATTAGAAATAGTCCCAGGATTGCAAAAATTAAAGTCAAGGTAAATAACAAAACTAGAATTGATGATTTTTTAGGAGATGGGTGTCTTATTTCAACTCCTGCTGGAAGTTCTGCTTACAATTTATCTTTACGAGGTCCTGTAATACCCGTAGGCACTGATGTTTTAGCATTAACACCTATTAGCCCTTATAGACCAAGGAGATGGAGAGGTGCTCTTTTAAACAATAATGCAAAGATTACACTTTTATCTCTAGATTATAAGACGAGACCTGTAAGGGCCGAAGCAGATTTCATGGAATTTAAAAATATAACTAAACTTGAAATTGAGTTGGAAAAGACAAAATTTATGAATGTTCTTTTTGACCCTGGTCACGATATGGAAGAAAGAATTATAACTGAACAATTCAACAATTAAATCAATGAACTTTAACACACTACTTTCAAAATTAATTTCCTTCAAAACAATCAGTATGACGAGTAATAAAGAACTTATGTACTTCATTAGGGACTATTTATCAAAATCAAATATTAATTGTGAGTTGTTAGAAGGTTCTAAAGGTCAGTTTAATTTATATTCAAGGATAGGACCGAATCAAGACGGTGGAATTTTGCTCTCTGGCCATACTGATGTTGTTCCTACAGAAGGTCAAAGTTGGAATAGTAATCCTTTTAAACTAATAAATAAAAAAAAAAGATTTTATGGCAGAGGAACATGTGACATGAAAAGTTTCATAGCTGTTTCGTTAGATTTAGTTTCAAAAATAAATATTAATAACCTTAAAAAACCAATTCACTTAATTTTTTCTTACGATGAAGAGATAGGATGTGTAGGAATACAAAAGATTGTTCCTTTTATAAAAAAATTAAATCCTAAACCAATGTATTGTATTGTCGGAGAACCCACTGGAATGAAAGTAGTTAATGAGCATAAAGGTAAAAAAAACTTTTTAGTACAATTCAACGGTGTCGAAGCACACTCATCTTTAATTCATAATGGAGTGAACTCAATTAATTTCTGCACAGAATTCATTGAATTTTTAAAGGATTTACAAAAATCAATATCCACTTCTTCCAAAAATAGTAATTATAACCCTCCATATTCAACAATTAATGTTGGTTTGATTAAAGGTGGTATTGCTTTAAATATTATTCCTAAGTATTGTGAAATTGAATTTGAGATCAGAGATACTCCAGAAATAAATTCAGAAAAAATTTTAAAAAAAATTAAAAGTTACTTAAAATTATTAGAGAAAAAAATGAAAGAAATTAATAAAAAATGTTTTATAACCTTTAAAAATACCAATGATTTCCCTCCATTAAAAACAGATGAAAAAAAAAAAATTATTCAAATGGCACTTCAAAAATTAAAATCTAATTCAATTAATTCAGTTAGCTTTGGAACGGAAGCAGGAGTATTCAATAAATTAGGACTTGAGACTATAGTCTGTGGTCCTGGAAACATAGAACAAGCACATAAACCAAACGAGTACATAGAGGAATCACAAATTATAAAATGTCAAAACTTCCTTAGAAATATAATTGAGTATCTCTACTGACCTACAAATTTTCACAAAATGTTACTTAGTGATTTAGATTTTAAAATTCCTGATGATCTGATAGCAACTCGACCAGCTAAACCTCGTGACGAATCAAAATTAGTCATTGTAGAAAATAACTTTAAAACAATTAAATTTAAGAAAATAATTAATATAATTCGGCCTAATGATGCTATTGTTTTTAACGATACTAAAGTTTTACATAGCTTTTTAAATGGATTTATAAAAACTAGAAAAGTTTCAATCAATTTAAATAAGTTATTTGATCAAAAAAAAGAAATCTGGAGTGTTTTTATTAAATCAAATAAAAAACCAAAAATTAATGACAAAATAATTTTTGATAATGAACTTTTTGCATTAATTATAGATGAGATATTTGATAAAAATTATCAATTTTTTTTAATTAAATTCAATTTAAAGTCAAATGACTTAAAAAAAAAATTAAATAATTTTGGAAAAATTCCTCTTCCACCTTATATAAATAAAAAAAGGACAATTGACGAAAATGACTTCCAAGATTATCAAACAGTTTTTGCAGAAAAAGACGGAGCAGTTGCATCTCCTACAGCAAGTTTACATTTTACTAAAAAATTAATAAAAGATTTAAAAATAAAAAAAGTTAACTTTATTAATATAACTCTTCATGTTAATGGAGGTACTTTTCTTCCAATTAAAACCCAAAACATTGAGGATCATAAAATGCATAGTGAACTTGGTGAAATTTCTGAAGATTCAGCGAAAAGAATTAACAAAGTTAGAGAAAATGGGGGAAGAATAATTGCTGTCGGTACGACAGTCTTAAGAATTTTAGAGTCGTCAAAAAACTCAAATGGACAAATCCTTCCTTTCAAAGGTGAAACAAATATTTTCCTAAAGCCTGGTTGTTTAATTAATACAGTTGATGGAATAATAACAAATTTTCATACACCAAAGTCAAGCTTACTTCTTTTAGTATTTGCACTCTTAGGAAAAGAAAAAACTTTGAATCTTTATAACTATGCAATAAAAAATAGATTGAGATTCTTCTCATATGGAGATGCTTGTCTTATTTGGAATAAAAATGGTAAAATTTAGTTTCAATGTTGAAAACAATGATAATACAGCAAGAGCTGGTATAATTAAAACAAAACATGGTAAAATAAAAACTCCAGTTTTCATGCCAGTAGGGACCTCTGCAACTGTAAAAGCCGTTTTTCCAAAAGACTTACTTGACCTTGATATTGAAATTATTTTAGCAAATACTTACCATCTAATGTTAAGGCCTGGAGAAAATTTAATAAAAAAAATTGGTGGTTTGCATAGTTTTATGAATTGGAAAAAACCAATACTTACTGATTCAGGTGGATTTCAAATTTGGTCCCTTTCTAAATTGAGAAAAATTCTAGATGATGGAATTCATTTTACATCTCATCTAGATGGAAATACTTACAAACTTACTCCAGAAAAATCAATCTTAATTCAAGAAAAGCTTAATTCAACAATATCAATGGTATTGGATGAATGTACAGAGTATCCAGCGTCATACAAAAGGTCAAAAGATTCAATGAATTTAAGTATTGAATGGGCCAAAAGGTGTAAAAAAAAATTCAAAAAAAGAAATGGTTACGGAATTTTTGGGATAATTCAGGGAGGTATGTATAATGATTTAAGAAAATTTTGTTATAATGAATTAGAGAAAATTAATTTTGATGGTTATGCACTTGGAGGTCTCTCAGTTGGAGAATCGCATAAAGAGATGATAAATATAGTTGAGAATACTGTGAAAATTATTAATTTTAATAAACCAAGATATTTAATGGGAGTTGGTCGGCCGGTTGACATATTTGAATCTGTCGAGAGGGGGGTTGATATGTTCGATTGTGTAATTCCAACTAGATTTGGGAGAAACGGAAGAGCATTTGTCAAAGAGGGTGAAATAAATCTCAGAAATGCAAAATTTGCAAAAGACCAAAGTCCTCTTGATATCAGTGGCGACTCAATTGTATCAAGGGAGTTTTCAAAAGCATATCTACACCATTTGACAAAGAGCAATGAAATATTATCATCAATGATCCTAAGTCTGCATAATATTACATTTTACAAAAAAATGATGGTAGAGATTAGAGAGTCTATAATAAAAAAAAAATTTAAAGAATTAAAACAAAAATATTTGAAGCATCATGGTAAATATAAAAAAAACTAAGTATCTTGGGTCTAAGATAACTTCAAAAAACACTAGTCCAGACGATTTTTGTTTAGATGGAGTTGAAAACCCTCATTTGGATAAAGATTACGTAATAAGATTTTCTTCACCAGAATTTACAAGTATATGTCCAATAACATCTCAACCAGATTTCGGTTGTATTATAGTTGATTACGTACCTTCAAAATTAATATTGGAAAGCAAATCATTTAAATTATTCTTATTTTCTTTTAGAAACTATGGTGGATTTCATGAGGACTGTACTTTAAAAATTGCAAAAAAAATTGAAAAATTTATTAAACCTAAATGGATACGAGTAAGTAGTTTTTGGAACCCAAGAGGAGGTATTCCCATAGACGTATTCTATCAATCGGGAAAAAAACCATCAGATTTACATGTTGAAGATAATATAGTTAAGCCATATACAGGAAGATAATTAATCCCCAGAATAGATACATCCACCAATCCTAGGTCTTATAATCTCAATACTTTCAAGATTAACAATCTTTTTTCTTATTCTTTCCCAAAACCATTTTGCTAAATTTTCACTAGTAGGCTTCTCCAAACCTTTAATTTCATTAAGTGTTTTATGATCAATTTTTTGTAATAAAGGATTAACAATCTCATCAATGTCATCATAATTGAGAATCCAATTATTAGTTTTATCTAAATTACCCGAAATTTTAATAATCATTTCATAACTATGTCCGTGCACTTTAGTATATTTATGACCTTTTTTAAAGTTAGTCATAAAATGTGCAGCGTCAAAATAATATTTTTTATAAATAATCATAATTAACTAATACCCAGAGATTTGTGAATTTGAAAGCTTGGAAACCATGGCTTATGAGACTTACAATAATTTATGGTTTTTAAAATATTAGTTCTATTTTTTTCTTCATCTTTGGGTTGAAGAAAAAAATATTTAAAGTCTAAATTTATGATTTTTTTTAAATCAAACTTATGTTGAGGGTACACAACTTTTAATTCATCACCCTTTCTTAGATTCCATTCAGCGTTTTCTTTTGGACTAACAGTTACCCAGTCAAACTTTAAATTGGTTTTTATAGTTCCATTGGTTTCAACAGCAATGAAAAAATTTTCTTTTTTTAATCTTTTAACAAGTAAATCATCAACTTGAAGAAGTGGCTCACCTCCAGTTAAAACTATAAATTTATCTTCAGAAGTATAAGTGTGATTCCATACCTTTTTTGTAATAGAAATTAGTTTTTCTAAATTATATCTCCCTCCATTTTTTCCATCAGTACCCACAAAGTTAGTATCACAAAAATTGCAAATTGATTTACTCCTATCTTTTTTTCTTCCATTCCACAAATTGCAGCCAGTAAATCTTAAAAATACTGCTTCTTTACCTGAGAAAAAACCCTCGCCCTGAATTGATTTAAATATTTCTTTAACTCTATACATCATAAACCAAAGGATCTTTTACTTTTGCATCCTTGAAACCTTTTTTTCTTAACAAGCATGAATCACAGAGTCCACAACTTTTTGAGTTTTTTGGATTATAACAACTTGATGTTTTTGAAAAATCAACATTATTTTTTTTTCCAACCGATACAATCTCACCTTTACTCAAGTTTATTAATGGAGTTTTAATTCTAAAACTCCTTCCCTCAAGACCTTTTTTGGTGCACTTATTTATTAATTTCTCAAAAGAAACGATAAATTCCTTTCTACAATCAGGATATCCTGAGTAATCTACTGAGTTAACTCCAATATAAATATCGTTTATATCAAGCGATTCAGCATAACCTGCAGCAATCGATAAAAAAACAAGGTTTCTGCCTGCAACGTAAGTAACAGGTATTATTTTGGGAATTGAAGTAACATCTTTATTTTCTGGGACTTTAATATCATCTGTAAGGGCTGAACCGCCATACAAATCTATATTAAAAATTTTATGCGACTTCACATTATGTTTTTTTGCTTGCCATTTGGCAAGATCAAGTTCTTTTGCATGCCGTTGTTTATAATTAAAAGAAATTGCATAGATTTCATATTTTAACTGATTACAAATAGATAACACAACAGAGGAATCGAGACCTCCACTCAATAATATGACACATTTTTTTGTTCTTTTTTTCATTTTAAAATATAATTATTAACATAAAAACAAATGGAAAAATTTAAAAAAAAAATTAGAAAAAAAATTTTGGATATTGGTTTTGATTCTGTAGGTTTTGCAAAACCAATAGTGGATTTAAAAACATCAACAGAATTTAAAAATTTTCTTAATAAAAATTATCACGGAGAAATGAAATGGCTAGAAAGACATTATGAAAAAAAAAAAAATCCAAAAAAAATTTGGGAAGAGGTTAAAACCATTATAGTGGTTGGTCTAAATTATGCCCCTCAAGATAATCCTTTGAAGATTAATAACTTTAAGGAAAAAGCAAATATAAGCGTATATGCAAAAAATAAAGATTATCATGTTATAATAAAAAATAAATTAAAGGAATTTAAAGATTGGTTTGATAGAGAATTTAAACTTGATTGTAAAATTTTTGTTGATACAGCTCCAGTAATGGAAAAATATTTTGCTAAAGAAACTGGTGTTGGATGGCAGGGTAAACATACAAACATTGTTTCAAAAAAATTTGGTTCATGGTTATTTTTATCAGAAATCTTTTTACCCATAAAACTTGAAAATGACAAACCCTCTTCAGATAATTGTGGTTCTTGTAATGACTGTATAACAATTTGCCCAACGAATGCCTTAGGTAAAGACTCTAGAATAGATGCAAGAAAATGTATTTCCTATTTAACAATAGAATATAAAGGACCAATTCCAATAAGTTTAAGAGAAGGAATAGGTAACAAAATTTATGGATGCGATGATTGTTTATCTATATGTCCGTGGAATAAGTTTTCAGAACCTACTAAAGATAAAAATTTTTTATCACTTGAAAAAGAGAAAGATCTAAAGTTCTTTCTAAATTTTGACGAAATTTTTTTTAAGAAATACTTTTTTCAATCACCAATTCTTAGAATTGGTTGGATATCTTTCATAAGAAATATTTTAATAGCATCAGGTAATAGTCAAATTCAAAGCCTAAGTTCAAGTATTAAAAAATATTTAACTCACCAAGAACCGTTATTAAGGGGAACAGCTGTCTGGTCAATTAATAAATTACACAATTTTAAAAAAACTAAACTTTTTCAGAAACTCAAAAAAACAGAAAAAAATGATTATGTAAAATTTGAATTAAATTGTCTTGATTAAATTTTGAAGACTTAATTGCATATTTTCCATTATTCCTTCATCCGATGAAGAATGACCAGCTGTATTAATAATTTTAAGCTTTGAACCTTTCCACTTTTGACTTAAATTATAGGCATTGACTGGGGGACAAATTAAATCGTACCTTCCCTGAATAATATATCCAGGGATATTTTCAAGTTTACTTGCATTGTTTAAAATCTCATTCTCATCCATAAAAAAATTATTTTTAATATAATGAAGTTCCATAAAAGGTGAATTAGGAAGACCAACTCTTTTTTCGATTTTTTCTTTTTCCTCAAAAATAGAATTATCAGGATTGATTTGTGAAAGAATTCTCTCGTAGTCATGCCAAATCCAAGAATGTATTTTTGAGTTTTTCACGCATATTTCTTCGTAATATTTTGAAATTAAATTGTTAGCGTTATCTGCAGTATTTGAAAAACTTTCAAAAAGTTTAGGTGCAAAAATTTTAGGACCATTAATAAATGCCCAATCAATTTCATCCATTGTTCCCAAAAAAACTGATCTTAAAAGAATCGCTGATATATTTTTTGGATATTTAAGAGCATATTTTAAAGCCAATGTTGCTCCCCAAGATCCTCCTATTATAAAAAATTTTTTTACTTTTAAAAAATCTCTTATTTTTTCGATATCCTCAATTAAGTTTTCTGTATTATTTCTCTTCAATGATCTGTAGGGTGTACTTTTTCCACACCCTCTTTGATCAAAAATAACAGATTTAAAAATTTCAGGGTTAAATAAGGAATGATGTTCACTTCTACAATGACCACCAGGACCTCCGTGAACAAAAAAAACGGGTATACCGTCTTTTTTTCCGCTTACTTCAAAGTATATTTTATTTTCTTTATCTACATCCAATGTATACATTTCTGGTAAAGACATGTGTTTAAAGAGTTTACTTTTCATCTTAAGATACTATTAATTAAATATGGAAAAATTTGAAAATCTTAATGAACTAATAATAGCATTACTTCTCTGGATAACAAGTAATACAGATTATATCAATCCTAAACAATTACCTGAAGTAAAGTTTCTAGAACAAAACGAGCTTTCTCAACTTGCTTGCAAGAGTGATTGTGAAATTTTAGCTTACACACCTGTAGAGCCAAAGTATACAGTTTACTTGTCAAAAAAATTAAACCCACTCACAAATGTTTGTCATAGAGGAATTTTACTACATGAGATAATTCATGTTCTTCAGGATGATCAAGGTTTTTTTGTAGATTATGACGACAGAACAAAAAAACACTTAAGAGAGATGAATGCATTAGTAAATCATAATATATATTTAAGTCAGTTTGGTAAAAAAATTTTATACAGCAATGGTTTTGCGGCCAAGTTTAAAACTGAGTCAAAAAATAACTTATACTGCTAGTTTTCTATATGAAAAACCAATTCGTCATAACCTATGTAACCAAAAAACAATTTGTCGTTTACTATGAAAGCTGGTGTACCTCGCAAAGATAATTTTTCTGATAGTTCACGATCAATATATAATTGATCTTTGACATACTCGCTGTTCAGACTATTTTTTATTTTTTCTTGATCATATCCAAGATCATTAAGTACATCTTTTAAGTAATCCTTGGTAACAGGTCCCTTTTTACTCATAATAAGATTATGAAATTTGTTAAACACTTCATTACTGTCTTTAGCAATTACTAAGGCTATTCCAGCTAATTTTTTTGAATTTTCAGATAGAATTGGAAAATTTTTATAAATTATTTTTACATTATTCTTACTTTGTTTAATTTTAAGAATATCTTGGTGTGCTTTTTTACAATATGAGCAATTATAATCAAAAAACTCTACTATTATATTTTCACTTTTTACGTTACCACTGTACATACCGTTTTCTGAACTTAGGATTTGTTTTTTATTTTCTACAATAATTTTATTGTCAATTTTCTTTTTTTCGGCAATTTTTTTTTTTTCAAAATTTTCTAAAGATTGTAAAATTATTTCGGGGTTATTGAGAAGAAAATCTTTAATTTTTTCATCAATGTCTTTTGAAGAAGCATTAAAACTTAAAAATAAAACTAAAATAAAAATTAAATAATTAAACATATTTATCCTGTAAAGTTAAAATGGTGCGAGCGGTGGGACTTGAACCCACAAGGGTGTTACCACCCGCAGGATTTTAAGTCCTGTCTGTTTACCAATTTCAGCACGCTCGCAAAAGTTTTACTAACTCAGGGTTATAAATAATTTTCGGATTTTTCAAAATTTGAAATGTGGTAGCAATCAAAATCATTTAATCTTTTTTCCCCAGTCATTAATTAATGTTAAGATATTTATATCACAATGAATCTTGAATTAAACTAGAAACATGTTCCCCTTTAATTTTTTATATAAAAACTCTGGAATTATCTTTTTTTTAAATAACTTTTATTTAAAAAGCTTTTTTACGTGCTCATTAATAACTTCTTTGGTAATTTTTTCTGCATTATTCTTTATCCAACTATCAACAATTTTTTTAGTTTCATTCGGGTTATCTTTATAACTATCGTCATTTTTTGGTTTTTTTTCAATTTTTTTTGAAGATACTGCATTTTTAACTTGGTCTAAAATTTTTCTATTATCTTTCATAGTTTAGACCCATTTCAATTTTTTTATCAACATCACTTATTAATTTATCAAGATCACCAATGTCTTTTTTTAAAGGTATTTTTTCTAGTTTTTTATTGATGTCGTTTTTTAATTGTTTGTAAATATGATCATTTTTAACTTCTACCAATTCTTTGACATTTTTTCCTGTTAACTTTGAGATTGATTGAGCAACCAATTCAGTTTTTTTAACATACACTCCTAGGTCTATCAACTCCTGACGATAAAGTTCTCTTAAAGCCATCAATTTTTTTTCAGCATTTTCAAAAAATTCTTTATGTTCACCATAATCGTTTAACGGTGTTTCTTTGTGAATAGTAATATCGGTTTTTTTATTTTTTTTTTTTGCAAGAAAAAATAAGATAACTATAAAAATAAATGCAAATGGTATAATTTGAAACGTAATATTTGACATATAATAAATATAACTATTACATAACTTTAACATAATTATAATATATTTTTTAATGAACGATCAAAAAAAAATAGAAGACATACTACATTCAATTCAAGAACTAATTTTAGAGGCTCAAAACGAGGAAAAATTAGATAGGTTAGAAACATCAGAAGTAATAAATTTGGACAAGTTTGATCAAGCTACAATTGGAAATTTAGAAAAAAAAGAAAATTATAAAAAAAGATACTTAGATAAAATACAAAAAGAAATTCCTACTGAGGTAAAAAATTTTGAAATCAATCCAACAGAAAATAATAATTCTTTAAAAAACAGTTGGAAAAATTTTAACTTTCAAAAATGCCAGGAAAAACCACAAAGACAGATTCTAGAGGAAATTAAGAAAGAAAGTGATCAAATTGAAAAAATATTCAAGGATTCATTAAATTTTTGGATAAAAAAAAATCTTCCAGACCTTATTAAAGAAGAAACCGCCCTTCATACAAAAAAAATATTAGAAGAAAAGTTAAAATAACCTCGGATTTCCATTATTTTTTTTTAGATATAAAGTCAATAAATCACACACTTCTTTGACTCGTTTAGTACACTCTCCTGTTATGACTAAAGAAACTCCAAATGAATTTTTCTTAAAATATGGGTAACTTCCTATTTCAAGATCAAAAAATTTTTTTTGTACACTTTCAACATACTCTCCAATTATTCCCTCAGACAAGGTAGTGGTAATTATCTTTTTTATAAATTGCTTTTGGTTTTTTTTAAATTTCTTTAAAACGTCCATTAGCATTACCTCTAATATTTTTGGAACCCCTGGAAAAACAAAAACATTTTCGAGGTAAAAGCCGGGGGCAATACTTACTGGGTTATCAATTAATTTTGCCTTCGAAGGAACATATGCCATTTTTAATCTAGCATTAGTTAGCACATCATCTGAGTAATGTTTTTCAAGTCTTTTTTTAGCCTCCTCGTTCAACTCTAATGTATCACCGAAAGCTCCTGAAACCGCACTAGAGGTTTTGTCATCATGAGTGGGACCAATTCCACCAGTTGTAAAAACATAATCAAATTTCTGTCTAAATAAATTTACTTTTTCTGAAATTATTTTTTCGATATCAGGAATCGTAACTATTTCTTTACATACCATACCAACATTATTTAGTTCTGTGCATATTAAATGTGAGTTTGTATCCAAGGTTTTTCCTGACAAAATTTCATTTCCTATAATTATGACGCCAAAAGTTTTTCTGTTTGATTTCATTTTTTTTTTCTATTAGTTTTAATTTTTTTACTATACATTATTCTTTTTCTATGACCAATAACATCAAAATACATAATCAACATGAATTTGAAAGTATGAGAAAGGTGGGTGCCTTAGCCGCTGGATGTTTAGATCATATTACCGACTATATAAAACCAGGTATTTCGACATTAGAAATAGATGAAATCTGTCATAGTTATCAGGTTGAAAAAGGTGCAGTTCCAGCACCTCTCAACTATAAAGGATTCCCAAAATCAGTTTGCACTTCTGTAAATCATGTTGTCTGTCATGGTATACCTGGAAACAAAATTTTAGAAGACGGTGACATATTGAATATAGATGTTACCCCAAAACTAAATGGCTGGCATGGAGATACAAGTAGAATGTTTTACGTCGGAAATGTTAAAATTAAAGCTCAAAAACTTGTTGAAACAACTTATGAAGCAATGATGCGAGGAATAGAACAAGTTAAACCGGGTAATACAACAGGTGATATTGGTTATGCAATACAATCATTTGCAGAGAAAAAGAATTATTCAGTAGTAAGAGATTTTTGCGGACACGGACTTGGTGAAGTTTTTCATGATCAACCAAGTATTCTTCATTTTGGAAACCAAGGAGAGGGTGTTAAACTCGAAGAGGGGATGTTTTTTACAGTTGAACCAATGATTAACATAGGTGGATATAAGGTTAAAATTCTAAGTGATGGATGGACTGCAGTGACTTGTGATAAATCTTTATCAGCACAGTTTGAACATTCAATAGGGGTTACAAAGAATGGCTTTGAAATATTTACTCTTTCAAAAAAAAATTATTCATTTCCACCATATTAAATAAGAATGATACCTAGATACTCAAGAAAAGAAATATCAGAAATTTGGAAACCAAAAAATAAATTTACAATTTGGTTGAGAATAGAAATTTTAATTTGCGAAGCACTCAACAAAATAGGAAAAGTTCCAGATAAATCATTAAAAACAATTAAAGAAAAAGCAAGGTTCGATGAAAAAAGAATAGATGAAATAGAAAAAGAAGTAAAGCATGATGTTATTGCATTTTTAACAAATCTATCGGAAAATATCGGTGAAGATTCTCGCTTTATTCATCAGGGAATCACTTCATCTGACATTTTAGACACTACATTATCAATCCAGCTTAAAGAATCATGTAAAATTATAAAAAAAGAGCTAAAACAATTATTAGATGTTTTAAAAGAAAAGGCTATTTTTTATAAAAGGACACCATGTATCGGTAGAAGCCATGGAATATATGCTGAACCTACAACATTTGGGCTCAAAATGCTTAGTAAGTATTTTGAATTTAAACGTTCATATGAAAGATTATTAGATGCTGAGAAAAATATTTCTGTTTGTGCTATATCTGGTGCAGTTGGTACATTTGCAAATATTGATCCCTTTGTACAAGATTATGTTGCAAAAAAGTTAAAACTTAATTCGGAGGAAGTTTCTACACAAATTATTCCAAGAGATAGATACGCCTATCTTTTTTCTGTGGTCTCAATTATAGCATCATCACTAGAAAATTTAGCAATAGAAATTAGACACCTACAAAGAAGCGAACTTAGAGAAGTACAAGAGTTTTTTTCTGACAAGCAAAAAGGTTCCTCAGCAATGCCTCATAAAAAAAACCCTGTTTTGTCGGAAAATATTACTGGGATAGCAAGAATTATTAGAGCAAATATTTTACCAATTTTAGAAAATATTTCTTTATGGCATGAAAGAGATATTTCTCATTCATCTGTAGAAAGAGTAATTTTTCCGGATACCCTTATTTTATTAGATTTTTCTTTAAATAGAATGACTGACGTAGTTAAAAATTTAATCGTTAATGAAAAAAGCATGCTTGATAATCTTAGCAATAGTAAAGGACTTTATAACTCTCAAAGAGTTTTACTGAAACTCATAGAAAAAGGTCTTACTAGAGAAGATGCTTATAGAAAAGTTCAAAAAATTGCAATGGACTCTTGGAATAAAAATAAGAATTTTAGAGACCTACTTAAAAAAAATAAAAGTATTAAAGGTTTTCTTTCATCTAAAGAAATTGATAAGATTTTTGAACTCGAATACCATTTCAAAAATATTAATTATATTTACAAAAAAATTGATAAATAATGCTAAAGAAAAAATTGTACGAAGGAAAAGCAAAAGTAATTTATAAGGGGAATGAACCTAATACATTAATTCAATACTTTAAAGATGATGCCACAGCTTTTAACAATAAAAAAAAAGCCATTATTCCTGGAAAAGGAGTGATAAATAATTTCATCTCAGAATTATTAATGACTCGGTTGAATGATATAAACATTCCTAATCACTTCATTAAAAGATTAAATATGCGGGAACAACTAATACACAAGTTAGAAATTATACCAATTGAAGTTGTAATTAGAAACATAGCCACAGGCTCAATAGTTAAACGCTTAGGAATTGAAGAAGGAAAGGTTCTACCAAGACCAATCATAGAGTTCTATCTTAAAGATGATAAACTGAATGATCCAATCATTTCAGAGGAACATATAATAGTTTTTGAGTGGGCCACTCATTCAGAATTAGATGAAATCATATCCCTCTCAACGAGAATAAATGATTTTTTGACTGGATATTTCTATTCACAAAAAATACGATTAGTAGATTTTAAAATTGAGTTTGGAAGATTCTGGTCGGGCCAAGACAACTCAATTATGTTAGCAGATGAAATAAGTCCTGATAACTGCAGGCTATGGGATATATTAACAAATAAGAAACTTGATAAGGATAGATTCAGGCAAGATCTTGGTGAAGTAGATATTGCTTATAAAGAAGTTGCGTATAGATTAGGTGTTTTATCTGAAAAAGAATTTAAGAAGGTACTAAAGAATGATTTTTAGAGTCTATATAAACTTTAAACCAGGAATTCTTGACCCTGAAGCTGAAGCAATCATGCAAACTATTAAAAATATGGGTAACAAATCAATTGAAAAAATAATAAAGGGTAAGTTCTTTGATATACATTTAGACGATAAAAAAGATTATTTTAAAGAAATTGAAAAAATTAGTGAAAACCTTCTATCAAATCCAGTTATTGAAAATTTTAAAATCATAAAAAAGAATTAAACCAGTGAAGAAAAAAAAAATAATTTCCATTATTATTTTTCCTGGTTCTAATTGTGATAGAGACCTTATGGTTGCAATTAAAAGAAATTTAGGAATAAAACCTAATTTAATTTGGCACCAAACCGGAAATATTGAAAAAACCGACCTAATTTTTTTACCTGGAGGGTTTTCGTATGGTGATTATTTAAGAGCAGGAATAATTGCAACAAAATCACCGGCAATTTCTGAGGTTGTAAGGCTTTCAAAAAAGGGACTTCCTATTGTTGGAATTTGTAATGGTTTTCAAATATTAACTGAATGTAATTTACTTGACGGCGCACTTCTTAAAAACTCTAATCAACTTTTTAAATGCAAGGATGTTTTTCTAAAAGTAGTTAGCAAAAATAAATTTACTAGTGGATATAAAAAAAATGAAATTATAAGTTATCCAATTGCACATTCTCAGGGAAATTTTTTTGTAAATGATCAGAAACTGAAAGAATTAGAAGATAATGATCAAATTATTTTTAAATATACTTCTAAAAAAGGATTAATAGATAAAAATTTTAACCCTAACGGCTCAAAAAATAATATTGCCGGAATAGTAAATAAAAAAAAAAATGTACTAGGGCTTATGCCTCACCCTGAGAGAGCAACAGATAATTTTTCAAGTGGAGATGGAAAGATTTTTTTTAAATCAATTTACGAAATGCTATGAATGAAAAAATTACTGATAAGGTAATACAAAACCACAACCTAACAAAAAAAGAATATAAATTAATAAAAAAAATTCTTGGAAGAACACCAAACCTCCTTGAATTAGGAATTTTTTCAGTTATGTGGAGTGAACATTGTTCTTATAAATCAACAAAAAAATGGTTAAAAACTTTACCTACAAAAGGTAACAAAGTCATATGTGGGCCTGGGGAAAATGCAGGCATAATTGATATTGGTAATAATGATGCAATAGTTTTTAAAATGGAAAGCCATAATCATCCATCATTCATCGAACCCTATCAGGGTGCAGCCACCGGTGTTGGAGGAATAATGAGAGATGTCTTTACAATGGGCGCAAGACCTATTGCAAACCTCAATTCATTAAGATTTGGTGACCCAAAGAATAAAAAAACAAAAAATTTATTAAGAGGTGTAGTTAAAGGAATTGGAGATTACGGAAATTGCGTTGGTATTCCAACTGTAGGTGGAGAATGCTTTTTTCATGAGAGTTATAACAATAATATTCTTGTTAATGCTATGTGTGTTGGTTTAGTTAAGAAAAATAAAATTTTTTATTCTACTGCAAAAGGGGTTGGAAACCCTGTTATCTATGTAGGCTCAAAAACTGGAAGAGATGGAATTCATGGAGCTACAATGGCCTCAGCAGAATTCACTGATAATTCAACAACTAACAGACCTCAAGTTCAGGTTGGCGACCCTTTTATGGAAAAACTTCTTCTTGAATCATGTTTAGAACTTATGAGTCACGATGCTATTATTGCAATACAAGATATGGGTGCTGCTGGATTGACTTCATCATCTTTTGAAATGGCATCCAAGGGAAATTGTGGAGTACAGTTGTTTCTAGAAAAAGTTCCTTGTAGGGAAGAAAGAATGACACCTTATGAGATGATGTTATCTGAAACTCAAGAAAGAATGTTACTAATTATAAAACCAAATAAAAAACAACTCACTTTTAAAATTTTTAAAAAGTGGGGGTTGGATGCCGTAGAAATTGGAAAGCTCACTAACAAAGGTATTATGGAGTTATTTATGAAAAAAAAATTAGTGGGCTCACTTCCGATAAAACCGCTTGCTGAATCTTCTCCAGAATATGATAGACCCTCAAAGAAAAAAAATAAAAAAATCAAACGTAATAAAATAGTTAAAAAAAATTTAAAGAAAACACTAATGAAAATCTTATCAAGCCCTAATCATTCATCTAAAAAATGGATTTTCAGGCAATATGATTCATCAGTTATGGGTGATACAATTTTTCATTCAGAAAAATCTGATGCTGCAGTGATAAGAATACACGGAACAGAAAAGGCGGTTGCAATTACATGTGACTGTAACCCTATTTATTGTAAATCTAATCCAAAAATTGGCGCTGAAATAGCCGTGGCTGAGTCCTGGAGAAACCTTATTGCAGCAGGGGCTAACCCAATCGCAATAACCGATAATCTTAATTTTGGAAACCCTGAAAAAAAGGAAATCATGTATGAAATTAAACAAGCAATTCTAGGAATTAAAAATGCATGCGAAAAACTCAGTTATCCAGTAGTCTCAGGAAATGTATCTCTGTACAATGAAACAAATAAGGATTCTATAATGCCTACTCCAGTTATAGGTGGCGTAGGTCTCATTGAAAAACTTGAAAATGCTAAAGGTTTTAAAATGAAAGAAAATGCAGATATTTTTTTGGTAGGAAGTACTAGTGGGCATTTGGATCTTTCACTTTTTTATCAAATGAATAACTTAAATGAAGGAACACCACCCAAAGTAGATTTTAAAAAGGAGATTAAGAATGGAGAATTTGTAAAAAAATTGATTAGACAAACAAATGGTGTTATAGGTTGTCATGATTTATCAGAGGGAGGTATTGGGTTATCTCTAGCAGAACTTTGTATTAATAATAATATGGGTGTGAAAATCGAGATACCAAAAAAGTTTATTTCAAATCCTGAAAAATGGATTTTTGGAGAAGATCAGTCTAGATATATCCTAATTGTTGAAGAAAATTTTGATATAAAAAAATACATTGATAAAGAAGTTGACATCGAAAGGCTTGGGATTGTGAAGGGAGCATCACTAGAATTTACAAATTGCTTTGAAATTCCTGTAAAAAACCTTATAAAATTAAACAATAAATGGTTTAATGAATATTTAAAATGACTTTAACTCCAGAACAAATAACAGAGATGATTAAAAAAAAACTACCCGATGCGGAAATTGAAATCATTGACCTAAAAGGTGACAACAATCATTATCATGCAAAAATTCAATCTAAAAACTTTAAAGGACTTTCAAGAATAAAACAACATCAATTAGTTTATAATGCATTAGGCAAACACATGGGCTCAACATTACATGCCTTAATGTTAACAACAAAGGAAATATAAGGAGAATTAAATGAGTGAGATAAAAACAGAAATTTCTAAATTAGTAAATAGTGATAAAGTTGTCTTATTTATGAAAGGTACTCCAGATTTTCCTCAATGTGGCTTTTCTGCTCAGGTTGTTGACATACTAAATTATCTTGGAGTTAAATTTTCGAGTTTCAATGTCCTTGAAGATAATAATTTAAGGGAAGGAATTAAAGAATTTTCCGACTGGCCAACAATACCTCAGATCTATATTAACAATGAATTTATTGGGGGCTGCGATATTTTCAGGGAAATGTTAGAAAATAATGAAATTGAAAGCTTTCTAAAAGATAATAATGTTAATTATAAAATTTCAGAATCTTAGGTTAAATCTTGCTTGGACTTAATAGCAGATACCATTGGATATAATGCGTTAAAAATACAGATTAACAAACCTAATTGTCCTTCTTTATAACCTTTTCTAAGAAAATAACTTTTTAAAAACCTTGAAAAAACCTTTCTAAAAGAAAAATACTTTTTTAAATTTTTATTTTTTAATTCAATAGCATGTAGTGAGGAATTTCTGTTGAATCTTAATAATAACTCAGAAATATCTTTTGACATGAAATGATTAATATGATTTTCCAGTAACGGACCTTTTACTCCTTTTAGTGAATAAGAGGGATGGACTAAACCTTCATGCCAAAGTTTATTTTTTTTTTTAAAAAGACAAAACTTGCCATCAGGGGCAAGACAAGCCATCCAACCATACTTAACAGGTGTAGAATAAATGTGGTTCATTAATGGAATATAAAAATAATCATATTTATTTAATTTAATTTTTTTTTTTACTTCTAATGCAAGACTTTTAGTTATTATTTCATCAGCATCAACCTCAAAAATCCACTCAGAGGAGCATTTTTCAATACCAAAATTTCTTCTTTTTCCCTCACAAGTCCACTTTCCAGAAAAAATTTTATTACTAAATTTTTTACATATTTTAAAAGTTTGATCAGTAGATCTATCAAGTATAACAACAATTTCATCTACAAAGGTCAATGAAGAAAGACATTCTTCAATTCTCTTTTCTTCATTCCTAGCAACTATTAATGCAGATATCGTCATTACTACTACTATTATAAAAAATTTAAAAAAAATATAGACAAATATTATTTTTTTATTTAGAAATATTCTAATAATTAATATTAGAATTATTCTAAGTGTGAAAGGACATAATTATGATCAAAAATCTGCCCAAAGTTAACTTTAAGGTTAGAGTTAGAGATGAATCTATTGGTGGAGACAACCCTTTTAAATGGGTAACTAAAAATACTGAAGATTACTTTAAAAGCAAAAAATCTATTCTTTTTTCATTACCTGGTGCATTCACACCAACGTGTTCTACTTACCAGTTACCTGATTTTGATAAATTATATGACGAATTTAAAAAAATTGGGATTGATGAAATTTATTGTATCTCAGTAAATGATTCATTCGTTATGAACGCATGGGCAAAACATCATAAAATTGATAAAGTTAAAGTTATTCCCGATGGAAATGGTGAATTTACCAGAAAAATGGGAATGCTTGTGGAAAAAAACAACCTTGGTTTTGGTTACAGGTCTTGGCGATACGCAGCTTTAATTGATAATTGTAAGATTATAGAGTCATTCGTTGAGCCAGGGTTCGAAGATAACTGTGAAGAGGATCCTTATGAAATGTCATCACCTCAAATTATATTAGAATATCTAAAAGAGAATAAAAAGTTGGCTGTATAACTGTCTAACGAGAATAGTATTCTATCACCAAATTAGGTTCCATCATAACTGGATATGGGACCTCATCTGGTTTGGGACCTTTTAGAAACGTACCCTTCATCTTATCATAATCGACAGATAAATATTCAGGAGTATCTCTTTCAGTTGAACTAATTGCTTCTAAAACAATAGGAATATCTCTACTTTTTTCCTTAACTTCTATAATATCACCATCTTGAAGGTTATATGATGGTATTGTTACTTTTTTCCCGTTTACTTTTACATGACCGTGACTTACAAATTGTCTGGCAGCAAAGATAGTGTTTACAAATTTCATTCTGTAAACAGCAGCATCTAAGCGCCTTTCTAATAGCTCAATTAAGTTTTCACTTGTGTTACCTTTAATTTGTGAGGCTTTTTCAAAAAGATTTCTAAATTGCTTTTCTGTAATATAGCCGTAGTGGCATTTAAGTTTTTGTTTCGCCATTAATTGCGTTCCAAAATCAGACAGCTTTTTTCTTTTATTTTGTCCATTCAGTCCAGGCGGATAGTCTCTTCTATTAAATGGACTTTTTGGCCTTCCCCATAGGTTACAGCGAAGACGTCTATCAATTTTATATTTAGATTTCAAAATCCTTGTCATAGTTATGTGAATATACTTTTATAAAAAGTTATGTCAATTCTATTTGACATTTAGATTAACTTAACTTTTTGAAAATTGATATTAATGTCCTAACCTCCTCTGAACTCAATTTATACTTACAAAAAATATTTTTTATTTTTTGGAACGTAATCTTTTTTCTTTCTTTAACGTTAAAAAAGTTTGATTTATCAAGACTTTTCTCTAAGATTTTATAAAAAGATAAGAGTTCATTTTTTTTTGCAATATTTTCTAAGATTTTTTTTTTATTACTGTCATCTCTTTTTGACAATAATGTAAATAAGTTGTAACAAACTATAGCTACAGCATGGGATAAATTAAGTGAAGAGAAATTTTTGTTTGAATTAATTCTTATTGAGTAATCACAAAATGATAAATCTTCATTATCGAGCCCTGACTTTTCAGGACCAAAAACTATCCCTACTTTATAATTATTTAAAATTATTTCTTTTAGTTTTTTAAAACTAATCTCTCTCTTTTTTTGAGATCTTATTCTGTTTGAAGTTGCAATTACATAGTTAAAATCTTTTATGGAATCAGAAAACTTTTCAAAGATCTTTACCTTTTTTATAACCTTATCAGCACCAGCACAAACCGGTAAGATTTTCTCATGGTCTAAAGAGAATTTAGGGTTTATAACTCTTAGTTTTTCAAAATGAAAATTGAGCATGCATCTAGCTGTTGCGCCAAAGTTTTCAGGTAACTGAGTGTTAACCAACACAATTTCTGGTAAAAGTTTTTTATTAAGATACATTCAATTTAAGTTATTAATAAATGGTAAGTAATACTATCGTGAAGAGCAATGTAAGAAGCATCAATTACATTATAAGACACTCCTATTGTTGACCATTTGAATTTTTGATTCGAAGATTCAATTCTTACCCTTACAAGAGCTTTCGTTCCATCCTGAGGAGTCAAAATTCTTACTTTATAATCAATCAAATTTAATTTCCGAAGACTTGGGTAATATTTTGTAAGAGCATGCCTTAATGCTTTATCAAGAGCATGTATTGGTCCATTTCCCTCTACAGCACTATAAAATTCTTTTTTTCCAACAAAAATTTTTACCCTGGCCTCAGAAAATGGAAGAAATTCTCCCTTGGAATTTTTTCTCTTTTCATCGGAAACTTTGAAACTTTCAAGACTATAAAACTCCTTAAATTTTGAAAATTTTCTTCTTGCTAATAGCTCAAAACTTGCTTCAGCTCCATCATATGCATAACCTAGAAATTCTTGTTTTTTTATTAGTTCTAAAAATTCTAGAATGGATCGTTCATTGGATTTAATTTTTATTTTGTACTTTTTTAATTTATTTATTACATTTGTTTTACCAGACTGATTTGAGACAACTAGAACTCTCTCATTTCCAACACTAATAGGATCTATATGTTCGTATGATCGTGGATCCTTTTCTACAGCGGAAATATGAAGTCCACCTTTATGAGCAAATGCAGCAGTTCCAACAAAAGGTATATTCGTTAAAGACTGTCTATTTAAAGTCTCGTCAATCATTCTGCTTACAGAGGTAATTTTTTTTATATTCTTTTTAATCTTGCATTCAAACCCCATCTTAAGAACCAGATTAGAAGCGACATTAACTAAATTTGAATTACCACATCTTTCTCCAAGACCATTAAATGTCCCCTGAATTTGTTTCACCCCAAGTCTGGCTGCCTCTAAAGAATTATATGTAGCATTGTCAGTATCATTATGAAAATGAACCCCTAATTTTTCTTTCGGGATCGTTTTTTTTACCTCATTAATAATATCAGGGAGCTCATAGGGAAGTGTTCCTCCATTTGTATCACACAATATAATCCATTTAGCCCCTGACTCAAGTGCTCTTTTAAGTGTATCTATTGAATATTTTTTATTGTTTTTAAAACCATCAAAAAAATGCTCGGCATCAAACATCACTTCGTCAACCTTTTTTGAAGCATGTGAAATGGAATCACTTATCATATCTAAATTTTCACTGTAAGAGACCTTGAGTGCATTTTTAACATGAAAATCCCATGTCTTTCCAACAAGACAAACTGATGAAACACCAGAATTTAAAACTGCATTAAGGCCTGGGTCATTATTAGCACTTTTTCCTGACTTTCTCATCATTCCAAAAGCAACCAATTTGGATTTTGATTGATGTGAAACTTTCTTAAAGAAATTATCATCTGTTGGGTTTGCTCCTGGCCAGCCTCCTTCAATGTAATCAACACCAATGTCACTGAGTAATTTATAAATTTTAAATTTATCGTCTAAACTAAAATTTACACCTTTAGTTTGTGCACCGTCTCTCAATGTACTGTCATAAAGTTTAACGCTCGATTTACTCACAGTTTAATTCAATCCTTCTCAAAATTTCATCTCTTTTAAATAAAGTTAATAAATTATTCATACTAGGCCCAAATTTTCTACCAGTTAAAATCAACCTTAGGTCCATGTACAAATTCTTGGGCTTTATATTAGTTTGTGAAATTATTTCTTCCGTCCATTTAGACCAAGCGTTATTATTAATTTCATCTGGCAGATGTTTTTTTATTAGTTTCAAAAGATCAACGTCAATTTTTATTTTATGATTGTGATTAGAATTTAATATTTCATACCATTCATCAATTTCAATAAGATGATCAACATTAGCTTTTATTACATTCCAGAAACTTTCATTATATTTTACATCAAAGTTTTCTGTTAATTTATCATATGTTAAAGTTTTTAAATATCTAGAATTTAATCTTTCTAGATCATTATCATCAAAGAGAACTGAGTTTTTAGAAAATGATTTGATACTAAACTTTTCTACAAGTTGTTCAAAACTATATATTTCATCAATTGATAAATTTGAGCCAATTTTATTTAGATAATTTGTAACAATAATAGGAAAAAATTTTTTTTTTCTTAGCTCTCTTAAAGAGAATGAATTAAATCTTTTTGATAATCCTGAGCCTGTCTTAGATCTCATTAAAGGAAAATGACCAAAAGATGGAACTTTAGCACCTAAATAATTGAATAGTTTTATTTGTGCCGCTGTATTTGTCAAGTGATCTTCTCCTCTCAAAATGTTAGTGACATTAAATTCAATATCATCAACAACAGATGTTATTGTAAAAAGTGGTAATTCATCTGATCTAAATAGAACCGGGTCAGAAATTGATAAATTATCGAATTTTACGTTTCCAAAAATTTCATCATTCCAAGAAATTGGATCATTATCTAATTTAAGCCTCCAGTGAGGAAGTTTTCCAGAAGAAATAAAAGATTTTATCTGATCTTTTTTGAGTTTTAAAGATTCTCTATCATAAATTGGAGGCTTTCCTTGTTTTAAAAGAATTTTTCTTTTTAATGAAAGTTCTTCTGGAGATTCAAAACAAGGATATATAAGTTCTTTTTTCTTTAATAACTCAAAGATTTCTCTGTATGATTTTTCTCTTTCTGATTGTTTTACAATTTTAGAAAATTTAATTCCCAGCCAAGACAAATCTTCAACAATAGCTTCAGTATATTTTTCAGACGACCTCTCTTTATCAGTGTCATCAATTCTCAAAAAAAAGTCTTTATTAGTATTTTGAGAATAAATATAATTTAAGGTCGCAACTCTAGCATTACCAATGTGAAGATAGCCGGTTGGGCTCGGAGCAAATCTAAGCATTTTAAATCTTAAACTTGTTTGTGATTGGAAACCTTCTATCCTTATCAAAGGACATTGAGGAAATTTTAGGTCCTATTGCACTTTGATATCTTTTGAATTCAGCATTTTTTAACATATTCCAAATTTTTTTTATTAGCTTTTCATTAAAACCATATTTTTTAATTGATTGTAAGTCATAATTTTTATCAATTATTAATTCTAAAATTTTATCTAAAACTGAATACTTTGGCAAAGAATCCTCATCTTTTTGATTCAATTTTAATTCAGCGGAAGGTTCTTTCAAAATAATACTTTCAGGTATTAACCCCTTTATTTTTAAACTACAAAAATCTGGAACAGTTGTGTTTCTCCATTTTGATAGTTCAGAAACCTGAGTTTTATAAAGATCTTTAATTAAGGAAAAGCCACCACACATGTCACCATATAGTGTTGAATAACCTATTGCTAATTCCGACTTATTTCCAGTTGTAATTAAAAGTGAATTAAATTTATTAGATATGGACATAAGTAACAAACCTCTCAATCTAGATTGAATATTCTCTTCAGTAACATCTTTAGGTTTATTTTGAAAAAAAGGGTTAAGTTCAGAATTTATTTTTTTTCTTAACATCTCAATTGATATTGTATCAATCTCTACATTAAGATTTTTTGCAAGTTCATAAGCATCCCTTTGACTTTTCTTAGAATTATAAATAGTTGGTAAATAAAAACACTTTACATTCTCACTTTTTAATGCATCAACCGCTATCATTAAACATAAAGCTGAATCAATTCCGCCAGACAATCCAATAATTGACTTTTTAAAATTATTATTTTTCATATAGTTTTGAAGAGAACGAATTAGAGCAAAATAAATTTGTGATTGTTTATCATAATTAATTTTGGGTATTTTTTTATTTTCAATTCTTTCAATATTTATTATTTTCTCTGACTCTTTAAAAAAATCAGATTGATAAATGATTTCAGCTTTTTTATTCATCGCAAATGATCCACCATCAAAAACAAGTTCATCTTGACAACCAATATAGTTTAAATAAATCACATTAGTTTTAAAAAATTTAGCATTTCTTGCAGCAATCTTTTTTCTCATGTCATATTTATTTATCTCGTATGGTGATGCATTAATACAAATTAAATAATTAATATTTTTTTTACTTTTAATCATCAAGTTCTCAGACCAGAGCTCTTCACATATTAAAAATCTAATTTTTTTATTTTTATATTCAAAATCAGGGACATTTGATTTTTTTACATAAAAATATCTTTTTTCATCAAAAACTCCATAATTTGGTAGTATAGATTTGGTTTTTTTATAAACAGTTGAGCCATTTTTGAAAAGAAAAAGGGTATTAAAAATCTTATCGTTATTTTTTTCAGGAATATTTAATAAAAGAATTGATTTTTTATTCTTTGTAAGTGCTTTTATTTTTTTTTTATAAATCTGAACTTTTTTTAAAAAATCATTTCTCAATATAAGGTCTTGAGGAGGATAACCAGTTAAAAATAATTCTGTAGTTAAAAAAAAATCACAATCATTTGAAACACATTTTTTAAAAGACTTCTCTATGATCTTGAAATTTTTATCTAAGTCACCTACAACAGAACTTTTTTGTAACAAAAAAAAATTTATTTTTATCCTCCAATTAACCAAGATTCTTTAGATAATTAGCCATTGTAAAGGCTAGTTCGAGGGATTGAGAGGCATTTAATCTAGGGTCACAATGAGTATGGTATCTGCTACTTAAATCTTTATCAGAAATCTTCTGTAAACCTCCAATACATTCTGTAACATTTTGACCAGTCATCTCTAAATGTATACCACCAGCATATGTACCACATTCTTTATGAAGTTTAAAAAATGATTTCACCTCATTTAAAATATTTTTAAAATTACGCGTTTTAAAACCACTTTTTGATTTTTCTATGTTGGCGTGCATGGGATCACATGACCAGACAACTTTCAGATTGGCACTTTTAATTTTTTCTAAAATTGAAGGAAGTAATTTATCAATGAGTTTTGAACCCATTCTTACAATTAAAACAATCTTTCCTTTCTCATTTTTAGGATTTAAGGTTTTAATTACTTTTAAAAGTTCATTTTTGTCAGTTGAAGGACCAACTTTGATTCCAATAGGGTTACTTATTCCCTTACAAAATTCTACATGAGCACCATTAAGTTGCCTAGTTCTATCACCAATCCATACCATATGGGCGGATACGTCGTACCAGTCTCCGGTCGTGCTGTCAATTCTTGTAAAAGCTGTTTCATAAGGAAGAAGCAAAGCTTCATGAGAAATATAAAAACTAGTTTCACTAAGTTGTCTAACATTTTCATTGTTAATTCCGCATGCATCAATAAACCTCAGACACTCAGAAATTCTGTCAGCAACAACTTTAAAATTAGATCCTTGTTTAGACTTTTTAACAAAATCAAGATTCCAATTTTGTATAGTTGACAAATCTGCATACCCTCCATATGCAAATGCTCTGAGGAGATTTTGAGTTGAAGCTGCCTGATTATATGCTTGTAGCATACGATCTGGGTTAGGAACTCTAGAATTCTCATTAAATTCAATACCATTTATCATATCACCCAAGTAACTGGGTAATTTTACACCATTCTTTTCTTCAATTGGTGATGATCTAGGTTTTGCAAATTGACCAGCTAATCTTCCAACTTTTGTCACAGGCACCCCAGATGCAAACGAAAGAACAACTGCCATTTGCATTATGACCCTGAATGTATCTCTGATGTAGTTTGGATGAAACTCAGCGAAGCTCTCTGCACAATCTCCAGCTTGAAGTAAAAAACCTTTTCCATCAACACACTTTGCCAGTTCATTTTTTAAACTTCTTACTTCCCCAGCAAAAACCAATGGAGGAAGTTTTTTCATTTTTTTTACTGCCTTATCAAGCTTTTTTTTATCGGTATATATAGGTTGGTGAAGTGCCTTTTTTTTTCTCCAACTATCTGGTGTCCAATCTTGTTTCATACAATAATTTATAATGATTATGAACTAAATTACAAATCTAAAATATTTTGTGATTTATTTTTTAAGAGTTACTATTTCCTCTGCGCTTGATGGGTGGATTCCTATTGTTTTATCAAAATCACTTTTTTTTAAACCTTTTACTACAGCAACTGAAAACCCTTGAATGATTTCTGCAGCATTTTCTCCCAAATAATGAAGTCCAACAACCTTATCATTTGATTTGTTGGTTATGAGTTTTAAAAAAATTTTTTCCTTAACATCTGATAAACTTAATTTTAAAGGCCTAAAATTGCTTCTGTAAACTTCAATATTTTTAAATTTTTTTTTTGCTTCTGCTTCCGTATAACCTACACTGGCAAAATTAGGGTTTGAAAAAACAGCAGTGGGTATATTATTGTAGTTAAATTTTTCTTTTTTTTTCATTTTTAAATTTTGAACTAAAGTCATTGCCTCTGCTATCGCAACAGGAGTAAGTTGAATTCTATCTATCACATCTCCGATTGCATAAATATTTTTATTAGATGTTTGGAAATAATCATCAGCAATAATGGACGAATTTTTTGAGAGTTTAATTTTTGCAGCTTTCACATTTAACTTTTCTACATTTGCTTCTCTTCCAATAGCCTCCATTACGAGATGAAATTTTTTTGTATTTAACTTTTTAAAATATGCAAAAAATAAATTACTTTCTTTTCTAATTTCCTTGGGGAATTCCCCAGTAATAAATTTAACTCCTTTATCTTTCATATTGTTCATTAGATGCTCAACAACATCGTCATCAAAACCTTTAAGGATTTTTTTTCCTCTAATACAAATTGTAGTATCAACTCCTAAACCATTAAAAATTGATGCAAATTCTACTGCTATGTAACCACCACCCAAAATCAAGATACTTTTAGGTAAATTCTTTAAATCAAAAGCTTCATCAGAAGTAATGATTTCATTTGAAGCTAAAAAATCTAGCTTTCTTGGTTTTGTCCCAACAGCAATTAAAAATTTTTTAGAATATATTATTTTGTTTCCAATTTTGATTGACTTTGGCGATACAAAACTTGCGTAACTCTCGAATATTTTTACACCTGAGTTGATAAGTAATGACGAATAAATACCATTTAACCTAGAAAGCTCTTTTTTTTTATTATTAACTAGCTTTTTCCAAGAAAATTTTTTTTTGGTAATCGACCAACCAAAAGAATCCATCAAATCAAAATCATCACGAATATGAGATGCATAGGAGTATAGTTTTTTAGGAACACAGCCTCTATTAACACATGTACCTCCTAAGTCCCAACCCTCAGCTAAACCAACTTTTAGTCCATTAGAAGATGCTACTCTTGCTGCTCGAACGCCCCCTGAACCTCCTCCAATAACAAATAAATCAAATTTATAATCAGTCATAATCCCACAACACAAATTTTGTTTCTAAAAATGGATCTAAACATTGTAAGGACCCCTCTCTTCCAATACCTGATTCTTTCAATCCACCAAACGGATTTAAATATGTTGATATTTTACCTGAATTAATTCCAAACATTCCGTACTCTAAATTATTGACATTTTTCCATACTCTGGAAGAATCTTTGGTATAAAAATACGCAGCCAATCCATAATTAGTATCATTTGAGTAATTTATCACCTCGTTATCTTTCTCAAACTCAATTAGTGGAATTATTGGACCAAAATTTTCTTTTTTAAAAACTTTCATATTTTTTTTTACGTTAGAAATAAGCGTAGGTTCATAGAATAATCCACCAAGCTTATGTACTTTACCACCAAAAAGAATTTTAGCTCCATTTTTTTTTGCATCGTTTACATGGTCAATAATTTTTTTTAAAGCTTCATTTGAAATTAAAGGGCCTATATCGTTATCTTTCATTCCATCTCCAACTTTTAAATTTTTAAGTCTATTAACTAGTTTATTTGTAAAAGTGTTTGATAAAGACTTGTGAACAAATAGTCTGTTCGCAGATATACATGTTTGGCCGGCATTCCTAAACTTAGCCATCATAAAACCATCTATTGCTTCATCAACGTTAGCATCTGAAAAGACTATGAATGGTGCGTTACCTCCAAGCTCTAATGAAATATTTTTAACCGTTGAAGATGAGTTCTTCATTAAGAGTTTTCCAACTTCCGTTGAACCAGTAAAAGTAATCTTTTTTATAATAGGATTGTTTGATAAAATTTTTCCTATCATTTTAGGGTCACCATTTACTATATTGAAAACACCAGGTGGAAAACCTGCCTTAAGTGACAAGCAACCTAACTCAAGGGCCGTGATTGGCGTTAATTCTGAAGGCTTTAAAATAACTGTACATCCAGCAGCTACTGCTGAAGAAACTTTTCTTGTAACCATAGCTAATGGAAAGTTCCATGGGGTAATTGCTGCAACAACCCCAATAGGACTTCGAATGGTAAAAAGTTTTTTTCCTGATTCAGGAGATTCAAAAATTTCACTCTTAATTCTTAGAGCTTGTTCAGCTGACCATTCAATGAAAGATGCACCATAATCTACCTCAACACTTGATTCTTGGATTGGTTTACCGGATTCTAGAGTTATAATTTCTGAAATTTTTTTTCTATTTTTCTTTACTAAATTATAGAAATCTTTAAGAATCTCTGATCGATCTTTTGAGCTATATTTTGACCAAGATTTAAACCCTAAATGGCAACTTTTAACTGCCTCAATTATTTCTTCAATACTAGCACTAGATACTTTTGAAATTATTTTATTATTGAATGGGTTTGATACGCCCAAAAAACTAGAACCATTTACCCACTTTCCATGAATGAGTGAACCATAATTTTTCTTCATAGAAATATATATACATTTTTTTTTTTAAAAAAAAAGGGGTGTAAACACCCCTTTTTTGCAGTTAATGGAAAGCAAGCTTGCATATTATATACGACTCATTTATTTAATTATTTAACTACGATGAAAATTTATCATGAAATTTTGATAAAATACTTTCAAATTCATTAACATCCACATCTTTTTTTTTGGTTTTAACTATCGATTCTTCCATTACATGGGAACCTAAATAATTTAGTTGTAAAGAAAAACCTTTAACAAAGTTTAGACCATTACCTCCTGACGAAGTACAAATGAGAGAATGTTTGTCTTTAAAGCCATCTTTCCAGTCTTCAGTTGCTCTACTAATCCAAGCTATAACATTAGTTAAAATTGGTGAAACTCCTCCATTATATTCAGGACTACACCAGATAATAGCGTCAGAAGACAAAATTTTATTTTTTACTTTTTCAATATCAGTTGGAAAAGAATTGTTCTCTTTATAGTTTTCTTCTAAGCTTGGCTTAAATAATGGTAAGTCGAACTCTTCAAGTGAAATTATAGAACTTGAAATACTTCCTTTTTTGTCAAAGAAATTTTTTATTTCTTGCGATAATTGAAGGTTTGTATTTTTGGTTGAAGAAATAATCAATAAGTTTTTCATGATTAAGTGATATTAATTTCAGTTTAAATCTAATGCAAACTTTTTTAGTATTTCTATATCAATCTTCTTTAAAACATCAATATTTGTTGCCTCAAGAACTATTCTTGGAGCACATTCATTTTGATAAGCTTCAATCCACCTATCAGCACATAAGCACCATCTATCACCATCAATCAAACCAGGAAAGTTAAATTCTTTTCTGGGTGTGACTAAATCATTTCCTTTTGAAAGAGAAAAATTTAAAAATTTATCAGAAACTATTGCACATACTGTATGCTCTCCTTGATCATTAACTGAAGAATTACAACAACCATCTCTAAAAAAACCAGTTAACGGATCATTAGAACACGTCTTCAGTGCTCGACCAAAAACATTTAATTGAGATTCACTCATAATTTAAAAAAAAGTTTTTTGTGTTTACCTATTTGTTTTTTATTAAAAAAACGGCCTATTTCTTTAAAACCATTTTTTTTATAAAACTTTATAGCTTCAAATCGAGAGTTGCACCATAAAAATTTTATATTGTTGATTAAAAATTTTGATTTTACATATTTGACTAACTTCGAACCATATCCTTTGTAACAAAAGCCTCTGATCGTAAACATTCCTCTGATTTGTAATGCATCATTGTTATTAAATTTTGTTTTTATCAATGTTAACCCGGATATAATTTCACTTTCAATTAATAATGCTAAGTGAATTGTAGTTTTTAAATTATCTTCTTTATATTGGGAAAAATCATCCGATAAACCCTCATATAAAAATTTTTTTCTAAATTTTTGTAATTCGACCTTTGATACTTCTTTTATTTTCAACTCTTTATTTTTTAAAACTGGATCATAACCAGAGTTTCCCCATGGATGACATCTAAAAATCCTTTTTATTGATAACCATCCTCCTTTAATAAAACCAAAATTTTGAAAACATTCAATGGCATATTCAGAACAAGTAGGAAAGAATCTACAATTTTTTCCTATAATTGGTGAAAGAAAGTAACTGTAGGCTTTTACACAAAAAATACAGAAAAAAACCAAAGGGTTTTTATTCATTTTTTATCCACTTAGTTCCTTCCATTGAATCCTCAATATTTATATTCATTTCCTTTAATTTATCTCTAATGTTATCAGCTCTTTCATAATCTTTTAATTTTCTAGCCTCCTCTCTTTCCTTAATTAAATCAAAAATTATTTTTTTTTCACTTTTGCTTACAAAATCACTTTCATCATTATTTTTATTTAAATTTATACCTAGTAGCTTAAAACACTTTATTAACGATAAAATTAATTCTTTATCATCTTTATTACTTTTATTAAAAGCTTTAACCTTGTCGAAAAGTTTATTTAATGATGCTAATGCTTTAGGCGTATTAAGATCATCATAAAGTGAATCTAAAAACTCATTGTCATAATCACTATTCAAGTCGTTTAAAAAAAATTCTGAAGGAATTGTATCAAAAAAGTTTTCGAATTTTTTTAAAGTTTTTTTTGATTGCTCTAAAATTCTGGTCGACCAATCAAGAGGTTGCCTGTAATGAGAAGATAATAAACTCAACCTTATTACAGTGCCAGAATATTTTGAAAGAAGATCATTTATCAAGGTTATATTTCCGAGTGATTTTGACATTTTTTCACCATTAACGGTTACAAAGCCGTTGTGAAACCAATAATTACAAAAACTTTCTGGAGCTGAGTTTTTTTTGAAAGCTGAACAAGACTGTGCAATTTCATTTTCATGATGAGGAAATGTCAAATCAATACCACCACAATGAATATCAAATGGAATACCGAGGCATTTTTCTGACATTGCACTACATTCTAAGTGCCAACCAGGCCTACCATATCCCCAAGGAGAATCCCATCCTGGCTCGTTTTGTTTGCTTGGTTTCCATAATATAAAATCTTCAGAATTTTTTTTATACTCTCCTACATCTATTCTATTACCTGCAATTTGCTCTTCTTTTGTTCTTTTTGAAAGACAACCATAATGCTCATATTTACTTACATCAAAAAGAACATGATTATCTTCAATATAAGCACAATCATTCTTTAATAATTTATTTATCATTTCTATCATTTCTTGGATATGTTCAGTTGCTTTGGGTTGTAAGTCTGGTTTACTAACTCCTATCATTTTCATATCTTCATTATAAATTTCATGATATTTTGTTGTTATTTCCTTAATAGGTTTTTTTTCTCGTATTGATGCTTCTATTATTTTGTCATCTACATCTGTTATATTAGAAACAAACACTACCTTCTGAAATTTTGTTTTAAGAACATTGACCAATAAATCTGTAACAACAGACATTCTAGCATTACCAATGTGAGCGTAGTTATATACAGTGGGACCACATGCATAAATTCTTATCTTTTTTGTATCAATGGGGACAAATTCTTTCTTTTGTTTGGAGAGACTATCATATATGACAATTTTCATTGATTATTTTCCTTGTTTTGCAATTCAAACAAAAATGTCCTGAATTTATCATCAACTCTAAAAAAATAACCATTCTCTTCATGTAAAGAAGTGCCATGACTATGAAAAGTTTTAATGTGACTAATAAATCTAGAAAGATCTTTTATTTCATAATCTCTATTATTTAAATCTTTAATTTTCATTTTTTTTAAAAATGTATCTGTATCGTGAACTCTTTCCATATTTATTACTATTATTTTCACCCATATCTATTACTGTCAAAAGTTCAAAACCTTTATGACCATATTCTATATTAAGGTTTTTTTCTACATTTTCACAATCATGATGCTCTATATTCGCATAATCAAGAATCTTATAAATAAATTTTGTCATTACTGTTCTCCAACAATTATCAACTGCTATTTAAATTCCGTTTAAATATAAGTCTACATTTTTATTTTTTTACATTCACCAAAAATTGAATGTAGAGTATTTCTGCTATTTTTTTTTAACATTTTGAACGTTGATGAATAAGAAAAATTTCCATTATAATCTAAACTAAATAAATCTTTTTTATCTTTTCGTTCAATACATTCATAATTATTATCTGAAATTTTATCTATGTTTGTTTTATGTCTCCATGAACAATGAAAAACATTTGGATGATTTTTAGAATTAGTAACAATTAACTCAAGGAAATGAACATTTTTTATGTTTGCTAAATTTTTATTAGGTGTTGACAGATTAGCCTGCTTTTGATTTTCAATTATATCTTTTCTATTTCTTGAGATTGAAATTGTGAATTTTTCCAAACCCAGATATTTAATAATTTCATAATAATCTTTACCCAAAAAATGAAACCCACTTTGTCTTTGAGTGATGCATTCCATAACTTCATTTGCTTGCAAAAATTTGGAAAGTATAAAGTAACAAACTAATATTTTTGAGATATTGATCATTGGTTTTTTTAATTATACTATCTCTGATAACTATGAAATATTTTTTTATTATAATTTTTTGTCTCATATCTATTAATTCACATGCTGCATGGTTTATGCTTTTTTCTATCCACTCAGGAGACCTGTATTTAGAAACAAACTCAATTGAGAGAAATAATAATAAAATACTCTTCACTCAACTTGTAAATTATAAAAAAAAACAACCAAATGGAATGTTATCACTCAAAGTTTTATCTGAAATTAATTGTAAGAACCTAAGTATTAGAGAATTAAAATATATGGCATTCAGTAAAAATATGGGTCTAGGAGAAAAATTTTATGAAAAAGAAGGTAAACAATCTTGGAAATACCCTAAAAAAGGGTCAAGTTCGTTCTTCGTGAATGAAATTTTGTGCGATAGAATTAGTTTTTAAAATCTTACTTATTTTTAGAATTGAAGGGTCTCTATCACATTTTTTTTTATAGTTAGAAAAAATTCCAAACAATAAAATACCAAGAATTACAAACAAGAATACAAATTTTTGATTATGCTTATTTTTCATTACAAATTCCCTTAACCTCAGTTGTAAAAAAAGCCTTTTCATTAATATCATAATAAGTCTTTAAAAAACTCATATAACCATCAAACTTGTTGAATTTAATGAAAGAAGAGGACTCAACCTTTTTTTTATTAATTGTCTGATATTTAAAAAATCTAAAAAGAAAATTTTTCTTTTGTTCTATAAAATTAAAACTTACTCTTTCTGTTAAATCTTTTTCATCATTAATAAATTCTTTTTTTTTGACATCATTAAACCATTTTTCATTTTTATTTAAATAAAGATAAATAGGGGTTTGCTCATAGTTTTTTTTTTTTGCTGGCTTTCCATTCTCTAATTCTTCTGAAATTTTACATAAAAAAGTAATTTCTTCAGCACATAAATTTGAAAAACAAATGAAGAAAAATATAAAAAATATTTTCATTTTAATAAAAATTAAAATTTTTAGTTAAATTTTATTTGCCCTAGTTTTTTTATTTTTTAATTGCTCAATTCTTTTCTCAAGCAATATTTTAGGTTCTAAATCAGTAACCTTACATTCTTTATTTCCAAATTTTAAGGATTTTCTGTTTATTGTAAATTCAATATCACTGCCTTTAAAAACCATAATGTTCCTTAAATCAGTTCTATAAGTTCTGCTATACTGAAAAATTTCATAAATAAATTTATCCAATGAATATAAAATGATTCCTTTGTTCTCAAGAAACTTGACACCCCAGTCATCAATACTGTCTGAATCAGCAAAGCATATTAATCGTTTACCCCGTAGATCGTTATCATAAGGGTCTGTAGCCAAAATATTTTTATTAAGAAGAATAATCGACAGAATTAAAAAAATAACTGTTTTGTTTATATATTTACTTAAAATCATACTCTAATTTATACTACATTTTCGATTATTTTTATTAAAATAATAGATATTATAAAATATTTTTTTTTTATAAAACTAAATGCTTGGGAATATGAAAATTTATATTATCTAATTAATAACTTATGTGTTTAAAATGACTAATTTTCGATTCCTTGTATTATTACTTTTATTTTTTTTCTGTAATTTCAGTATCAATTATTCTAATGAAACTGAGGGTTCAGCTGAATCAAACAATAACGTAAATGAAAATTGTGAAAATTCACTACAGTGGTATGAGGATCACCCTGGATACAAAGGAGAATTTAAACGAGTTCTTAAATATTGTAAAAATTATGCAAAAGATGTTAGTCCTGAGGGTTTTATTACAAACCCGATAATATCTGATTTTGGAAGCTTTAGTGGTGTCAACACACGCCCCAGAGATACAGTTCATCAAGGTATAGACATAATTGGTCCTGCAGAACAAAATGTAATTGCTGTTGCAGATGGAAAAGTTTTAGAAGCAATTGTAGATGATTGCTGGGGAGCTACACTTGTTGTTGATCATGGAAAATCACTCGATAATAAAAAACTAATTACAATATATGGCCATGTTGGTGACTTTGTGGTCAATGAGAATGATTCGGTTAAAAGAGGGGATGTAATTGCTAAGTTGCCTGAAAAAGTTAAACACTTATGTATGGCCAGAGTTCGTCACTTACATCTTCAGATTGGTCAGCAATATTGCGGGAAAGAAGAAAAAAATAACTGGGGTTGTAAATATTTCATAAAAGATTTTTATAATTCTTTAAACCCTCACCTCTATTGGGCTGACGGTAAAAATAAAGTCACCTGTTACGAAAAAGATAAAAAATTTGAAAAAGGAACCTTAACCTATCCTTTTGAATGTAAGAAAAAAACTAATTAGAAATTATTCTGATTAACCTTCTTTAAATTAAAGAGAACCACTCAAAATGTATTTAAGTATTCTCACTACCTGATGCTGATCTTTGGCTACTGCTGATGCTGAAGCATCTACCTCTTTTAATGCATGTTGGTCTTCATCATTATGAATTACTACAATTGATTTATTTAAAGCTGAGGCATATCCAACATCAAAGGCAGCATTCCATTGTTTATATTTATCCCCAAACTTAACAATTACTACATCACAATCTTTTATAGATTTTTTAGTTTTAATAGAATTAATCTTTGCCCCCTTATTATCCTTCCAAAAGTTCTTTTCTTCAGGACCAAGTATTTCAACACCACAATTATCAGATGCATCGTGATTAGTTGTTGGAGATGAAAACTTAATTTTTAGTTTTTCTTTTTCACAAAGTTGTATTATTTCATCCCTCCAATTGGTATGAATTTCTCCAGATAAATATACACTTAACATTTATTATGACTCCTTTAATATTTATTCATAATTTTAATTCATTAATTTTCTAATTTTGTAACTCTACAATTTCCAATAAAAGTATTAGTAATTCTTGAAAGATCAATTCTCTCTAAAATATCTAAATTATACTTATTTAATTTTATATAACCATAATTATAATTTTCAGAGTTATAAAGTTTAACAAGATAATTTGATTTTGTTTCCTCATATTTATAAATATCTGAAAGGTCAGGAAAAGTTTTTTGATAAATCAAATAAGGATATTCTGACAAAAATTTTTTTTCTTTACAAAGAAAATATTTTTTTTCTTTTTCATACTCAATACTTTCTTTTGTAACTTTGTTTATGTTACCATAATTTCCTAAACAAATTAATTGTTTTTCATTTCTGCAGTCATTGAAAACAACTTCCTCACAGAAACCAAATTTCTCAGTTAACTGAACTCTACCAAAGTTAGGGTTTTTATTTACAAAAGTATCAACAATCTTTCCACTTTTTCTATTAAATTTAATAGTAAAATAATAATTTTTTTTTTCCTCTTGATAAGTCAGCTAATTTAAAAAATACTTCATTTTTAAATTCAAAAATATCGTATTTATTAAAATCATTCTCAGGGTCACTTAAAGAACCATATTTTCTAGGATTGCCAAAAAACTTGAAGTCTGTGTTTATATAGAAAAACTCTCTCTCTGATAAACTCTGACTTTTTGTTTTTATTTTAGTCTCATCGTAGAAAACTTTCTCATTCCATAAGCATGAAATAGTTATTTCTAGTGATTTTGATTCTGATGAGATGAAAAAACAAATAAAAAAAAGAAAAAACTTTTTCATCAACTAAAAACTTAAATATTTTTTTTAATTTTTCTTTTACACAAAAAATGATTCATTCTGCATAGAAAAATTGTTTTTTAATTAGTACTTATTATATTTATATAATATAGTTATAATATTACAAAAAGGGAAATTAATAGTGAATGAAACTGATATCAAAGAGACTTGTTGCAAGAACACTTGTTGTGCCGATGGTTGTTGCAGTGATGGTTGCAAAACTGGAGAATGTAGTACTAGTTGTTGCATCGACAGATGTTGTAGTGATTTAGAAAATTGTTGCTGAATAAGAAGAGCTTTTTTTTAAATAGTCTACTAGAACTGTAATAGAATTAAACAATATTAGACATTATCTAAAATTAAAATTTTGATTTAACTGAGCTCAACCATGAGTTAATTTCGCTTTCCGTTTCCATACAACATGAAGTAATTGGAAACTTATCTTTTTGTAACTTTGTTAATCTGTTATCTTCTTCACTTGGCTGAACAAACATAACGCAATTTATCTCGTGAACAACCCCATTATTAGCAGATGTGTTTTCATTCACAACCACCATATCTTTTACATATAAACTTTCTCTTTTATAAAGTTGGATTGGTTTACTTGTAATAGTAATTTCTTCTGTAATTTTTGAGTTTAAGTCACCACTAGATTTTTCCCCTATTAAAATATGATCCATTATCAACATTTTTCTTAAAGAAGTATCTGATAAAATTTTATCATAAACTTTTTTAGGCAAAGCATCGAAGGCTTTGTTATTAGGAACAAAAATTGTCCAATTCCATGGAAATTTTTGTTGTAAAGTAGCCTCAAGTTCAGTGTTATTAATATATGAGTAAAAAGTTGATAAACTCGGATTCTCTCTGATAATTGATACAATGCCCTCAGCTTTTAAATCGAAATGAAAAATAAAAAACAAAAAAAAAGAAAAAATTTTTAAATACAATTTGTATTTCTCCAATTAGAAAACAAAACTTACCTACAAAAAGATATCTAAATATTTTTTGCAAATACGTTTATTATTCTACTAGTTATAACAATTAATATATCACCTTGGTAGTGAGAAATAAAAATGAAAGACTTTTTACATTGCTTTCTATTCAACGATAGACGAGTTTTTTTCCATTGTGGATAAAAGTCTAAAGTTTTTTCAATAATTAATTTTAATTTTTAAAATAAAAAATTGTTTAAAACCTACTTACTATTATACTGATTTTTTAGAATTTTATTAACAATCAACTAAAGGAGGTGATCTGATGTCTAGTATTAATGATTTGAGTCAACTTAATAATTTTAACTTTTTATCAGAGCAGCCTTTGTTAAAAAGGTAATCTTAGTATTTAAGTTGATAAACTTTAATACGGAAGGGGAGGAGTACTCCCCTTTTTTTTTAAGTTTCTAGCTTGATCAATTCTGTTCATCATTTTGATTTTTTTTTTATTTTTATCGTTTTTTAAATTTTCTTTTTAAATTTAAATTTTTATTTTTAATTCTTTTATTTATGTCATTTTTATCTTCACTACTGAAAAAACATATTCTATTTCTAACTCCCCTTGTTCTTTCAAAAGAATTTTTTGGTGACCTACATTCGTAAAATACTCCATCAATATTAATTTTTTTTTTCCCGTGGGATTCATCATTAAAAAAAATGATTATTATAATTATCCAAACATAATTTAAAATCATTCAACAGTAACAGACTTTGCTAAATTTCTTGGTTGATCTACATCTGTACCTTTTCGAACAGCAACATAATAAGCAATAAGTTGAACTGGTAATGCATACAAAATGGGCTGAACAAAATCATTGACATTTGGTAATACAATTTTTTTCAAAGTTTCTTCTTCCAACTGCTTTTCACCATTTTTGTCGGTAATTAATATTACATCTCCTCCTCGAGCCATAATTTCTTGCATGTTTGATATATTTTTATCAAATAAAAAATCCTTTGGAGCAACTATAATCACTGGTACTTTGTCATCTACTAAAGCTATCGGGCCATGTTTCATTTCGCCTGAAGCATACCCTTCTGCATGAATATATGAAATTTCTTTTAATTTAAGCGCACCCTCCATTGCGATTGGAAAGGAAATACCTCTTCCTAAAAATAAGGCACTTTTAGCATTCACGATTTTTTTACTTATTTCATTAATTTGTTTACACAATTCTAAGATACTTGACATATTTGAAGGTACCTCAAGTAAACTCTCTGTTAATTCTAATTCCATTTTTTTGGTTATTTTTTTTTTTTCTCTAGCCATTACCAAACAGATACACGCCAAAACACTTAATTGGGCCGAAAAAGCTTTAGTCGAAGCTACACCTATCTCTGGCCCAGCTGCAATTGATACAACATAATCTGACTCCCTTGCAATACTACTTTCAATGACATTTACTAAACTAAGAATTTTGCTTTTATTTTTTTTTGCAAATCTCAACGCAGCCAAAGTATCTGCTGTTTCTCCAGATTGTGAAATAAATATAGAAAGAATATTTGAGGATTTTTCAACTATTGGTTTATAACGAAACTCTGAAGCAAAGTGAGATGAACAACTTATACCGACAATCTTTTCAAACCAATAAGAAGCAACCTGGCATGCAAAAAAAGAGGTTCCACAAGCTATAAAGTTAATTTTTGAAATTTTTTTCCAATTTATTTTTAATTCAGGAATGTTAATTATCTTATTGATTGGATCAACAAATCTCGATAAAGAATCCCCTATTACATGCGGTTGCTCAAATATTTCCTTTTGCATAAAATGATCAAAATTACCCTTACCTAAATTATCTTTCGTATAAGATGAATATGTAATAGGGCGTTTAACTTCATTAAATTTTTCATTGTAAATCTTTAGTTCTTTTTCTTGAATGAAAACACTGTCTCCTTCTTCAAGAAAAATTATTTTTTTTGTAAATGGAGCAAGCGCAACAGAATCAGATCCTATAAAGGTGGCATTATCAGACACTCCTAGTGCTAAAGGACTTCCTTTTCTAGCACCGGCTAATAGACGAAGATCTTTAAAAATTATTGCAATTGCAAAAGCTCCTTCTAATTTTGACAAAGTCATTTTTACAGCAACTTTTGCATCATGGTTTTTAAGTTCATCACTTAAGAGATGTGCAATAACTTCACTGTCTGTTTGAGACTTAAAGTTATAACCTTTTTTTTTAAGCTCTTTCTTTAATAAGGAATAATTTTCAATTATACCATTATGTACAATTGATACTTTATCTGAAGTATGCGGATGAGCATTAGTTGTTGAAGGTACTCCGTGGGTTGCCCACCTTGTGTGACCTATTCCAATTTTTCCACTAATTTTAATTTGATCTATTTTTTTTTTTAAATTAATTAGTTTACCTTTTGAACGTATAGTTTTAATTTCTTTATTTTCATCAATAACCGCTATACCAGAGGAATCATACCCCCTATATTCAAGTTTAGTTAAACCATCTAAAATTGGGCTAATAACTGAGTAATTAGCGTTAACACCAAAGATTCCACACATTATTTTTTATCTTTTTTTATTAATTTTGACTTTCTGTAAACAACTGATCCCTCTTGAACATTTTTATCTACAACAGTACCAGCACCAATTATAGAATTTTTTTTTATTTTTATTGGAGCAATTAGTGATGTATTAGATCCTATAAAACAATTCTCGCCGATATAAGTTTTATTCTTTTTAAGCCCATCAAAGTTGCATGTAATAGTTCCAGCACCAATGTTTGAATTTTTTTCAATAACTGAATCACCAACGTAAGATAGGTGCGATATTTTCACATCATCACTAACTTTAGATTTTTTAACTTCTACAAAATTTCCTACTTTCACATTATTATCTATTACAGTTTCACCTCTTAACCTTGCAAAAGGTCCAATAACAGAGCTATTCCCTATTTTTGTTAATTCAATATGACAAAAGCTTTTAATTGTAACCTTATCTCCAATTTTGACACCTGGACCGAAATATACGTTAGGATAAACTACTACATCTTTTCCTATTTTTGTGTCTTTACTAAAAAAAACAGATGAAGGGTCAATTAAAGTCACTCCTTTTTTTAAAAATTTTTTTCTCATTGCTTCTTGAAATTGTTTTTCAAGCTTTGCTAAATCCTCTTTATTATTAACTCCCATAGATTCTCCAAGTTTACAGTTAAAATTAGATACTTTGTAATTTTCTTTAATAAATATTTCAACTAAATCAGTTAAATAAAATTCTTTTTTTTTATTCTTATTCTTAATC
>NZFP01000011.1 GCA_002689325.1 Rickettsiales bacterium
AAAAAATATACTAATTCTAAATAGGTTTTAAACATTGAAAAAAAATAAAACTAATAAATATTAATTTATCACTGATATTAAAATCTGCTATGAAAAAAAAAATTGGAATACATTGGTTTAGAAATGATTTAAGAATTAACGATAACCCATCATTAAATTATCTTTCGAGAAACTATGATAATATTTTAGGGGTTTTTATTTTTGATGAAATAAATGCTAACCCGAAACTTGGTTCTGCAAGCAAGGTTTGGTTAAATTATTCACTCGAATATTTAAAAAAGCAATTAAATGGAAATTTAATTGTTTTTAAAGGAGAACCGAAAGAGTGTCTTGACGAACTTATTCATTTTTTTGATGCACGGGAAATTTCATGGAATCGTTGTTATGAACCGTGGATAATAAAAAGAGATAAAAAGTTAAAGATTTATTTAAACGAAAAAATAAAAGTTAATTCATTTAATGGTTCTTTATTGTGGGAACCTTGGGAAATTTTAAAAAACGATAAAACTCCTTATAAAGTTTTCACACCTTTCTATAAAAGAGGCTGTTTATCAGCAGCAAATCCGAGAATCCCAAAATCTGAAAAGATTAATTTTTTTGATCATAACTTTAGAGTGACAAATATATCTGATTTAGATTTATTGGAAAATAAAATGTGGGAAAATGAAATTTTATCTCAATGGAGGGTAGGTGAAGATAGTTCAAATGAAATTATGAAATCATTTTTTCAAAACGGAGTTCAAAATTATTCAGAAGGTAGAAATTTTCCAAATAAAAAAAATGTATCTAGACTTTCACCTTATCTTCACTGGGGTCAGGTTTCTCCTAATTCTATTTGGTATGAAGTTAATAGCTTAAAAAATTTAAAACATGATGATCTTGAAGTTTTTAAAAGTGAATTAGGTTGGAGAGAATTTGCTTACTATTTGTTGTATCACTTTCCTTACATTCAGAGGAAAAATTTAAAAAGTAATTTTGACAATTTCCAATGGATAGATGATTCAAGTAGTTTTAAAAAGTGGTCCCAAGGTCTAACCGGAATACCTATAGTTGATGCAGGTATGAGAGAGCTTTGGCAAACTGGATATATGCACAATAGACCTAGAATGATTGTTAGTTCATTTCTGGTTAAAAACTTGCTTATTCATTGGAAAAGAGGAGAAGAATGGTTTTGGGACTGTCTTTTTGATGCAGATGCAGCAAGTAATTCTGCCAGTTGGCAGTGGGTGGCAGGTACGGGTACTGACTCTACGCCATATTTTAGAATTTTTAACCCTGTCACCCAAGGTCAAAAATTTGATCCAACGGGAGAATATATAAGAAAATACGTTCCTGAGTTAAAAAATCTACCCATAAAATTTCTATTTAGTCCATGGGAATGCCCAAATGAAATCTTGAAAAATATAAATTTAAAATTAGGAAAAGATTATCCTCACCCAATTGTTGACTTAAAAGAATCACGACAAAGAGCACTTTCAACTTATGAACAATTGAGAATGAATAAATAATGAAAAAAAAAATATTTGTAATATTGGGTAATCAATTATTTAACCCTTCTTTCTTTCTTCAGTTTAAAAAAGATCATATCTTTTTCCTTTCTGAGGATTTAGGTTTGTGTACCTACGAAAAACACCATAAACAAAAAATATTACTATTTTTATCTGCAATGCGGTCCTTTCGTGATGAACTTGAAAAAAATGGTTTTGAAGTTATCTACAAAAAAATAGAGGAAAATGACTTTGAAGAGGCTTACACGACGAAATTAAAAAAGCTAATTAAAGAAATGGATATCAATTCCGTTTCTGTTTTTGAAATCGAGGATAAGCCGTTCGAAAAAAAGTTCTTATTTGAATTGAAAAATGTAAAATTAAACTACCTGTCTTCTCCGATGTTTTTAATGTCACGAGCTGAATTTAAAAACTATTTATCAAATACAAAAAAACCCTTTATGGCGAACTTTTATAAGTTACAAAGAAAGAAAAATAACTTTCTTGTAGATGAAGATAACAATCCATTTGGTGGCAAATGGAGTTTTGATGAAGAAAATAGAAAAAAAATTCCAAAAGAATTTGATTTTCCTGAGAACATTGAATCTGAAGAAACTAAACATACAAAATATCTTAAAAGAATTATTGAAGAAAAGTTTGAAGATCATGTTGGCTCTACTGATAATTTTTGGATTTGCACCACTAGGGAAGAAGCTTGGAAAAAGTTTCATCATTTTATTGAAAATAAAATTAATTTGTTTGGTGATTATGAAGATGCAGTTGATCAAAGAGATAATTTTCTTTTCCATTCATCATTAAGTCCATTAATGAATATTGGACTAATTACCCCAGGAGAAGTAGTTGAAAAATTAAAAAAAATTATAAAAAGAGTAAAAATTAATTCATTGGAAGGTTACTTTAGGCAAATTGCTGGTTGGAGAGAGTTTATAAAAGGAGTTTATCAAAATTATGATGATAAACTTGAAAAATCCAATTTTTTTAATCATAAAAGGTTAATGAAAAAAAGTTGGTATGACGGAACTACAGGAATTTTTCCCTTGGACTATTCAATTAAAAATGCATCTAAATATGCTTGGACTCATCATATTGAACGTTTAATGATTCAATCTAATATTATGAATTTATGTGAGATTAAACCCTCTAACGCTTACAGATGGTTTATGGAACATTACATGGATTCATCAGAATGGGTAATGTATCCCAATGTTTATGGTATGGGTTTGTTTAGCGATGGTGGGATATTTTCAACTAAACCATATATTTGTGGTTCGTCATATTTTAGAAAAATGATGGATTTTAAAAAAGATGAATGGTGTGAGGTTCTTGATGGTCTTTATTGGAGATTCATTGAGAATAATAGGGATTTTTTTATTAAAAATCCAAGATTGTCGATGATGGTAAGAGTATTAAATAAAATGAACAAAGATAGAAAAAATAAAATAATAAATCTTGCCGATGAGTTTATTAAAAAAAACACATATAAATCGTGAAAAACAGAGAAATAAAAGTTTGTGAAACTTGTAGGAGACCATTTGAATGGCGAAAAAAATGGGAGAGGGATTGGGAAAATGTAAAATATTGCTCAAAAAAATGTTCTAAGAATCCTCCAGTTTAGTATATCTTAGATATGGTTTTATTTTTTCGAAATCACCGAAAGTATCTCTAGCATCATCATCAGAAACAGCAGGAACAATTATTACTTTTTCATTTTTTTTCCAATTAGCGGGTGTTGCAACTTTATGTTTACTGGTAAGCTGAACTGAATCTAGAACTCTTATTATTTCTTCAAAATTTCTTCCAGTTGTCATGGGATAGGTAAGCATCATTCTTATTTTTTTCTCTGGATCAATTAAAAAAACAGATCTAACTGTTGCATTTGTCATTGCTGTTCTTGATTCACTAGGTGACTCATCGGCAGGTAACATGTTATATAATTTCGCAATATTTAGATTTTCATCTGCAATTAAGGGATAATTTACTGATGCACCTTGAACATCTTCTATATCTTTTTTCCATAAATTATGATCTTCCACGGAATCTACGCTTAATCCAATAAGCTTACAATTTCTTTGCGTAAAATCTTTTTCAATGCTTGCCATGAAGCCCAGCTCGGTTGTGCAAACTGGAGTAAAATCTTTTGGATGGGAAAATAATATTGCCCAGGAATCACCTAACCATTTATGGAATTCTATTTCACCAATGGTTGTGGTCGCTTTAAAATTTGGTGCAATCTCGTTAATTCTTAACATTACATAAATATACTAAAAAAAAAAAGTTTGATAAAGTTTTATTATTTTCACGATATTAAAAAAAATATAACAAAATAGATATTAATTGTTTATAAGGTGATTAATATGTTGTCATCAGTTAATAAAATTAATCTCAAAAATTTAAGAGATCCTTTCTTCATTTATAAACCAATAAATTTAAAAAAAAGTGTAAATTATTTTACAAAAAATTTCTCCGGAGAAGCTTTATATGCAGTTAAAGCAAATCCATCTGAATTTATTTTGAAAGAAATCTATGAGCAAGGCATTAGATCTTTTGATGTTGCATCAATTAATGAAATTAAATTAGTAAAAACTTTATTTAATAATTCAAAAATCTATTTTATGAACCCTGTAAAACCGAGACATGTTATTAATGAAGCTTACCATAAATATGGAGTTCGACACTTTTCGCTAGATAATGATGTTGAATTAAATAAAATAGTTGAATCCACTGGTTACGCAAAAGATTTGAACCTTCACTTGAGAGTTTCTGTTCCAAACCATTTTTCCAAAATTAATTTGTCTAAGAAGTTCGGTATTGACGGGTTCAAGTCAAAAACACTCCTAAACAAAATAAGAAAGATTTCCAAAAAAATTGGAGTTACTTTTCATTTGGGTTCTCAATGTATAAATCCAAATGCCTATAAACTTGCAATAAATAAAGCCTCATTATTAATTAAGGAATCTAACTTAGATGTTGATTTTTTTAATATTGGTGGTGGTTTTCCTGCAGAATATCTCGATAGTAAACAACAACCTTTAACTAAATATTTTAAAGTAATTAATACTGAGTTTTTAAAATACTTTAAAAACACTAAAACTAAGTTGTTATCAGAACCAGGAAGAGTATTAGTGTCCAATTCAATGTCTTTAATTGTAAGAGTTGACTTGAGGAAAAAAAATATCCTGTATATTAATGACGGTAAACATAGCTTTCTTCATGATGCAGGTGAACATGATTTTATTTATCCTGTAAAAATATTTAAAAAAGAAGAAAAATCAAAACTTATGCCGTTCAGCTTTTACGGACCAACTTGTGATTCTAACGACTTTATGAAGGGACCTTTTCTTCTTCCAGAATCAATAAATGAGGGAGATTATCTTCAAATAGAAGAGATGGGAGCATACTCACTTTCAATGAAAAATAATTTTAATGGGTTTTTTTCTACACCTAAAATCTTTATTGATGAGGGAAAATAAGTAACATTTTATAATATATTTTAATTTCATAAAATATAGAAAACTCCGAATGACAAAATTAATACACCCAAAAGCTTAGGTTTGGTTATCTTTTCTTTGAAAAATAATTTACCAAAAAAAACCGAACTTAATTGTCCAATTGATCTTTTAATTGCTTCCATTATCGGAACATAATTTAAGAGAATAGAGTAGAATTGTAAAACCGTAGCAATTATCCCAGTTAAAATTGTAATAAGAATTAATCCCCAATTTTTTTTTAAATTAAAAAATTCAATCTTTTCTTTTTTTAAAAGAAAAATTAAAAGGATTACGAGACCAAATGATTGAATAAGACCATGAATATTTATTGAACTATGTTCAAGACATAACTTGTCCAATACAGGTGTTAAACTCCATATTAGAGAAACAACAATCATTAGTCTAGCGCTGTTATTGATTACTAAAATTTTAAAACTTTTAAGAATTTCACCTATTGTTATTTTTCTTGAATAAAGTACAAGAGTGCCAAAGATTATTAAAAAAACTCCAATATATTGAAAGTATGACAATTTTTCATTTAGAAAGAAAAAAGAAAAAAATGAACTGAATAGTGGAGATAATGAAAGAAGAGGGATGGTTAAACTAAGATCGGATTGTTTTATAGCTTTTAAAAATAAAAGAGCAGAGAATAAACTTATGAGAATTAAGATTATTCCAGGGAAAATATAGCTCTTTAAATTTAAGAAAGGATTTTCATAAAACACCCAACCTCCAAAAATAAATGTTTGCGCTAGAGTGAATATCAATAGTAAATTAACGGAATTTATTTTTTGAAGGGAAAGTTTTCTTGTTAAATCAAATGCAGCCCAAAAAAAAGCAGATATAATACAAATAAATATAGACATCAAATGAAGTTCTTAATCAAATTTTTTTTTTTTTTAATCCTTGTATCATGTTCATCTCGTGAAATCAAAGTTAGTAAATATGCAAAAATTAATGATTTCAACCAGTATGAAAATAATTATTTAAGTGAAGAAAAAAGGTCTATAAAAAAATCAAAATTTTTTAGTTTTTTTTTTAAAAATATTTTTTTCCCACCGAAAAAAAAAAAATTTACTTTAATGAAAGTTGATAAACAAATTTATAATAATAAATTATCATTACTTACATGGGCAGGTCATTCAACATTTTTACTTCAGTTCAAAAATACTAACATTTTAATAGACCCTCATTTTTCATCAAGGGCATCTCCATTATCCTTTATTGGACCAAAGAGGTATGTGCCTTCAGTATTTAACAAAAATAATCTGCCTAGAGTAGATGTTGTTGCAATAAGCCATAATCATTATGATCATCTTGATATTAAAACTCTAAAAATTATTAACAAAAAATTTCCAGAAGTAACGTTTCTTGTACCTCTTGGTGATAAAAAACTCCTTTTAGAAAATAATATTCAAAATGTAGAAGAATTTGATTGGTGGGAAAATCATAAAATTAATGGAATAAAATTCATTTTTACACCTGTTCAACATTGGTCTAAAAGAACTTTTTCTGATTTAAATAAATCGTTGTGGGGAGGTTGGTGGATTGAATCTAATAATTTTAAGTTTTTACATTTAGGAGATACAGGATATACAAAAGATTTTATAGATATAAAAAAAAAAATAGGTAAACCTGATTTAGTGGCAATACCTATTGGAGCTTATAAACCTAGAGATATTATGAAGTATAGTCACCTGAACCCTGATGAAGCTCTAAAAACATTTGTTGATTTAGAGGCAAAAAAGGCCGTAGCTATGCATTGGGGTACATTTATCCTTAGTCAAGAGGCTGTAGATGAACCAATCGTTGAAATAAAAAGTAACTTAAAAAATCAAGGTATTGAAGAGAGTAATTTTTTAATTTTAAAACATGGTGAAACTATTCACCTTAATTAACTACATGCCAGGAATTCTTAAAAGACTTGTACCAGCTTGGTCTAATTCTTCTGCCATTTGAATTAATTTAACATGCATTTCAAATTTTCTCATTTGATCAATTGTATTAACCATTTCTTCAACAGCGTTAACGTTACTTTTTTCTAAAAAGCCCGTTGCTAATTTTGCCTGTTGATTAGGATCTATGGGTACTTGTTCTATTGTACCATCTTCATTTACATTAGGATCAAACCTAATTCTTCCATCAAGAGATTTTTTTAAAACATCTCCCTCCTGTGGAACATAAGTAGCAATTGTTCCTGCATTTACTGGTAGTTCGCCAGGCGCAGCCGCAATTGGTTGAATTAGAATTTCACCTTGTGCTGTTATGTTAATTTCTCTAAAAGCTGGAATTACTAAAGGTTGCATTCCTGCATCAAGAACTTGATTACCTGCTCCATCAAGTAACTCACCATTTTCATTAATACTTAAATCTCCACGTCTGGAAAATGCAGGGTCTCCATTTTTTGGTTGAATTACAAAATAGCCGTCACCGTTAATTGCCAAATCCATAGGGTTTTTTGTATTATCTAACATTCCCTGTTCAACACTAAATTTTCCAACTTCTCTAGCTGCCACAATTCTAGGCTCGAGACCTTCTTGTCTATTTAAATAAATTGAACTAAAATCTGTGACTACATCTTGTCTAAAACCCGGAGTGGAAAGATTGGAAAGATTATGTGCTGTTGCAACTTGGTTTTCCATTAGCATTTTCATACTGTTTAATGCTGTTTGTACCATTCTATCCATTTATTAGCTCCCGATTAATTAAAATAATCTAATTGTTACATTCTGATGTTTACAATTGCTTGCGTAGTAGCAGCCGTAGTTTCAATTGATTTAGCGTTAGCTTGGAAGTTTCTTTGTGCTGTAATTAAGTTCACAAGTTCCTCAGTAATATCCACATTAGATCTTTCTAATGAACCTGATAATACAGTACCAAACCCCTCTGCACCTGCTTCACCAACTGTTGCCGTACCAGACACCGCAGTTTCAACATAAGTTGCGTTACCTATTTGTTTTAAACCGTTTTGGTTGTTAAAGTTCGCAAGAACAAGTTTTCCTAGTGGATTGTTCTGACCATTTGTGTAGTTTGCTCTAACTGTTCCATTGGCATCAACTTCAAGACCATCTAATCTTCCAGATGTAAAACCATCCTGATTAACTGTTGACACGAAGAATGGTTGAGCTAACTGGGTAGACTTTGTAAAGTCAATGTCAAGATCAATACTAAATCCTGCCTCTTGTTTCTCATAATGAACACCTTGTTTTGGACTAAGGATTCTACCAGATTTATCAAAAGTTAATTCACCTTCATCAATGTAAAGCGGGAAGAAACCATCTACAAGGTTGGCAGGAGGTGTCGTCACCTTGTTACCACTTGCATCAACAAATAAGTTAAGTCCATCGGAGTTAGTAGCCTGTTGCAAATTATAAATTTGAGGTACTGAGCCAACACCTAAATCAACATCGTCAAGGCCAAACTTATTAGATCCTCTTACTTTGATTGTTGAGTCTCTTCCTGTTGTACCATTAGTAAATGTAAAGTTGTTTGTTGTTGAGTCATATTTTACGGTAATACCTCCACCAACGTTTCCTGTGGTGTCTTCAATCTGATTAATTCTTTGTTGAAGAGCCTCGGCTAGTGTTGTTCCAACATAAAAACCTTGTGGAATTTCAATTACACCGGCAATACCATTCACAGATACGTTAAATATGTTTTCATTACCTTGTGTTGTTAATCTAAATACTTGAGTTAAGTCCTCAGTAGCTGATGCACCAACTGCTTGCGCCGGTTGAGCTGCTAGACCTTTTGCTGCTGTTGTTATGGCATTTGTTTTTGTCACACCAACTCCAAGAAGGTTGTTATCTCCACCAAAAAAGTCTGTAGCG
>NZFP01000012.1 GCA_002689325.1 Rickettsiales bacterium
CATATTGAGGCATCTCCCATTGTTTGAACGAGTTCTTTAAGAAGATCTTCATCCCAGTTACCTTTTTCCATAAGTTTGACGGCTTTTTCTGTTCCAACTCTGCAAGGAGTACACTGTCCGCAACTTTCATCGTTAAAAAATTTTAATAAATTTAAAGCAACTTTTTTAACATCATCTTTGTCTGAAAAAACAACAATGGCTCCTGAACCAATAAAACAACCGTGTTTTTCTAGTGTTCCAAAGTCAAGAGGAATATCTGCCATTGAAGCTGGAAGTATCCCTCCGCTTGCACCACCCGGTAAATAACCCAAAAATCTGTGACCATCAATCATACCACCACAGTAGTCATTTAGAAGTTCGTTCATTGTTATTCCAGCTGGCGCCAGCTTAACACCTGGTTTTTTAACTCTTCCAGAAACAGAGTAACTGTGCGGGCCTTTGTGACCAGACTTTCCCTGACTACTATACCATTTATGACCATTCTTTAGTATATCAGGAACCCAAAATACAGTTTCAATATTGTGATTGAGTGTTGGTTTACCAAAAAGCCCAACTTTTGACACAAATGGCGGTTTATGACGGGGAAGTCCTCTTTTTCCCTCAATAGATTCTATCATAGCGGATTCTTCACCACAAATGTAAGCTCCTGCACCTCTTCTAATGTAAATTTTTGTATTTGAATCTATAATATTGGTTTCACGAAGCTTTTTAAGCTCATCTATCATTTTCAATCTTATACCTGGATATTCGTCTCTCATGTAAATGTAAATTTTTTTAGCTTCTACAGCCCAGGCAGCTATGAGCATGCCTTCAAAAAATTTATGCATATTTTGTTCTAAATAAAGCTTATCTTTAAAAGTCCCTGGTTCACCCTCGTCACCGTTAATTGTCATGAGTCTCGGTCCAGGCTCCATTCTTACAAATTTCCATTTTTGGCCAGAGGGGAATCCCGCACCACCCATTCCTTTAAGACCTGATTCGTTAAGTTCTTCAATAACTTTGTCGACATTAATTTCATTGGCGTAACACTTCTTAAGTATTTCATATCCACCCGAGCCAATGTATTTTTTTAAGCCAATACCTTCGATGATATCAGGGTGAAAATGTTTTTTTGTTATAACTTCTTGAATTTTTTCAAGATTTGAAAAATTTACGTGTTTATGCCCAACTTCACAAGCAGGCGCTTTATCGCAAAGACCCATGCATGGTGCTCTAAGAACTCTCACTTTTTTATCATCTAAATTATCTTTTAACACTTTGATTAAATTTTCTGAGCCAAAAAGCTCGCATGTAAGACTGTCGCAAACTCTTATTGTAATGTCTTGAACTGACTCAGCTTCATCTTCTATAACATCAAAATGAGCGTAGAATGTTGCTACTTCAAAAGATTCAGCTAATGGTATTCTAAGTAATTTTGATAAGGCAGCGAGATGCTTCTTTCTAATTTGACCATATTTATCTTGGATAAGATGCAAGTATTCTATCAAAAGATCTCTTTTAAGAGGTAGGTCGCTGATCAGTTTTTTTATATCTTTGAGAGCAGAGTCTTCAATTCCCCTACCTTTAGGATAAAAATTTTTTTTTACTTTATCTAACATGGTTGTATTTAAATTAGGATATATATAATGACTTTACATTCTAATTTAAGTGATATTTAAAATTTTTTTTATTTTATAGAATAAATTACCACCTTCAAATAAAAAACCTCTAATTTTTGCATTTTTTGCTGCTAGAACATCTATATCCTTGTCTCCAATCATGAAGCAATCATCTCTATTTAAGTTATATTTTACTATAGCTTCCTCAATCATTTTAGGTGATGGTTTTCTCCTAGTTTTAGAAATTTTTGTATTTGGTAGTTCTGTAGCAAAAAAAAAATCATCTATATTTACGTTGTGTTCAGATAATTGAATATTTATCCATTTGTGAAGATTGTGAACATCTTGTTCGGAAAAATAACCTCTTGCAACTCCGGATTGATTTGAAATGACTATTATTAAAAAATTATTTTCTTTAAGAATTTTTAATGCTTCAATTGCACCTTCAATCCACTTAAAATCTCTAATATTATGTAAATAACCTATGTCTTCATTTATTACGCCATCTCTATCTAAAAAAGCCGCTTTCTGAGAAAATTTAAATTTTACTTGATTCATTTTTTTTCAAATATAAATATAGTCCATAAATCTTATTAATTCTTATGAAAATTAAAAAAAACACTATATACGAACCTAGTGATTCAGAAAAATTCATGAATCCCAAACAAATTGAATATTTCAAAAATCTTCTGCTCACATGGAGAAAAGACATCCTTCAAGAATCTTCGAATACATTGGATCACCTCAAAGAAGAATCTTCTAATAAGCCAGACTCTGCAGATAGAGCATCCATTGAGTCAGAAAGAAGTTTAGAGTTAAGGGCAAGAGACAGAGAAAGAAAACTTCTCAACAAAATTGATAAAGCATTAAGAAAAATTGATGATGGTACTTATGGTTTTTGTGAAGAAACCAATAAACCAATTTCAATAGCACGATTAAAAGCAAGACCTATTGCTACACTATCGTTAGAGGCTCAAGAAATGCACGAAAAATTTGAAAAAATTTACAAAGAAAAAGAATATTAAAAATATATGTTGATTACTTTTTTTTAGTTGTTATTATTAAATAGAACATTAATAGAACATTATTATGGATAAACTTAAATCACTAGAATCAACAATTAGTCAAATAGAAAGAAGTTACGGTAAAGGCTCTGTCATGAGACTTGGTGAAAGAGATGTTGTAGAGATTGATGCAATATCCTCAGGTTCTCTAAGTTTAGATGTTGCTTTAGGGATCGGCGGATTACCTAAAGGAAGAATAGTGGAGATATATGGTCCTGAAAGTTCAGGAAAAACAACTCTTGCCTTACACGTGATAGCTGAAGCTCAAAAAAATAAAGGCACCTGTGCTTTTATTGACGCTGAACATGCTTTAGACCCTATCTATGCAAAAAAACTAGGTGTTAATACTGACGAAATGCTAATTTCTCAGCCTGATAATGGTGAACAAGCATTGGAAATTGCTGATACATTAGTAAATTCAAGCGCTATTGATGTTTTAGTTATAGATTCTGTTGCAGCTTTGGTACCTAGAGCCGAAATAGAAGGTGATATGGGTGACTCTCACATGGGACTTCATGCAAGGTTAATGAGTCAAGCATTGAGAAAATTAACAGGCTCAATTTCTAGGTCACAATGTTTAGTTATATTTATAAATCAAATTAGACAAAAAATTGGAGTGATGTTTGGAAACCCTGAAACTACAACAGGGGGCAATGCATTAAAATTTTACGCTTCAGTAAGAATGGATATTAGGAGAATTGGAGCCATTAAGGATCGTGAGGAAGTTGTTGGAAATCAAACAAGAGTAAAAATTGTCAAAAATAAACTTGCTCCACCATTCAAAACAGTTGAATTTGATATTATGTATGGTGAGGGTATATCAAAGACAGGAGAAATTTTGGATTTAGGGGCAAATATTGGACTCGTTGAGAAATCTGGAGCATGGTATTCTTATAACGGTGATAGAATTGGCCAGGGAAGGGAAAACGCTAAAAACTTTTTAAAAGATAACCCTGAAATTGCATTGAAGATTGAACAAGAAATAAGATCTCATGGCAAAGAAAATAAGGCAAAGGAAGAAAATGAAAAAGTAGATGTGGTCGAAGAAGAAATCGCAGTTGATTAATAACTGTAATTATTCTTATAATGATCACATATAATGAAAAACACAAAAAACATATCAGAAAATATTAGAAAATCTTTTAGAGATTTTTTTAAAAACCAGAATCACGTTGAATTTCCCTCGTCTTCTTTAATTCCAAAAGACGACCCATCACTTTTATTTACTAATTCAGGTATGGTTCAATTTAAAAATTATTTTACTGGACAAGAAAGTCCAGTTAATAAAAATATTATCTCTATTCAAAAATGTTTACGGGCAGGTGGTAAACACAATGATCTAGAAAACGTTGGAAAAACTCCCAGACACCATACATTTTTTGAAATGTTAGGAAACTTTTCTTTTGGTGAATACTTTAAAAAAGAAGCAATCGAAATGGCATGGAATTTTTTAGTCAAAGAAATGAATATTGATAAAAAAAAATTAATCATTACCCACCATAAAGAAGATATAGATTCTCAGAAAATTTGGAAAAAAGTTTCAGGTTTTTCTAATGACAAAATTATTTCAATCGATAGTGATGACAATTTTTGGTCAATGGGGGATACAGGTCCATGTGGTCCATGTAGTGAAATTTTTTTTGACCACGGAGATAAACTTAGTGGAGGTCTTCCTGGAACAAAAAATCAAGATGGAGATCGTTATGTTGAAATATGGAATCTAGTTTTCATGGAGTATCAAAAAAATAAATCTGGTTTAAAGAGATTACATAAAAAATGCGTTGATACAGGAATGGGTTTGGAGAGAATAACTGCTTTATTAGCAAAAAAAAATAATAATTACGAGACAGATTTATTTGATTTTGTTTTTACTGATGTAGAAAAAATTATTGGCACTAAAATGACAAAACAGAATGAAATTCCTTTTAGAGTAATATCTGATCATATCAAATCAATTTGTATGTTAATGTCTGATGGTATTATCCCCTCAAATGAAGGAAGAGGATATGTATTAAGAAGAATTATTAGAAGAGCAATTGTTCAAAGTAATAAAATCAAGACAGGAGAAATTTTCCTTAACAAGCTTGTCAAAGGTGTAATTGAAAAATATTCAAAGAATTATTTTGAATTAAAAAAATCGCAAAAATTTATAGAAGAAAATCTTAAGAATGAAGAAATTAAATTTTCAGAAACACTTCAAACTGGTTTGTCAATTTTAAACGATGAAATAAGTACAAAAAAACCAAAACAACTTTCAGCCGAGTTGGCTTTTAAGCTCTATGACACATATGGATTTCCTGTAGATGTAACTCAAAATATCCTAACAGAGAAAAATATTAAACTTGATATCAATCAATATTTTGAAATTGTAAAAAAAAATAAGGAGAAACAAAAGAATTCATGGACTGGTAGTGGTGAGAAATCGTCCAATAAATTTTACCTTGAACTTAAAAATGTAGTCAAGGAAACAAATTTTGTCGGTTATAGTCAAACGGAAACTGAAGCAGAACTGATGTATATCATTATGGAAGAAAAGTTTTTAGATGAGATTTTAGTTGATAATAATAATATTTTCTTAGTTTTTAATAAAACTCCATTTTATGCAGAATCGGGTGGCCAAATTGGTGATTCAGGTAAGATATTTTCTGAAGATGGTGAATTTATATGTAATATTTCAGATACAAAAAAAGTAGAAGGAGAAATTTATTTACATCAAATTGAAAAAAATGAAAAAAAAAAAATTATTAAAGGAACAAAGTATATTCTTTCAATTGACAAGGTAAGAAGAGAAAAAATTAGAAATAATCATTCTGCCACTCACCTTCTTCATCAATCTTTAAGAAATATTTTAGGGGAACATGTGAGTCAAAAAGGATCATTAGTTAGCGACCAAAAACTACGATTTGACTTTACATATAATAAATCACTTAGCAATAAGCAAATCTATGAAATAGAAATGTTAGTTAATAAAACTATTAGATTGAATTTAATTCAAACTGAAGAGTTAGCAACTGTTCGTGAGGCGATTGAAAATGGTGCGATTGCATTATTTGGAGAAAAATATCCGGAAAAGGTAAGGGTTATAACCTTTAACTCTGATAATAATAATTTATTGGTTTCAAAAGAATTGTGTGGAGGAACTCATGTAAATGCTACAGGACAAATAGGAGCTTTTAAAATTTTGTCAGACTCATCTGTTTCATCAGGAGTTAGAAGAATTGAGGCTATTACAGGAGAGGAGGTAGAAAAACACTTTAATGAAAAAATATTACTAATTGAAGATATAAAAACACTATTAAAAGCATCTGAAAATAAAATTAAAGAAAAAATTCAAAATATTCAAATTGATTATAATAAGTTAAAAAAAGGATCAGCTAAAAAAATTATTTTTTCTGAAAAAGAAATTATTGATAGTGACCCTCAAATTTACTTTGATAATACTATTAATGAACCTGGTGATTTAAAAAACTTTTCTGATGAAATAAAAAAATATTTTTTAAATGGTATTATTATATTAGTTAGTAAAAAAAATGATAAAATTACTTTAGTGGTATCAATTACAAATAGTTTTCAAAAAAAATATGATGCAGTTGAGCTATTGAAGAAAATTGTAGAATTTTTAGGTGGAAAAGGAGGGGGAGGAAGAAATGACTTAGCTCAAGGCGGAGCACCATTTTCTAAAAAATTTGATGAATTAAAGAGTTTTATTTTAACTATTGTTTAGCTAATTTTTTACTTATAATTTCAAAGAGTTGGTTAGTATTTATCCATTTTTGATCGGGGCCCACCATTAAAGCCAAATCTTTTGTCATGTAACCACTTTCAATTGTTTGAATACAAACCTTTTCTAAATTTTTAGCAAAGTTTTTTAATCTTTTATTTTTATCTAAATTTGATCTGTGAATTAATCCCCTAGACCATGCGAAAATTGAAGCTATAGGATTTGTTGAAGTATCTAATCCATTTTTATGTTGTAAATAATGACTGGTTACAGTTCCATGTGCAGCTTCAGTTTCTAGAATTTTACCGTCAGGGCTTAACAAAACTGAACTCATTAGCCCTAAAGAACCATATCCTTGAGCGACAAGATCTGACATAACGTCACCATCATAATTTTTGCAAGCCCACAAAAAACCGCCACTCCATTTCATTAAACAAGCAACCATGTCATCAATCAATCTATGTTGATAAGAAATATTATTTTCTAAAAATTTTTGTTTATATTTTTTTTCATAAAGGTTGTCAAAAATTTTTTTAAATCTTTCATCATATTGTTGAAGAATTGTATTTTTTGTTGAAAGATACAAGGGAATTTTTCTATTTAACGCAAAATTAAAACATGAAAGTGCAAATTCGTTTATTGATTTATCGATATTAAAATAACTTAAAGCAACACCAGGTGATGAAAAATCATAGATATGTTCATTTATCACTTCTTTTTTATCAAAACTTTCAAATCTTAAATACAATTTTCCTTTTTTTTTAATACTAATTTCTTTTGATTTATATATGTCTCCAAATGCATGCCTAGCAATAACAACTGGTTCATTCCAATGATTGACAAATTTTGGAATATTTTTAAGAATTATAGGTTCTCTAAATATTGTACCATTTATTATATTTCTTATTGTCCCATTAGGTGAAGGATACTTTTCTTTTAAATTGTATTCTTTAACCCTTTTATCATCTGGTGTTATAGTTGCACACTTAACCCCAGTTTTGTATTTATTTATTGCTTTTGCAGCTTCAAAAGTTACTTTATCAGATGTTTTGTCTCTGTTGATAATTCCAAGATCGAATGTAATTAATTTTATATCGAGAAAAGGTAAAATTAATTCATTTTTTATTTTTTCCCAAATAACATTTGCCATTTCATCACCAGTGATATCGACAACTTCGTTTTTAACTTGTATCTTTGGCATATATTTTTTTAAATTCAGTCTTTAATTCTTTTAGTTTACATACTTTAAAGTTTTTTTTTAGTTTCTGTTGATCTAATAACTTGTTCTTAATCAGACTTTTAAACAATTCTTCAAGAGGTGTCCAAAAAAAATTATCATTTATTAAATAAATTTTTTTATTAATTTCATTTAGAAGGTTTTTATTGATAACTTCAAGAATTTCATTTAATGTTCCCACTCCTCCGGGTAGAGCGATAAAAACATCAGATTTATCAATTATTAAGTCATTTCTAGAAGAGAGATCGTTTGTAATAATTATTTCAGAGAAATATTTGGATTTAGGAGACTCTTCATATAGGTTTTTGGTAAAAATACTAATAATTTGTGAATTTTTTTTTGATAGATTTTTCACAAGTTCAAGCATTAAACCGGTTTCCGTACCCCCAAAGATTAAATTATGGTTTTCTGAACCAAACCATTCTGAAAAGTCCTTTATTAATTTAAGATTTGTTGAGTCCTTACCTAATTTAGATCCTAAAAAAACTGCTACATTTAAATTCATAAAAATAAAGATGGTGGAATATAAGAATTTAGTTATATTATTAAATTAAAAATATTATTAAAATGAAAAAAGAATTTTTATTGTTGTCAGTACTTATTAGTTCTGCAATTTTTGTTTATTTAATTTATCCTATTTCAAATTTAAGACAAATAGATAAGCATAATATTTCTGAATCAGATAGCAAAGATAGATCAGAGTTCAATCAATTCTCTTCAAATAAAGATAATATTGATCTAACATTTGACATAGTAAGACTAGACAAAAATGGTGATGTTGTTATGGCTGGTAAAACAATTCCAAATATTAAAGTTGATATTTTAGATGGGAATGAAACTTTAGCATCAGTTTTTTCTGACTCAAACGGTGATTGGGTATGGATCAGTGATACTCCTTTAACTGAAGGAATAAAAAGATTTAATTTAAAGCACTATAACGGAGAGGATGAATTTTTTTCTAAACAGAACATTATTATATTAAGGGAAAAAAATCATGATTCATCATCTAAAATTCTTAAATTCTCGAAAAATAGCACTATTGAAATTATTAATAATAATGAAAAAATTCTTGGTTTAACACTAGATATTGTTGAACAACTTGACAATAACAGTCTAACATTGACTGGAAGAACTAAACCGAACTCTACTGTAAGCTTATTTTTTTCTAATAATTTTGTTGAAGATTCTCTATCAGATAAAAATGGTAATTGGAAAATGGAATTGAAAAAATTTAAGCTTATTGATAATCATTTAATGATAACTACAGAAATTGAAGGACAAAAAATTAAGTTGAAAACGAGAATTTTTGATGAAAAAATTGATCCAGACTTCATTCTTGAAAAAGAAATTACTGTGAAAGATGGTAATAGTCTTTGGAGAATTGCAAGAAAAACATTAGGTGGAGGAATTTACTATTCCGAAATTTATAAGAATAATATTAAAGAAATTAAAAACCCTGATCTTATTTTCCCTGGTCAAGTTTTTAATATACCCAACCTAAAAAATAATTGAAAATGAATGAAAAAAAAAAATCTAGTTTTGAAAGCTTAATTAGTCAGTTAGAGGATTTAAAAAATTTTTTACCTCCAATAAATTCTGCTGGATACCCATTTATAATTTTATTTGCTTTAGTTGCATTTATTCTGTCTTTAATTTCCGATTTTTTAGGGTGGATTGGTTTCATTTTGACACTGTGGTGTGTTTATTTTTTTAGAGATCCTGAAAGAGTTACTCCTAAAAAAACAAATGTACTTATTTCACCTGCAGATGGTAAAATAGTATTTTCTGGTTTGTCAAAAAGCCCGGAGAATTTAATTGACAATAAACAATTAGATTTAAATAAAGTCTCTATATTCATGAATGTTTTTGATGTTCATGTTAACAGAATTCCAATGTCAGGAAAAGTAATATGGTTGAAATATGTTCCAGGAACTTTCTTAAATGCATCATTGGACAAATCGAGTGAAAATAATGAAAGAATGATTGTAAAAGTTGAGGTTTCAAAAGGAGTGTTTATTTACGTTGTCCAAATTGCAGGGCTTATTGCAAGAAGAATCAAATGCGACTTGACTGAAAATGAATCAGTCACAATGGGACAAAGATATGGGCTAATTCGTTTTGGAAGTAGGGTAGATGTTTATTTTCCCAAAAACTTTAATATATTAGTGAATGAAGGACAGACTTCAATTTCTGGAGAAACTATTATAGCCGATTTTAATTTAACAAAGTCAAAATAATTCTATCCTATAAACTGACATGAAAAAATTATCTTTAAGAAGTTTAATTCCCAACTTATTTACATTCATTTCATTAACCTTAGGCCTTACAGCTCTCAAGTTTGCTATTGAGAATAAATGGGAAATTTCAGTATCGTTAGTAATCTTTGCTTCTTTTCTTGATAATATTGATGGAAAAATTGCACGATTACTTAAGTCTAACTCAAATTTTGGTATTGAACTTGATTCTTTATCTGATTTAATAAGCTTTGGTGTTACTCCCGCTATCATTGTTTATCTATGGTCTGAGTCTATGTCTATTCAAGGTATGTGGGCAATGGTTATTTTTTATGCCATATGTTCAACTTCTAGATTAGCAAGGTTTAATATTTCTTCACATGAAACTCAATCGGATTCAAAAAAAATAAAGTTCTTCTCAGGTATTTCAACACCTGCTGCAGCTGGGTTAACACTTCTCCCATTAATGTTTAATTTTAGATTTAATATTGATTTTTTTATAAACGCATATTTTATTAAATTTTATTTAATTATTCCATCAATATTAATGATCTCTAATGTACCAACATATTCTTTAAAAGGGATTAAATTTGAAAAAAAGCTTCTACCTTTTGTTATAATATTATTGGCTAGTTTTCTCTCATTACTTCTTACTGATTTTTGGTTGGCTATGATAATTTTAATAACTACGTATTATATGAGTATTCCTCTAGCTATTTATGACTTTAAAAAGATTTAAAAAACTTACTTGTTTCACCTATCATAATTAAACAAGGCGTTATCACTAAAGTAAGAACAAATGAAAACATGACACCAAAAACAATTGCATTAGAAAGTTGAAGCCACCATTGTGAACTTGGGCTATTAAAATTTAATTCAAGTTCAATAAAATTAATATTTAAACCTATGGCCATCGGTATTAACCCAAAAAATGTAGTTAATGTAGTTAATAGCACTGGTCGTAACCTTTGAGCACCTGTTCTAAGTATTGCATTTTTAATGTTTTCACCTTTTTTTCTAAGTTCTTTGTAAGTATCTAATAACACAATATTGTTATTAACTACAATACCTGCTAATGCAATTACTCCTATACCGCTCATTATTATACCAAACGGTTTTCCAGATAATAAAAGACCTATCATTACACCAATTGTAGAAAAAATTATTGCGGATAAAATAATAAAGCAAAAATAAAAACTGTTAAATGTAGCTATCAATATTATGGTTATTAAAAAAATTGCTATAAAAAAGGCCTTTGTTAAAAAAATCTTCGCCTCAATCTGATCCTCTTCTTGACCAGTAAATATAACTTTAGATGATAATTTTTGTTTTACTAACCATTGCCTTAATTCATAAATTTTATTACTAGGTAATTCACCTTCTATAACATCAAATTTAATGTTTTTAGATCTTTGTAAATTATATCTCGAAATATTACCGATTTTTTTTTTTGCACTTCTTTTTATAAATGAACTTAGTGAAACTGAACCATTTTTTCCTTCAATAAATATTTTATCTAATTCGTCAAGAGTTCTAAAGGCTTTTTCAAATCTAATTACTATATCTACCTCTTCATTGCTGTCACCAGGCATGAAATCTGTAACTTTTAAACCATGAGTTAACATTTGGATAGAATTACTTATCATTTCTATGTCTACCCCTTGTTTTTCTGCCTTAACTCTGTCAATTGACAATTCCCATTCCACTCCGGGAATATTGAGATCAGTATCTATATTCTTAACCCAATTTTTTTTTTTTAAAAATGTATAAATTGTTGAGGTATCATTGGTTAGTTTTTGAGAGTTATTATTTACAATTTCTATTTCAACATCCTTATCTTTAGGTGGTCCATCTTGTTTTTCAATAAATTCTATATAAATTCCAGGAAATTTTTTTGTTGAATGTTTTAATTCATCAATAACATATCTTGATTGTGGTCTTTGTTTCCAATTGGTTAATTCAATTTTAATTGAGCCAATAACATCTTCAGATTCATTTCTAGTATCTCCTTTAACAATTCCACTTCTTGAATAAATATTTTTTATATATTGATTTTTTAAAACTTCCTTCTCTATTTTTTTTACAATATCATCCTTTTCTAAGGCAGAGAAGTTTCCTCTAGCGTGGATAACAATTTCTGCATAGTCTGGTTCTATTGGAGGAAAAAATTCAAAACCCTTACCTAACTTTAAATATACTGTTTGAATAAAAATTAGTATGGTAATTGTCAGAAAAATTAATTTTTTTGGATTTTCAAGTGTGTAATCCATAAAGTTTAAATATCTTCCTTGAATACCTTTAATTTTCGATAAGTCACCTTTTTCTAGAAGATTAAGGTTTTTTATTTTTTCTTGTGAAAGTTCTTTATCATTTCCAATTATTTGTCCAACAACTGGAATAAAGATTAAAGCCATTGTTAATGATGATGTTAAAACTGCAAGTAGAGTTACAGGAAGAAAAAACATAAATTCACCTGCAATTCCAGGCCAAAATATTAATGGGAAAAATGCTGCTAATGTTGTTGATGTTGATGCAATTACTGGAATTGACATCTGTTTAGCCGATAGTATAAAAACTTCTTTTTTACTAAGTCCTTCGCTGGACCTTCGATTTGCATATTCAACAACAATGATAGCCCCATCAATCAAGATCCCTACAGACAGTATTAAAGCAAATAGCACTACAACGTTAATTGTGACATTAAAAAATGACAATATGATCATCGACATTAAAAAAGAAAAAGGAATAGAAAGACTAACAAGGATTGATGATTTTTTTCCCATAAAAGAATAAATGACTAAAAAAACTATTAATGTTGCGAGAATCACATTATTTTCTAGATCATTGACCATTGATACAATTTTTTCTGACTCATCTTGAAAAAAGTCTATGCGCACAAAGTCTGGAATATAATTCTTTTGAAGAACAAGTTTTTTTATTTTTTCTATTACATCAATTATATTCTCTCCTGTTCTTTTTGATATTTCTAAAATTATAGCTGACTCACCATTGTTTCTTGCATATCCAACTTTTTCTCTGAATGTATCTCTTACCTCAGCAACATCACCCAAAGTAATTACTGAATTAGAATTAGATTTAATAGGTATATTTAACAAGTCTTTTCTGTTTTCAATTAGACTTGGGACTTGAACATTAAAGCTTCCTTTTTCATTACTCAAGGTTCCAGCAGCTACCATAAAGTTACTTTTGGCTATTGAGGAAACTACATCTTTATTTGTTAATCCATAGGTCTCAACAATTCTAGGGTTTACAATTATCTCAATAATTCTTTCGTTTTCTCCCAGTGCCTTTACTTCTAAAACTTCAGAGATTGTTTCAATATCTTCTTTTAATCTCTTGGCAATATTATTTAGTGAACGATTTTCCACATCTCCGGAAATACCAATAGCTAAAACTGGAAATCTAGATAAATTTACCTCAAAAATTCTTGGTTCTTCAGAATCATTAGGTAGCTTGTTTTTAATTAAGTCAACCTTTTCTCTTGTGTCTGACATTGCTTTTACTGAGTCAAAACCAGCATCAAATTCTAAAACAACATTTCCTCCTCCCTGATAAGAGGTAGATGTTATTTTCTTTAATCCCTCAATGTTTTTTAATTCCTTTTCAATAGGTTTTACAAGAAGCCTCTCGGAATCCTTGGGAGAAATTCCTTTATGGGTTAAAGATATATATATTACTGGTAAACTAATATCTGGATCTGATTCTTTTGGTAAAGTATTATATTGATAAAGTCCATATATAACGAAAAAGAATAGAATTGTTAGAATTAACTTAGATGATTTTAAAAATTTATTGAGCATCTTCTTCGAATGTAAAACTTATTAAATCACCCTCTTTTACATACTCATTTCCCTGAGTTATAATTAAAATATCTTGAGCAATAAGTTTTTTTATTTTTATCCAATAACCACTACCAACATCACTTAAAACCTCAATCGGAAGAAAAGATACCTTATAATCTAGAATTATTTTTATTCCCAAAATTCCCTGACTGTCAAGACTAATTAGAGATGAGGAGATGAAGAAAGCACTATCATTTTTTGTTCCAATTTCTATCTCTGATGATAAACCACTAATTATTATATTGTTTGGATTGGAAAGTTTAATTTGTACCTTGAAGTTTCTTGTAAGTTTGTCTGCTGTCCGAGAGACGTAGTTAACTTTTCCCTCATAAAAACTATCTAAAATTTTTACTGACGCTTTTTGTCCCTTTTTAATTTTATCAATTTCTTTTTCTGTTACATTAATTGATATGAAAATTGGGTTCAAATCTACAACTTTAGCAATTGGGTCTCCTTTTTTTAAATAATCACCAAGTTCGACATAACTTTCCTCAACAATACTATCAAAAGGAACAAATATTTTTGTGTTATTCAGCTTTACTTGACTATTTTCATAAAGTGCAAGAGCTTTTTCAAAGTTTGTTCTCGACTCGCTAAGTTTGACCTCAGATCTAAAGCCTTTTTTAAATAAATTTTCAGCAACCTCATATTCTTTTTTTCTTTGATTTAATAAAGCTTCCATCTCTTTGAGCTTAGCAATTTTATCTTCAGGGTCTATAAGTATTAACTGTGTTCCGGCTTTATAGGCTTTGCCTTTGTCAAAAAATTTACTGCTTATCTTACCTTCAACCTGTGATTTTAAAATTACTATTCTCGAAGCTTCTGTGAATCCACTAAACTTAAGTTTTATTTCAAAGTTTTTTTTTACTAATTTTTTTACTACGACTTCTTTTTTTGTTTCTTCTAGAATTAATTCATCACTTACATCGTCATCTTTCAAAAATAGAAACACCGAAGTTAGTAAAAGAAAAAAACTTATTATTAATATCTTCATTTTAGTTATGAAAGTTACTTTGTTGATTTAATATATTATAGTTAATAATATAGAAATAAATTCTTTAAAGTCTTGCTGTATTGAAAAAAAACAAAAAAATAGCCGCAATTGATATTGGGAGTCATAACTGCAGGTTGACGGTTGTTGAAAAAGATTTAGTTAGAAAAAAAGTTATTTTTAACCAATCAAAACCAACTAATTTAATTAAAAATCTATCTTTCAATAATGAGTTTAATAATGAAAATATATCAAAAACGTTGAGTTGTTTAGTTTTTTTTAAAAGAAAAATTGACGAACTAAAAATTTCAGATTACCGATGTGTTGCAACTGAGGCTTGCAGGGTAGTTATTAATCCAGAATTTTTTATAAATAAAGTAAAAGAATCATCAGGCCTTAATGTTGATATTATTTCATCAGAAGAAGAGGCTAGACTTTGTTTGAAAAGTTGTAGAATGTATAAAAAAAAAATAAGACAATGTGGAGTATTATTTGATATTGGAGGTGGAAGTACAGAAATAACTTTTTTTAAACCTGATTCATCTTATTTAAAAACAACCTCAATTTCATATGGAGTAATTAATTTAGAAGAAAAAATTCACATTTATGGAGAGGATTTTGTTAAAAAAAAGCTATCTGATCATTTTTCTCACTTTTATAATATAAACAAAAGTCTTTCTGATAAATTTATCTCGATTGGATCCTGCAGTACAATGACGACTTTATGCTCAATTTTTCAAAACCTTCCTTTTTATAACCCTTTAAAGATTGAAGGTTTTGAGATGTCATCTGAAGAAGTGATAAATACTATAAACTATGTCAAAAAATTAAGTGTTAGTGATTTAAAAAGTCATCCTTGTATAAAGGATAAGCATAAATTACTTAAAAGTGGTATTGAAATTTTACTCTTCATAATAAAGAATATTCCAATAAAAAAAATCATAACAACAAGTAAAGGGTTAAGAGATGCTATAGTTGATGAATTATGAAGTTAAAATTAAAAAAGAAACATAAAAAAGAAAGTAGTAAGTGGCTTAACAGGCATATCAATGATGAATTTGTATTAAAATCAAAAAAAGAAGGATTTCGTTCCAGATCCTCATATAAATTGATTCAGATAAATGAAAAATTTGACTTTTTAAATTCTAGTAAAAATATTTTAGATTTAGGATGTGCGCCAGGAGGATGGTTGCAAGTATCTAAAAAATTTAGTTTAGTTGAAACAAAGATTTTAGGTGTTGATAAACTTAACATTGAAGCTATTCCAGGAGTATGTTTTTATCAAGGTGATATTTTTGAAGATAAAGTAATAAATTACATTGAAACTTTTTTTAAAAAAAAAATAGATTTGATCATGAGTGATATGTCACCAAACTCAACTGGAAATAAAAAAGTTGATCATCTAAGAATTTTATCATTAGTTGAGAGAGTCATTTTTATTTCAAATCAGTTACTTCAAAATGATGGTTTTATTGTAATAAAAATTTTTCAGGGAGGAATGCAAGGTGATTTAATGAATAGTATGAAAGGATCACTTAAAAATATTAAAAATTTTAAACCAAAAGCTTCACGTAAAGAGTCTCCTGAAATGTATTTGATAGCTCAGAAAAAATAATTTAAAAATAAGTAGTTTTAAAATATTATTGATTAGTTTAAATTATTCTATGAAATATTTAAAAGAGGCACTAACTTTTGATGATGTTTTAATTGTTCCCGCTAAATCATCAATCAAGCCTTCAGATGCAGATTTGTCTACCAACTTGACCAAATCCATAAAATTAAAGATTCCTCTTATTTCTGCAGCAATGGATACTGTTACAGAATCTTCTTTAGCCATCAAAATGGCTCAAATGGGTGGACTTGGAATAATTCATAAAAACTTTGATATAAAAAAACAGTCAGAGGAAGTTAACGTTGTAAAAAGGTTTGAATCAGGAATGGTGATAAACCCCTACACTATTAATCCTGAAAGTTTACTTTCTGACGCATTTAAAATTAAAGAAAAATATAACATTTCTGGTATTCCAGTTGTTGAAACTGGAAGTAAAAAGCTCGCAGGCATTATTACTAACAGAGATATAAGATTTGCAAAAAATATGAATCAAAAAGTTGAATCATTAATGACTAAAGAGAACTTAGTTACCGTTCAGCAGAATATATCAATGGCAAATGCTAAAAAACTACTTCATCAACATAGAATTGAAAAGCTATTAGTTGTAGATAAAAATTACAAATGTATTGGATTGATTACAGTTAAAGATATAGAAAAGGCTCAGAAATTTCCCAACGCTTCAAAAGATAAAATGGGTAGACTTCTTGTTGGGGCAGCGGTTGGTGTTGGAAATGAACAAGGGTTAGATAGAGTTCAATACTTAGTTAAAGCAGGTGTTGATGTTGTTGTAATTGATACAGCCCATGGTCATACAAAAAATGTGATTGATACTTTGAAGAAAATTAAAAAAAACTATCCTCATCTACCAGTTATTGTTGGAAATGTAGCTACATCCGAAGCAGCTAATGATTTAATAAGAGGGGGGGCAGATTCAATTAAAGTTGGGATAGGTCCCGGTTCTATATGTACCACAAGAATAATAGCTGGTATTGGTGTTCCTCAGCTTCATGCTATATCTGAAACTTTTAAAGTTGCTAAAAAATACAAAATACCAATTATATCTGATGGTGGAATAAAATTTTCAGGAGATATCGCAAAAGCCATTGCTTTTGGAGCAGATGTTGTAATGATAGGGTCCTTGTTTGCAGGAACTGATGAATCACCAGGTGAAATATTTCTTTCTAATGGTAGAACGTATAAATCTTATAGAGGTATGGGATCATTGTCTGCAATGGGAAGAGGGTCGGCTGACAGATATTTTCAGGAGGAAGTAATAAATAATGAGAAGTTTGTTCCAGAAGGTGTTGAGGGAAGAGTACCTTATCGCGGTCCTGTTGAAAAAGTTATTGAGCAACTTACCGGAGGTTTGCGAGCCTCTATGGGATATACTGGAAATAAAAATATTAAAGATTTTAAAAAAAATACAGAACTGGTTCGAATTACATCAGCAGGGCTCAATGAGAGTCATGTACATGGAATATCTATAACTCGAGAGTCACCAAATTATCAAATTAATAAATGAATGAAAATATAATTATTGTAGACTTTGGTTCACAAGTTACAAAGCTTATTGCAAGAAGAATAAGAGATTTTGGAGTTTTTAGCCAGATAATTCCTTTTCAGAATTTAAAAAAAGAAACATTTGAAAACAACAATGTGAAAGGACTAATTTTTTCTGGTGGACCAAGTTCAGTAGGTAACGAAAATGCACCTGAAATTAGAAAATTTGTTTACAAACTGAATATACCTATTTTGGGGGTCTGTTATGGACTGCAATTAATCTGTAGAGATTTTGGTGGTGAAGTTAAGTTATCAAATGAAAGAGAATTTGGTAAAACTAAAATAAAAATCCTTAAAGGTTCACCATTACTTAAGAATGCTTACAATATTTCTCATCAGTATAGAGTATGGATGAGTCACAGTGATAAAGTCATTAAATTGCCAGATGGGTTTGAAATTTTAGCAAGTAGTAAAAATTGTAGTTCAGTGATTATTCAAAATTTAAAAAATAAAATTTTTGGAGTTCAGTTTCATCCTGAAGTAGTGCATACACAAAATGGAAGTAAGTTTTTAAGAAACTTTGTTATAGATATATGTGGAAGCAAACAAAATTGGACCATGAATAAATTCAAGACTAAGGTTGTTAAGTCAATTAAAAATGAAGTTGGGTCAGATAGAGTTTTATGTGCCTTGTCTGGTGGTGTTGACTCCACCGTTACTGCTGTTCTTGTCCACAAGGCCATTAAGGATAAACTTCAATGTGTGTTTGTTGACACTGGTTTGATGAGAAAGAATGAAGTTGAGTTTATAAAAAAGTTATTTACAAAAAATTATAATATTTCTTTAGATGTAATAGATGCTTCAAAGATTTTTTTAAAAAAACTCAAAGGTGTGTCTGATCCTGAAAAAAAAAGAAAAATTATTGGTAAGCAATTTATTAAAGTTTTTGAAAATTATTCAAAAAAAAAGACTGATATTAAATTTCTTGCTCAGGGAACTTTATACCCAGATGTTATTGAGTCTTTATCTCAGGTTGGTGACTCAAAAGTAACTATCAAATCTCACCATAATGTAGGAGGACTCCCAAAAAAAATTAAATTTAAGTTATTGGAACCCCTAAAAGAACTTTTCAAGGATGAGGTTAGAAAACTTGGTAAGGAGCTTGAAATATCAAAAGAATTTGTAAACAGACACCCTTTTCCTGGTCCTGGCTTAGGCATAAGAATTTTAGGAGAAATAAGTAAAAAAAAAATAAAGATATTACAAGAAGCTGATTCTATTTTTTTAAATTTAATAACGGAACATGGTCTTTATGACAAAATTTGGCAAGCCTTTTGTGTTTTACTTCCAACCAAAACTGTAGGGGTAATGGGTGATGGTCGTTCTTATGAGCAGATTTGTGTATTAAGAGCTGTTACTTCAGTAGATGGAATGACTGCTGAATCATATAAATTTTCAAATAATTTCTTAGAAACCTGCTCTAATGAAATTATTAATAAGGTTAAGGGAATTAATAGAGTGTGTTACGATTATACATCAAAACCACCTGGTACAATTGAATTTGAATAATATTGAAAGGCTTTGACTAATTATGTTTTGTCAGGTTTGTAATGGAAAACTTAAAAAAATTAATTTTTATTCATTCAAATGTAGAAGTTGTAATTATTTTTTCTCAAATTTGAATTCTTCAGCAGGACAAGATATTGAAGGAATAGAAAATTTACGAAGAAAAAATTTTAAAAAACTTATCAAAGAATTATTGAAATACAATCCTAACCCTAAAATTTTAGAAATTGGTTCAGGTGACGGTTATTTCATAGAAGAGTGTAATATTGCTAATATAGATATAACTGGTTCTGAGGCATATCATAAAAGTTTTTTAAGATTAAAATCAAATTATGGAGAAAAGATTTTAAAAGTTCACTTACCCAAACCAATCAATACTAATTTGATTTTTGATATTATAGTTTTTAACGATGTCTTTGAACATTTAGAAATGATAAATGATGTGATTAGAGAAGTAAGCCTAGTTCTTAAAGATGATGGATTGATAGTACTGAACCTCCCAACGTCAGATGGAATAATATTTAAGATCTCAAGGTTTTTGTTGAGATTTAAAATAAATAAGTTTTATGATAGGCTTTGGCAAAAAAACACTAGTTCACCGCATTTAAGTTATTTTAATAAGTCAAACCTTACTAAATTATTTTTAAAAAACCGATTTAGTTTGCTGGAGGCAGGAAGTTTGGAAACATTTGAATTTAATAACTTTAAAAGATTTCGTAATTTGTATAAAAGTATATTTTTAAGTTTCATTTTTACAATTTTTATTTCTATGTTCTTTTTCTTACAATTTTTTTTGCCCAAAGACATAATGTATTTAATTTTTAAAAAAAATAAACAATAGAACTAATTCAAGAAGTCGAGAATGCTAAAGATTATTTTTTTTAAGAATTTAACTTTTTCATGCTTGCTATATTTAAAAGAAAATTTTCATAATGCTTATATAAATTCATAGATTTAGGATTTTTTTTTATATGTTTGTATTTTCCTTTAATTCTTAATTCTATTGATGATAGAGTTTCGTTGGAAAAAGGTTCTTTTCGAAAATATTTGTTAAACAAAAAAGCACTTTCAAAACATGCATCACCCGACTCAAAATATTTTAAACCAGATTGAGAGTTTTGACTTTTACACCATACACATACTATCTCGTTATAGAATCCAATTTTTTTTTTTCTTTTAGCTAGGTTTAAAAAAAGGTCATAATCATGTGCCTTAAAGGATTTTCCATAATTATTATTAAGTTTTTGATAATAACTTTTATTATAAAATTTTTTAATTTCACCATAATTCATTATTGCTCCAAAAGAAGGAATATACATATCAAAGACTAATAAATCTATTAGTTCATTTTTATTTTTAATGTAGTTATTATTTTTGTATCCTGGGTGGTAGTACTGATGAATTCCGGTTTTTTTTTTAATAGCCATTTTTCCATAACCCAAATCAAGCCTATTATTCATTGTATATTCAAATAATTTTTCAATTGCTTTAGGTAAAAAAAAATCATCAGAATTAAGCATAATAACATAATTATTAGTGATATTTTTAAGTCCCTTTAAAAAAGTAAGACCAGAGCCTTTATTTACTGAATTTTTAAAATATTTAATTTTTTTACAGTTAATAGATATTTCTTTGATTAAAGACTTTGTGTTATCAGTCGAACAATCATCAACCACAATAATTTCGTTTACATATTTAATTTGGTCGGCTGAAGCAATAGCTAAAGAAATATTTTTGGCATCATTGTATGATGGAATAACAACAGATAACATTATAAAAATTTTCAAAGTTAATCTAAATAAGCATTTTATGTGCCAAAATATCAAATAGAATGACTTCAAAAATTACTAAGAGTTTTTATAATCTTTTTTTGTTAAGAATATTTGTGTAGCAATCAGACTTAAAATGAAAAAATAACTTCCTTGCCACCAACCTAACCAGAAAGAAAAGTTTACAAGAGACGACCCCCAAAAGTAACCATTAAAAAAAATTAAATAAAATTTTTCTCTGTTATTAGCTTTTTTGAAAATCTCGTAATTTACAAAAAATATAAAAAGTATAAATGAAAAAAATCCCAATATTCCTAGCTCTAGTAGTATTTCAATAAAAAAATTATGAGGGTGACTTGGAATAAATGTCATATCACCTGTTGCTTGATGTCCAATAATTTTTTGACTGTCATCTATAAAGTTTGAAGTATCAGCTCCATAACCAAATAATGGATTATTTTTAAATTTTTCTAAACTAAACCCCCAGATAAATTGGCGATGGGGATCAATTAATGAAGTTGGAATTTTAAATTCAATGTTATTAATCGATTCTTCATCAAATTTGGTAGGTAAATTATTGAGATTGTAAAATGAGAAAACGAAAAAAAATGTAAAGAGAGAAAAAACAGCTGTTTTTTTGAAAAACTGGATTTTATTGGTAAAGAAAAAAAATAAATTTAAAAATAATCCACATAAAATTCCTAAAAGAGGGGCATTAGAATCACTTAAAATAAGTGATGGGATAAGAAAAATTATAGGCAAATAGAGGTAAAGTTTATTACGGAAAAAAGTCAAAATTAACACAAGGATTGTTATGATGTTTAATATTCCTTTAAACCTTAATGTATAAGTTTCGAAATTTATTAAGTAATATAAGAAAATAATTAATATATTTAGGATAATTGAAATTATTAGAATGTTTATGATTTTTTCAAAAACCTCAGGCTTTTTCTGAATATAAAAAAATAGATTTAATCCCAAAAGTATAAATAAGATTAAATAAATTGCTACACTGATTGATCTGGCAAATATTATTGAATTAAATGTTGAACAACTTAAGAAAAACAAAAAGGTATAAAAAAAATAATTAATCTTCGTATTGGAAAAGTGAAAACAAATTTTATTTGGACGATTCAGAATCATCATTAAAATAATCCCTGTTAACAAAGAAATACCAAAATAAATTTTATTTAATAATAAAAAGGAATAGCTTAATCCAATTAGAATATATGAAAATTGAAGTGCCAGACGCATTTTATTTAAAGTATTTTTTTTGTAGTAATCATAACAACTATCCATCCGATAAGTATAGAAATTATAACAAAAATTATGATATTAAAAAAAAATCTTAAGTTTTCCAATAAAGTTGTTTTGTCAAATTTGTTTAATAAAAATCCTATAAAAGAAATAATTTTTTTCAAAATTAGTAAAAGAATTGATCCCACAAGAAAGTAAAACAGAAATTTAACAATTGTGTAATAGAGGCTTATCTGATCTAAGAGAGAAGTTAAATAATCTAACACTATTTTTTTGAATTAAGTTGACGTTCACAAGATGTGCATATCTTGTAGTCAATTCTATTTTTGGGATAAATTGCATTTAGTTCATCAGCAAATACCCAAAAGACTGAGCCACATCTCTGACACTCAATCCATATTTTTTCCATTAACTATTTAGATTTAAGTTTATTTAAAACATTTGAGAACACGCTTTGAAGATCTTCTTTTTTAATTTTTTTTGGATCAATTTTTAAAGTTTCTTTTTTTGCCATTCTAACATCCCCTTTAATGATATATATTTAGAGTAAGCTAATATTAGCAATAAAGTCACTGAAATGAAACAATTTATTGAAAAAATAGTTTTAAAAACCAAAGGATCTGAGATTTTTAATATTACAAAAATAGTTGACGATATAATTAAGAAAAGTGCCATTAATTATGGTCTTCTGAATCTTTCAATTCTTCATACAAGTTGTTCCTTAATGATTCAAGAAAACGCTGATCCTACAGTAATGTTGGATATTAAAAATTTCCTAAAAAAAATTGCTCCGGAAGGTAATTATTTACATGATACAGAGGGTAGGGATGATATGCCTGCTCATTTGAAAAGTTTAATCACACAATCAAATTTAACAATAAGTATTAAAAATAAAGAAATGCTTCTTGGTACTTGGCAAGGGATTTTCCTTCTTGAACATAGATATCATCCCAAAAGTAGAGAATTATTTTTTCACATATTAGGAGAATAATATGGCCCTATTATCATCACCATTATGTAATTACGGAGAGAAAATGCCGAACTTTAAACTTAAGAATGTTGATGAATGTTTTATAGATCAGGAAATGATTAAAGGAAAAAATGGAACATTAATTTTTTTTATTTGCAATCATTGTCCTTATGTCAAAGCTATTACCAAAAAATTAGTTTACACAGTCAACGAGATGACTGAATTTGGAATTGCATCTGTTGGTATAATGCCTAATGATACCATTAAATATCCAGAAGATAATTTTGAGAATATGAAGAAGTTTTTTAACGATAATAAACTTAATTTTCCTTATTTAATTGATTTGGATCAGAGTGTTGCAAGGAATTTTGGAGCAGTTTGCACTCCTGATTTTTTCGGTTATAACTCAAAAAATGAACTTCAATACCGAGGAAGAATTGCCGAAATGAATAATTTAAAATTTGTAAATGATAAAAATGATTTACTTGATGCTATGATTCAAATATCAAGGACACAGATGGGACCTAAAAATCAAATTGCCAGTGCTGGCTGTTCTATTAAATGGAAATAAATTAGGAAATTATTTTAAGAACTAATTCTTTGCAATTTTTTTCATAACTTTGTTATAGAGTTGCTGCTAGAGACCTGAGTAATTGGATTAACTTTTTTTATTTTATTTTTAACAATGATAAATATACATTTTTTCAAGATTTATAATTCTATTCAAACAAAAATATTTCTCATTTTTTTATTCATACTTTTGGATATCTTCTCCAGTGAACTTTTCATTTTGGTTGGGTTTGTGGTAAGCTAGCTTCTATTTCATTCTTGGATTATTGGCATCTAAAATATCTTCTCTAAACCAAGAATTTTTAAGCAAATAAAAATAATAAAGAATTGAAAGAACTGTTATCATCAATTTTTTTAAGAATATCACTTAACTTTTTTCTGAATGTAAACTCAAAATTTCCAGTAAATTTTGTAAAAAAACCAATATTTTTATGGGTAAGATAAAATGCTCTTGAAATATCATCTTGCGATATTGTGTGATTGTTTTTAGAAAATTGTCCTATTATTAATAGTTGAGGTATTATTGCACCCAGTAGACTCACCTCAAGCCTATTTTCTGTAAATGCTTTTCTACTTGTAAACATTGTACAATTAGAAAGAATTTCATTTAGAAAATAATTCCTAAACAATTGAGGATATTCATTTCTTAGAAACTGCAAACAGCTAGTTCTCGTATTACCAAATTCTCCATATTGATCCTCAAGTTTTTTAGATTTATCAATTAATGTTTCAAAAGTTGTTTGTAAAACATTCATAAAGTTTTTAGACAATTTTTCATAAGACTCTTTAGCATTATTATTTTGTTCATTTGCAAATACATAAAACTCTCTTAGGAATTCTAAAATTAAACCAGCATTGTCAAATTGTAAAAAATTATCATTTTTAAAATGACTAAATAAATAATTATAGATTGTTTCAAGCTTTTCTGGAAAAAATTCTAAGTTTTTCTTTTCCTCTAAAAGTTTTTTTACAACACACAACGTTGAGATAATTGGAAATTCCTTATTTTTCATAAGTGAAAAACAGAGATTGAAAATTTTTTCACCTAAAATCTTTATTTCACTAATATTTCGATCATCATATAATTTTATAAATCTTTTTACCGAGTAAAATTTGTCTTCAATGATATTCATGGAATCTTCACTAAATAAAATTAAGCGAGTGGATTCTGGACAGCCCAATCCCAGAGTTTTTATTTTTTTTTCATTATAAACTGAAATTTTTCTTGGATATTGAGAGCAAGCAGATGATAAATAGCTATTTCCATATTCTTTCTGAACCGAACATAGTTTATCACTTCCAAGAAAAGGGCAAGTTCCCTCTTGCATTTTTATTTCAGCAAAGAAACCTTTTATCTCCTGCGGTAATTTTTTAACAAATTTATTAGCTTTTTTTTTAAGGTTGAAATTATCTATTTTTTGGTATTTATTAAATGTTTCTTTGTCAATTGTGATTTGCCAACCTTGGCAGCATGTTTCAGGACATTCTGAACCAATACATTTAAATTTATCATAGTATTTTGGAACTAATTGATTCATATGATGAAAACAGCAAATTATATGCCAATAAAATTTCTAGTATTTTCAAATTTAAACTATAAAGTCATCTGGCATAATATTTGAAGTGTCTTGATATTAAAAAGATCTTACTAGATCATTAATATACGAGAAGTTTTTAATGCAAAATCAACAAGAAATTCAATATTCAGTGAAAAAAATGTTAAAAACTTCCCCAAAGCAATTAACAAAAGATTATTTCAGTAAAAAGTTTTGGCAACAATTATCTCCAAACTTATGTATTGAAAAAGAAGAGAATTCCAAAACTATTGGCTTTTTAAATAATGACAAAAAGTTATTCAGTAAAAAAATTATTGATGATGGTTTTTTACACTTAAAACAACCTGGACTTGAAACCCCTACATGTCAAATAAATCAAGCTATTTGTTCAATTGTAAAAATGGGATTGCCTCCAGTTTTTATTTTTATTTACGATCAACCTTGGTCTATCCCGGGTCAAATTAAAAATATTTTAAAAGGACTTCTCGACGACAACTATCTGTTACTTCCAGATTTTTGGGCATGGCATGTATCTCCTGGAGAATCGGGATGGAAACCACACAGAGATAGGCCATTGTCTTTATTTGACGACTTTACTCCTCAAAGTCTAACTTTATGGATACCTTTGACAAAAGCCACTCCTGAGAATAGTTGTATGTATGTACTGCCTGCTAATAAAGATTTATTTTATCATGATAAAGTTCAACCTGATCTAAAATTTGGTTTTCCTGGAAATTTATCGGATATACAAGCACTTCCATCTGAGCCAAATGACGTTTTAATATGGAATCAAAGAGTTGTTCATTGGGGATCAACTTCTAAGAAAAATCATGAAATTGGTCCAAGAATTAGTTTAGCCTTTGAGTTTCAACGATCAGATGTAAACTCATTTAACGATCCACTTATTAAACCGTGCAATATACCTAATTTTAAAGAGCGACTTAACTTAATAGGGAAACAAGTAATTCAATATACCCATATGTATGGTTTTAATAAAGAATTAGTTGATTTAGCTGTACAACTTAAAAATTTCAAATGAAGATTAGAATTTCAGTAATATATCTTTACTCAAATGCTAACTCAAAATCTTATTGATACACTTTAAGTGTTTATTCAAAGAAGAAAAAAATAATAGCGTTTTACGATTTGAATTTAAATAGTCAATGTATTTCCTCATCATTCAAGTTGTAATATCGTTAATATGGACACTCCCAAAGAATGTATCTATTCCATCCTTTTGTTTGACTAGTTTTCTAGCGTCATCACCAAATCTTTTACTTTTCGCCACACTAGGTTTTCTCTTTGCATCTTCTAAATACAAATTGGCTTGGAAGTCTCCTTTATCATAGTGGGAGCTTAATTTTTTTTTGACATTAACATTACTTAAAAATTACATTATAAATATTTTAATTAAAAATTTTCACATGTTAAATCTTTCCTTAATAAGGCATGCTAGAACTGATCTAGATAATTCTATTCGTGATGATATGAGTAGGCCTATTTCATTACAAGGTATTGATGAAACAAAAAAAGTTTGTGAATTTCTGAAAAAAAAAAAAATCATTTGATGAGGTATTCTGTTCACCATCTAAGAGAACCAAAGAAACACTCAATATAATAGAAAAATATTTACCTAATAAACCTTTGGTTAATTTTTTAGACAACCTTTACCATACATCAAACGTAGATATATTTGATACCGTGATGTTAGAAGCCAAAAAAAAAAAAGTCCTAATAGTTTCTCATCAACCTTTACTATCTAATTCCATAAACAGTTTTTTTAGTGGTAGTAAAAATAAATATTACTATAATGCAATTACGTCTTATAACACATCCGCTTTATTTAACGTGAGTTTTAACTGTGAGAAATGGCACCAAATTTTAAAATCTAATGCCGTATTAAATTTTTTTATCAAACCTTCGGAATTGTAATTTTTTCAAATTAAGTTTTTTATTTTAATGTGCATTTAATTTATAGTTTAGTAAATTAACATTAGTGTGAAAATTTAAACTAAAAATTTAAGTTAACTTAGATAAATTAAAAAGTTGCTAGATAGGCCTGGGTACACTTTTTATGTTTGGAAATATTGGCAAGATTATCTCTTTGTGACTTTTTAAATTTGGAAATAATTTGTTGATTTTGCGAGATTAGTTTTAGAACACTTTTTTTATTATCGTTGTCATAAGAATAATTACATGAATTCATATCATTAATAATTTTTTTTCTTATTTGATCAAGATGACTTATTTTTCCGTATTCACCTGCTGAAATTAATAAAGAAATTTGGTTAGATATTTTTTCCAATTTATCTAATTGAGACTTTATTGACTGGGAAATTTTATCTTTCATTATTTCTCATATTATTTATTACAAAAATTTCCTCCAAGGCATTCATTGCTTTCTTAACCCCTTCAACAACTTGTTCTTTAAAACATTTAATGAGTTGTTGTCTGCAAAACTCATAAAGCTGAAAAAGCTTAGTTGCAAGATTTTCTCCCTTCTCAAAATCCAATGTTGTTTGTAAGGTATAAATAATAACGAGCGAACGGCTAAAATATTTAGCTCTAAATTGTCTTTGACTATCTACACCTGTTGAAGTAATCACTTTGTCCATTGACTTTTTTAATTCACCAACCATGGTTTTGACAATGGCAATTGAGTCTTGTGATTGAAGAGAAGACTTCTCTGTATTTCGGTAAAAATTTTTTGCTTTATTAAAATTTCGCAAAGTGATATCTTTCTTTTATGGTTAATCCTTTACATTCGCCTCATAACCCTGAGAATATTAATCAGAGGACTGAGTTTGATAATGGTACTGCAATTGGTATGCCACCAATAAGCTTTAGTACGAGAAAAAACGCACCTATAACTAATGTAAACAACACATACGAATATAACCCCTCTCATAATAGCTCTAGACGATATAGTAAGAACCTTGCTCCCTCTGGAATTTTGACAGAGGCATTCTTCAAGTCCAGGATTCTATTCGGTCCCGTGTTTTTTCACAATGAAGCAGCGATTAAATACCAGAATATCTCAAGGATTTTTTCTTCCAGTAATGATA
>NZFP01000013.1 GCA_002689325.1 Rickettsiales bacterium
AATTTAATTTTATGATAATGATAAATTTTAATCAGGCAAGAAGATATGTTGTCAGTAAAAAAAAAAGTAATCCTTCTTTCAAGTTTAGGGGTAATTCCTTTTTACTCAGATATATTGATTATCTATTTAATTAACTTTTATAATATTAAGTTATTTCCAAATATTGATTTACTGAGTTTTTTTTATGGTTCCCTCATTTCTAGTTTTTTATGTGGTATGCATTGGATCAATCTCATTAATACAAAAAAAAAATTTTTATCTATTCCAATGATTCCGGTAATATTATTGTGGATTTCGTTTTTTTTAGAAAAAATATTTTTTCAGTTAACTGTAATTTTAAGCTTACTTTGGTGTCTTAATGTAGATATCTCAATTTTGAAGAATGAAAACAACCTATGGTTTAAAAAAATGAGAATAATTATTACTATAATAGCTATCTTACCACTTATTTACAATTTATTTATCAATAGAATCAGTTACTTATAAAAAAAAAAAGTTTTTTTTCTTGAATTCAATTCGTTTTAAGTCATTCTATATCGGAGTATATGGGGAGATTTTGGGTAGCTTTAGTTAGCTTATAGCCCATACATCTACTCTATTTGTAATAACATTTAGTCACAAATTATTGTGATTAGACATATTAACTACGAAAGGATAGACATATGGATTATATGCTAAAACCAGAAGACTTCGTTGGCGTTACTTTTTGGATAATTTCTGTATCAATGGTAGCTTCAACTGCTTTCTTCTTCCTAGAAGCAAACAGTGTTGCAAAGCATTGGGCAACATCTGTCAGAGTAGCCGGTTTAGTAACATTAATTGCTGCTGTGCACTACTACTATATGAGAGATGTATGGGTTTCTACAGGCGAATCACCTACCGTTTACAGATACATTGATTGGTTGCTAACCGTACCACTTCAAATGATAGAATTTTACTTGATTTTGGCTGCAGTTGGTGCTGCATCAGCTGGAATCTTCTGGAGACTATTAATTGGTACTATTATAATGCTTCTTGGTGGTTTCATGGGTGAAGCTGGTTACATTAATGCAACTGTAGGATTCATCATCGGTATGGCTGGATGGATTTATATACTTTACGAAGTATTTGCTGGTGAGGCTGCTCAAGCTAGTGCTGCAAGTAATTCTGCGGGTATGAAATCGGCTTTTAATGCACTTAAATGGATTGTATCCATTGGTTGGTCAATTTATCCTATTGGATATTTCCTAGGTTATTTATCAGGTGCAGGTGCTGATGCAGCTACTTTAAACTGGGTTTATAACCTAGCTGATTACATCAATAAGATAGCATTTGGTGTAATTATTTGGGCTGCAGCAAAATCTGATACTTCAAAAGCCTAAATAATGTAATTAATATTTTTAGGGGGAACATCGCATTGGTGTTTCCCCTATTTTTTGGTTATGTTTAGAAATCAAAGTTATAAAAGCTTTAAAGAAAATCTTGATTTTGTTCGCTCATGTTCTACATGGGATGAATTAGATAAGCTTTCCAAGACTATAAATCATAAATTTTTATTAAACTCAAAATATAAAAGTAAATTAAGATCAGTTGAAAAAAAAATGAATACCATTTTATGTGATGACTCTTGGATGGGGCATTGCGCAAAATATCAACTTCATTCTGGTGGGAAAAGATTTAGAGCATTATTAGCTCTTATGGCAGCAGATATTTTTAAGATAAATCATGAAAGCGCAATCTATGCAGCTATATGCTGTGAATTTATTCATAATGCTTCGTTAATTCACGATGACCTTCAGGACAGAGATCTTCTAAGAAGAGGACTCCCTACTATTTGGAATAGGTTTGGAGATCATACAGCAATAAATCTGGGTGATTACTTCATTGCTGGTTCATTTGAAGCATTATCTAAAATAAAAGGTAACTCTGAGAATAAATGTAAGGCTATTGAGCATTTAAGTTATATAATTAAACAAACTGTAAAAGGCCAATCAATTGAAATTCTAGAGAGATCTAATCTTAATTTAAGAATGGAAGAGTATGAATCTACTGCTAAAGCCAAAACAGGAGGGTTAATTTGCTGGCCAATAAAACTAATAATGATTTTAAATGGTGAAAAAAATATTGATGAAATTAACTTTAAGCCACTATATGAAGCAGGATTAGCTTATCAAATACAAGATGATCTCTCTGACTTTCTTGGTATCAAAGATAGAGGACTGCCAGGTAGAGATCTTAAAGAAGGAAAAATGAATGTTTTAATAATGCATTTTTTAGAAACGGCTACAAGCGGCGAAAGATTTTTACTTAAAGAATTTTTTACCAAGAAATCCGAATCAATATCAGAGGATGATATCCTTAATTGGATTAAAATTATAAAAAGCAGAGGAATAATAGAAAAATCAATAGAGCATTTAATTAAAGTATCAAAAGGTGCTATACTTAAATCTAGAAAAGTAAGTAACGGACTTAACAAAATAACAGAATTCGTAATTTTGAATATTTTGTTAAGGATTTCTGATAAAATTAAAGTACATTAATGAAAAAAAAAGCATTGGTTGTAGGATCCGGTTTTGGTGGAATTGCTTCAGCATTGCGACTTAGAAAACTTGGTTTTCAAGTCACAATTTTAGAAAGGTTGGATCAAATTGGAGGTAGAGCAAGAGTTTTTAAAAAATCAGGATACACCTTTGATGCAGGTCCAACAGTTATAACAGCACCCTTTTTGTTTGACGAGCTTTTTAAATTATTCAAAAAGGATAGAAAGAAATATGTAAAATTTGTTAGGTTAGATCCGTGGTACAGGTTTTATTTCTCATCAAATAAAAAAATTTTTGATTATTCAGACAACTTAAAGAAAACAGAAAACGAGATTAAAAGATTTAATCACAAAGATGTTGAAGGTTACAGAAAGCTCCTTCAATTCTCTGAAAAAATTTTTAATGTTGGTTTTTTAAAGTTATCATTCACTCCATTTCATAACTTTTGGTTTATGATAAAACAACTTCCAACACTTTTAGTGTTAAAAAGTTATTTGAGTGTTTTTAGTTTAGTAGGTAAATTTATTAAGAATAATCAATTACAACAAGCCTTGAGTATACAACCTCTTTTATTAGGTGGAAACCCTATAACAACTACCTCGATCTATAATCTGATTCATTTTCTTGAAAGAAAATGGGGGGTTCATTATTCTATGGGTGGTACAGGTGCGCTTATTGATGGATTAAAAAAGTTAATGTTAGAGGAAAAGATTATCATAAAAAAGAATTCAGAAGTTACAAAAATAATTACAAAAAAAAATGAAGCTATAGGTGTTGAAGTAAACAAAAAAAAAACTTTTCTGGCTGATAAAATTATTATTAACGCTGACCCCACCTATACATATAAAAACTTACTTAAAACTCCCTATAATAAAAAATGGAATAATAAACGTGTAGATAGTCTGGATTATTCGATGGGACTATTTGTTATTTTTTTTGGAACAAAAAAAATATATAAAAAAATTGCTCATCACACGATTTGGATGGGAAAAAGATATGAAGGCTTGTTAAATGATATTTTTAAAAAAAGAATTTTAGCTGATGATTTTAGTCTCTACCTTCACAGACCAACCGCAACAGATAAATCAATGGCACCAAAAGGATGTGACTGTTTTTATGTTTTATCGCCCGTACCAAATCTTAAAGGAAACTTAGATTGGAAAAAAAATGGTGAAAAATATAAAAATAAAATTTTATTAGCACTTGAAAAAACAATAATGCCAGAATTAAAAAAAAACCTAGAAGTCTGTTTTTATATGACACCAGAAAATTTTAAAAATGATTATTTATCAACTTATGGTTCAGGTTTTTCTATAAGTCCTATTTTTAAACAATCTGCATGGTTTAGGTTTCATAATAAATCAGAAGATTTTAAAAATCTTTATTTTACTGGAGCTGGTAGTCACCCTGGAGCAGGAGTTCCGGGAGTTGTAAGCTCTGCCAAAATTATTGAAAATTTAATTCTCAATGAAAATAAATGACAAAAACCTGACGCTTAAATATCGGGCAAAAACCTTTTATTTCGCTTCTGTTTTTTTACCAAGAAAAGTAAAGAAAGATATTGAAAATCTCTATATTTTCTGTAGATACCTAGATGATCTAGGTGATGACCTTAATTTAAGTAAAGTTGAATCATTTAAAAAGTTGAGAATAATAAAAAATCAAATTAAAAAAAAAAAATCAACTTTTCCAGCTGTTAGAAACTTTATAAATATAATGATTAAACATAAAATTAATAAAAGTATTCCGATAGAACTAATTAAAGGTATTGAGTATGATCTTAGGGGGAGAGTCGACGTAAAAACTTCTGAACAATTAATTAAATATTGTTATCAGGTTGCGGGAACAGTTGGTTTTATGTTTTGTAAAATCATCAATCTTAGTGATCAAAAAATGATTTTAGGAGGGATACAACTAGGAATTGCAATGCAATTAACTAACATAAGTAGAGATGTTGCTGAAGATTTGAAGATGGATAGAATTTATATACCCAAATCTATGAGAAGTTTTAGAGAGAATGATAAAGAAAAAATTTTGAGTAATAAAAGTATAAAAATTAGAATATCAAATGATTTATTAGTATTATTAAAGCTAGCAGACTTATTTTATGAAAATGCTTGGAGTTCTGTCTATATTTTAAAAAAAAAATATGGAATACCAATTTCAATAGCAGCAGAACTTTACAGAAGAATTGGCAAAAAAATAGTATTCAAAAAAGGAAATATATGGAGAGAGAGAATATACGTAAATTTTTTTGAAAAAGTTCTTTTTTCGTTTAAAGCAATTTACAAACTATATTTTTCTAAAAACGTATCATTTAAAAAAAAGGTTGAAAGTAAAGTAATACTTATGCTGAAGAAATTAAATGTTAAATTTAACTAAAAAAAGATTTGATATAATAATTATAGGGGCTGGGCTTTCCGGACTAATCTTGGCAAATGAAATCTCAGAGAAATCAAAAAAAAGTATTCTTATAATTGAAAAGAAAAAAAAAATTGGCTGCGTTAAGAATTGGTGTTTTTGGAATACGCCACAAAATATCTTTACAAATAAATATGATACAGCATGGGATTCTATTAAAATAAAGATTGATAATAATGAGATAATTCATAACGAAAGTAAAATAAAATACCTTCATTTAAAATCATCTTCGTTTTTCAAATATATAATTAAAAGACTTGCCAAAAATAAAAGAATAAAAATTTTAAATGGAAAAGAAATAAATAAAATAAATAAATATACAGAGAAAAATGAAGTAATAATTAATAAATATAAGTATGAGTGTAAATTCCTTTTTGACAGCAGGCCTAGTCCAACAAAGAAAAAAGGGGAACTATTTCAGCATTTTGTAGGTTATGAAGTGGTTTTTGATGAAAATATACTTAACAGTAAACAAGTCACCCTAATGGACTTTCAAAGTTTTTCTAATGGAATTAATTTCATGTATATTCTTCCTTTTACATCTAAAAGAGCATTATTTGAATCAACATATTTCTCAAAAAAAACCTACTCAAAATTAAGGTATAAAAAAAATGTAATAAAATATTTAGATAGAAATTTTCCCAATACAAAATTTAAAATTTATTTTAAAGAACAAGGTATTCTTCCTATGTTTAGTCAAAATGTTAAGCAAAAGTTTAATTATTTTCCAATTGGTATTCCAGGTAATTGGCTTAAGTCATCTACAGGTTATAGTTTTCAAAATTGTTTCTTTTATTCAAGCTTGATTACAGAAAGCCTTATTAATGATAAAAAAATTAGGATCAAAAATAAATTGGTGCTTAGTTTTTTAGATGAAGTTTTTTGTAATTTAATAAAAAAAAGTTCTAAAGATTTGAAAATCTTCTTTTTATATTTTTTTAAAAAAAATAATTTAAAGTTAATCGTGAGCTTTCTGAATGGGAATATCAATTTTCTTCAACTTTTAAGGGTTTTAATGATCCTTCCAAAAAAAAAGATATTTATTTCAGCTTTTGAAGTAATAAAAAAAAGAGTGCTATCAAATGAAATCAATTGAACTAAAAATATTTATATTATCAATAATTTTTTTTTTAATAATTGTAAATTTATTTGAAAACTTTATTTATTCTAACTTATTCAATCAGCTTATTATATTTTTGATACCTCTCATATGGCCTGGATTAGCACATGGAAGTCTAGATATTTACACTGCTAAAAGATTTAACTTAATAAAAACAAATAAAACATTATATCTTTTTCTTGTAATTTATATTTCAATTCCAATTCTATTTTTTTATTTTTGGTTGATTTTTCCAGATTTGTTTTTCGTAGTATTTTTAATTTTGTCTGGCCTACATTTTGGTATTAGCGATAGAGAAAGCAAATTTCCTTTTCAAAAAAAATTAGAAATCTTGCTAAGAAGTCTAATCATAATTGTTTTACCCATTAGGTTTTATACTGAAGAGATAAGAGAAATCTTTATGTTCTTTTTTGTTAGTGATAATTTAATTTCTCTTTTATTTTATTGGAGTGATTTTTTTTTCTATATTGCTATTTTGATTTTTTTTTTTTTTTTAATAAATTTTTCTCTCAAAAAATTATCTTTAAATCTATTGGTTGAGATAATATTACTTTTTTTTTGTTTCATATATTTCAAACCATTAGTGTCCTTTTTTATATATTTTTGTTTTTTACATTCTACTCGACATCTTATGTACGAAAAGGTAAAACTGAACCTTTCATTTAATAAGCTATTTATAAAGACATTACCGATGACAGCCTTGAGTTGTTTATTTGTATTTTTTCTAATATTAATTGTAATCCAGAATAATATATTAGATTTAAAGTATATTGTAATTGCACTCTCCTCTTTAACAATATCTCATATTTTTCTTATAAATTTTCTAAAAAATGACTAATCTTTCATGTAAAACTTTGAATTATGGAGAGATCTGAACCATTTACCCTGTTTAATTAAATTATTATTATCTACATTTTTAGGTATATGAAATCTTTTTAAATCTTTTGTACATAATGTTCTTGTTTCTAAATTTAGCCTTCTGAATCTTCCAAGTTTACTGCCATGAATTTGATTTCCTGAAAAACAAAAAGCATCACCTAAATTCAATTTTTTAGTTTTATAATCAACTGGACTAAAATTTTGAAGAGAGACTGGTGTTGAACTTTTAATACGACCTTGTTTAAATAATTCAAAACTCCAGTCTTTTGAATTATTCTTAACTCTCTTAGTAAAATATTTTGGTATGAAAAAAATAGAATTTTGGTTTGATAAATCATGCAAAGGAATCCACCAATTAATTTGATGTTGAAAGTTTGAGGCCCATGTGTCTCTATGAGGTTTAACTGGCTTTAATAAACCTTTGGCATCTTCGTTCATTGATGGACTAAATCTTATTGTCATTTGGTCGCAATAAGTATCATGAATTTCAAAATTTAAATCTTTTAAAAATATTATAAATCTCTTAAATAAAGGTTTTGATTGTTTAATTAGTTTTTGGAATTTAACAATTTCTTCTTCTTTAAGAATTATTGAATTATCTTTAACAAATTCATTTATCGAAAAATTAAAATAATTTAAAAAATAATTTTCTACTTCAATTATTAAGGAAAGTAAGCTTGAAAAACCTTGGGGTATAAAAATCTTTCCATTAAAGATTGAAGTCTTAAATTTATTTGAATCAAATTCATCAACTAAGTAAAATTTTTCAAAAATATTTTGCTTTTTAATTTTCATAAGAATTTTATATAATATTAGCTATGAAATATCTCTCTGAAAAGATAGCACTAAAACTTCTTAACTTAGAAAAAATAGATAGAAGTATTGTAATTAGTGATCCATCCCAAAAAAATTGTCCAATGGTATACATTAGCAAAGAGTTTACAAAACATACAGGTTATAGTTTAAAAGAGTCTTTAGGGAAAAATTGTAGATTTCTTCAAGGTCCTGAAACTGATGAGAATGATATTAAGCAAATAAAACTAACTTTAAAACTTCAAAAACGAATTACAATTGACATACTAAATTATAAGAAAAATGGCGAAAAGTTTTGGAATAGATTGAGGATCATACCTATCTTTGACAGTAATAAAAAATTAATTTACTTCGCAGGGGAACAAAATCCTATAGCAGTTGAATCTGTTAGAAGACATACATTTAATAAGATTATTGATTAGTCTCTTTGTATTTGTATTGTAAATCAAGATATGAACCTCCTTCACATTGAAGAATATTTTCAGGCCCTTTATCATTATTAAGTCTTTTTTGTGATATGAGAAATAAATTTTGGTAGTACAAAGCTTGTCTTTCTTGTAAAGTCCAGAGTGTTCTCTCATCGAGGTCAAAAGTCCTATTTGAGTTTTTTTGGTAATGATGAACCATTTCATGAAGTATTATGGATAAATGACAAATGTTATCATCAGGGACAAGATTATCCCTATAAAAAATACCTTCATTTTTTATGTAGTAAGCTTTTACTCTGCAATTTGCTGATGAGTAGCAAGCTTTATCCGACATTTCTTTCTTCGATAGCTGAAAGAATTGTGGCAGCTCAACTTCTTGATTAAATTCGGTATTAGAAATTATCCAGGTTGTAAGAAATGTTAGGAGTGCTTTTGATATCATTTATCTTTTATAATTATGTTACCAATCTCTTTATTATTTTGGAGATTATAGATTATTATAGAGGTTTTGTTGTTTGATTTATTTTTTACATAAAGATATAACTTACTACCATCAACATCAAATGAATGCAGGTATTGATCATCAGTTAATTTAGGAGAAATTTCTAAATTTTCAATATATTTGTCTTCAACTTGATTATATTTTTTTATAATTATAAAAACAGTTACCGAAAACAACATTAGAATTAAAACTGCTAAAAAAATAACAATATATTTAAGGTATTTATTCATTGAGTAAGAATTATATAAAAATTTCTGTTTCTATCAATGATTTGGGAAAAAGAATTGATAAAGTTTTGTCAGAAAAAATTGAAGGTATCTCACGTAATAAAATTCAAAATTTAATTACAGGTGGGAATATATCATTAGATAACTTAATTATTAAAAATCAATCACTAATAATTAAAAAGGAAGGTACTTTATTAGTAAATTTACCTAAACCTAAAAATTCAAGATTAATCGCAAAAAAGATTGACCTAGATATATTTTACGAAGATGAATATTTACTTGTTTTAAATAAAAGAGCAGGATTAATTGTTCATCCAGGAGCAGGAAATTATGATAATACATTAGTCAATGGTCTTTTATACCATTGCAAAAAATCTTTATCAGGAATAGGTGGTGTATTGAGACCAGGAATTGTTCACAGAATTGACAAAATGACAAGTGGACTACTAGTTATTGCTAAAAATGATACAGCTCATAACAAACTTTCGGAACAATTTAAAAATAGGGAAATTGATAGAAAATACATTTGTCTAACTTGGAATTCTACTAATCTCAAAAAGGGTTTTATAAAAAAAAATATAATTAGGTCGAAAGTAAATAGAAAAAAAATGATAATTTGTGATGAAGATATTGGTAAAGATGCCCTTACTGAGTATAAAATTAAAAGAAATTTTGACTTTGGAAAGTTATCAATATGTTTATATGAATGTAAACTTCATACGGGAAGAACACACCAAATAAGAGTTCATTTAAATCATATTGGAGTTCCTTTAATTGGAGATTTTGTTTATAAAAAGAATATTAACAAAGATTGTCTCCCAACAAAAATAAAAGAAAATATAGAAAAAAATTTTATTATACCAAAAAGACAAGCGTTACATGCTCAATCAATTGGTTTTATTCATCCATATAAAAAAAAAACCATGTATTTTGAATCTGAGGAACCCAAAGAATTTAGGAATCTCATGCTATTATTAGAAAAATATAGTTAAATTAACAAAATATTCATCTCATGTTCATTTTTAACTTGAAATTTAATTTTGTGACATTATTATATCAATTATGACCGTTAAATTAGATACTAAAATAGTTAAAAACCTGAACCAAAATGATATTTCTTCTTATTTAAAAGAAATTAATAAATTTCCTTTATTATCTCATGAAGAAGAATACAGTCTTGCAGATACTTGGATAAAAAATAATTGTCTAAATGCAGCCCATAAACTCATAAATGCTCACTTGCGTTTAGTTGTAAAGATTTCAATGAAATTTCGAGGGTATGGCTTACCATTAGGTGAATTAATTTCCGAGGGTAATATCGGCTTAATTCAATCTCTCAATAGGTTTGATCCAAAAAAAGGTTTCAGATTGTCAACATACGCAATGTGGTGGATTAGAGCTTCTATTCAAGAATTCATTCTTCACTCTTGGTCATTAGTCAAAATCGGGACTACTGCAGCTCAGAAAAAGCTTTTCTTTAATCTGCGCTCATTAAAAGGAAAACTAAAAGCTCTGGAAGACGGTGATTTACCTCCAGAACTTGTAACTGAAATCGCGGATAGACTAGACGTTTCTGAAAATGATGTTATTGACATGAACAGAAGAATGACAGGCCATGATCAATCTTTAAATAACCCGTTTTCTGCAGATAACGATGATGAATGGATTAATAGTTTGGTGGATGATAAAGATAGTCATGAAAGTAAATTCATTTATAAACAAGAACTTTTTAGACGCAAAGAAATGCTCGAAAGCGCATTAAAAGATTTAGATGACAGGGAAAGATACATAATTACACACCGTAAGTTAGTTGACGATCCATTAACTCTTGATCAACTCAGTAAATCTTTTGGTATTTCCAGAGAAAGGGTAAGGCAGGTTGAAGCCAAAGCCTTCGAAAAATTAAAAAAGTTTGTCAAAAATGTTGACTACAGAAGTAAAAACTTTAATCAATAAAGGGGTTTTTTACTAATATGGTATCCTCACGTTTGGGACTAGTTGACAGTAAAGAAACCTGAACCCCAAGCAGTTCCTCAATCCGTCTAACATATTTAATAGCTAAAGCGGGGAGATTACTCCAAGATTTAGCTCCTTTTGTTTTTTCTTGCCAACCTTTGTGAGTCTCATAGATAGGAATAATATTCTTTTGGTCTGACTCAGATTGAGGAAAGTGATTAATCTTTTTACCGTTTAATTTATATCCTATACAAATTTTAACCTCTTTAAAACTATCTAAAACATCCAATTTTGTAAGTGCAATTCCATCAATACCTGAAACATTAATAGAATGTTTTAGCAAAACAGCATCAAACCAACCACATCTTCTTTGTCTACCAGTAACGGTACCAAATTCATTTCCAATTTCTCCAAGTTTTTTTCCAACATCACAATCAAGTTCGCTAGGAAAGGGCCCACCTCCAACTCTAGTAGTGTAGGCTTTTACTATCCCTAAAATAAAACCAATTTGTTTAGTTGAGATTCCAGTTCCAACAGCTGCGCTGCTCGGAACAGTATTAGATGAAGTTACATATGGATAAGTTCCGTGGTCAACATCTAAAAGTACTCCCTGTGCTCCCTCAAATAAAATTCTTTTTCCTTTCAATCTTGCATTTTCCAATATAGGGGCAGTTCTTTTTACATACTTTAAAATTGACTTTCTAAAAGAATTAATTTCTTTTTTAACAATCTCAAACTTCAGGTGTTTAGAATTTAAACCAGCTAAAATTATATTATGGTAATCTAAAATATTTCTTATTTTGTCATTCAAAATATCTTCATCACTTAAGTCACCAAAACGTATTGCTCTTCTTCCAATTTTATCCTCATAAGCTGGACCAATCCCTCTTCCAGTTGTTCCAATTTTATTAACACCTTTTCTTGCTTCTCTTATTTTATCAATATTTTTATGAAAACTAAAAATAATTGAGGCACAATCGGATAAGATCAAATTTTTTGAATTTATATTCACACCGTGTCTTCTTAAACTTTTTATTTCATCTAAAAGTGCTAGAGGGTTTACAACAACACCATTACCTATTACTGATACCGTTCCCTTCCTGATAATTCCTGATGGAATTAAACTTAATGCGATCTTTTTCTTTTTGATAACAATAGTGTGACCAGCATTATTTCCACCTTGAAATCTAAAAACTATATCTGCTTGATTTGATAACCAATCTACTATTTTTCCCTTTCCTTCATCACCCCACTGAGCACCTATAACTGTTACATTTCCCATTTATTTTACCTTGTAAATACAATTACCAAAAAAATAACAATTACACCCTTGTTTAATTGCTTCAGTTATAGTCTGTTTTTTGTTTAACTTTTTAATTGCCTGGAGGGTAATAAATCCTTTTTTATGTAGATTTTTTTTTAATTCAGCACCAGTATATTTAGGAATTAAAATTTTTTTGATTAAGCTTTTTGTCATAAATGACTCCAATAATAATGATTCTGTAAAACCAGAAAAACCAATACAATTTTCATTTGAAACCTTATAATTTCCTCCTGAAAATAGTTCTTTAAGATTTTCTGAAAAAACTTTAAAAGCAATTCCAGTATGATAATTTGACTCATCAATTTCCAAAGGATCGATTAGTATTTCTAAGTTAGGGAAATCTTTAATTATTCTACTAGTGATTTTAAGAAAACTTTGAATTTCATAATTAATGTTTTTTGTCAGTTTAATTTTTTTTAGTTTCTTTAGTTTTAATTTTGCATCACCAACGCTTTCAATTAAAGCATCTGAAATTGTTTTAAGTTTTTTTGATATTTTTTCTAAACCTTCTGAATTTTTATTATTAAACTTATCTCTAACGAATTCTAAATCAACTTTTGAAAGCTTAAAATCCTTTTCAATTGCTAAAATTAATGTAGGCATAGTAAAAGTAATAAAAAATTTTTTAATTCTCAAAAATTTCAAAGACTCAATCATTAGAGAAATTATCTCATTTTCACATTGATTTTTTTTTATACCAATAATTTCTGATCCTATTTGTGTTGCTTGTCTTGAAAGATTAAGGCTATTATTTTTTACTCTTAAAATTTCTCCTGAATAACATACTTTTAATGGTCGTGGTAATTCAACTAATGAACCACAAGATATTCTTGCAATCTGAACAGTAATATCAGACCTTATTCCCATCATTTTTTGAGAAATTGGGTCTAAAACTCTGAATGAATTTGCATCTTCCTTATCATCTAAAAGAAAAAAAAGTGAACTTTCGAACTCTAATAATGGGGGTTTAACAAGCATGAATCCATTCTTTTGCATTAATTTAATAAATGTTGAACTAACCTTGTCTTCTTTAGACGCTAATTCAGGAAGACTATCACGGAATCCCTCTGGTAAAAGCTGATTTTTCACTCTATAACCTAAAATAATTAAAAGACCAATCTAGCCAATTTGTAAGAGCAATCAAATCATTTTTTTTTATATTTGATCCATTCCAAACTCTTATTCCTGGTTTAGCTTTTCGATAACTAGCAATATCAAAGGCGATCTTTTTTTTACCTAAAAAAGAAAACATCTGTTTATGATTTAATTTTTTTTTAAATATAAAAAAACATGGTGTAAGAGCCCTATATATTTTTTTTTTACAAAAAAATTTTACAAATTCATTACCTTTTATCCATTCTTCTAAAATACATTTATTTTTAATACATGTTTGCTTGCTAAACTTTATGCCTCCCTTCTTTTTAAAAATTTCTAAACATAGGTCAAAATCAGAAATTGATAATAATGAGGGTGTATTAACCAAAAAGTCGTGATCAAAAATTGACAAGACTTTTGGGAGATTTTTTTTTTTTAAACGCTCCATTGCTTTAGGACTCATAACAATAATTCCATGTTGCGATTCTGAGCCAAGGGCTTTCTGCCATGAGAAAACTGAAACATCAATTTTTTCCCATGGTAAATCTTCAATAAAGGCAGCAGAGGTTACATCTGAAATAACCAATCCATCATGAGAGCTTTTAATAAAATCTATATTATTTATAGTCATACCAGTTGAAGTTCCAGTCCAAACAAAGACTACATCATTATTCTTGGGAATATCATTTAAATCTGGTAAGTCGCCTTCTAAATTCTTCCTTAACTCTACTTTTAAATTTAACTTTAATAAATCTTCATACCAACTTAAACCCCAGTAATCATAGATTATTGCTGTTACATTCTTATTTCCAAGAAAAGACCAGATAACAGCTTCCATCGCTCCTGAACATGACCCGGGAAACAACAAAACTTCATAATTATTTGGTATAGCCAAAATTTTTTTTAATTTTTTTAATACATTATTAATGAAATATTTAACATCACTAGATCTGTGATATCTGCCCAATAAATTAGTATTCAAGTCATTTACAGACCATTCATCTGGTTTTTTTGTTGGTCCAGATGAAAAATTTGGAGACTCTGGTTTTTTGAGTTTTGGGAGAATCATAATTTATAAAATAATGGGAAAGTAATAAAAAATACAACCCAACATAAAACTGTTAATGGAAAACCGAACTTTACATAATCAATAAATTTATAATGACCAGGTCCCATTACTAAAAGGTTAGTTTGATAAGCTAATGGTGTTACAAATGAAGTATTCACAGCAAAAATTAATGCTATGGCAAATACCTTAGGATCAACATTAATTTTTTCTGCAATATCTATAGCTATTGGCGTAAATAATACTGCACAAGCATTATTTGAAATAAAATTAGTAGTTATAGAAACTAGCATATAAAAACAAAGTAATATAATAAGAGGAGATGATTCACCAAGAAAATTTATTAAGGATTGAGACAAAAAGTTTGCTGTCCCAGTGATTTGTATAACACTCCCTAATGCTAAGGATGTTACAATTAAAAGAAGTAAATTATTGTCAACACTTCTAATAACTTGCCTAATCGAAAGCACTTGGAACATGATCATGAAAACAACACCCATGAGACCAGCAACAACTAAAGGTAATATTTCAAAGGCACCGAGAAATATAACTGATAGAAAAATATAGATTGATTTTTTAGATATATCCTTTGAAGAAATCTCAGATGTTGCCCATTCCATTGGTAGTAGGTCACTTTGCGTTCTCAAAGCCTTAATTGAATCCTTTTCACCTTGTATTAAAAGAGTATCACCTGGTTCTAATGCAAGTTCACTCATATGACTTGTAATTATTTTAGATTTTCTTTGTAAACCTATTACAAAACAATTGTATCTGTAACGAAAACTAACATTTTCTATTGTATTTCCAACTAAGCTTGAGGATGGAGTTACCATAACTTCAGTTATGATTTGATTTTTTTGACTATCATTTTGGTCATCTTTTTCAAAAGTTTCAATAGAACCAATTTTTTGAGATAGTATATTTGTTAACTGCTCTCGAGATATTGAGACAACTAAAATATCTCCTTCTTCAAGTATAAAACCATAAAAAGGAGCGTGTTCTGCATGCTCTCCCCTTTGGATCATTAAAATTTTGACTTGCCCTAATTCTTTTAAATTTGAACCTTTGATGGCCTTACCAATTAAAGAAGAACCTTGGTTTAAAACAATCTTGGTTATAAAACTATTTTTACTGTCATCAACTAATTGGTTGGATATTGGTGATCTATCTTTAAGTAATATTTTTGAAAAGAAAATTAAATAAAATAAACCTGCTATGGCAATAACTGAGCCTGGTAATGCAAACTCAAAAAAGCTTATTTCAATTTTTGCATAATTATATAATGAGTTAGAAACTAGAAGATTTGTACTTGAACCAACGATTGTAATCATTCCACCTAAAATAGCTGCAAAACTCAATGGCATTAAAAATTTACTCATTGAATAATCTAAATTTTTAACAATACCTTGAATAATGGGAATGAAAATAATCACAACAGGTGTGTTATTAATAAAAGCACTCAAAAATAAAACAATAAAAAGAGTCACAAAAATTATTATTTTTGTATTATTCGAAAAAAAACCAAGAAAAGTTGTTATAAATCCATTCAAAACTCTAGTCTGAACAACACCTTGACCCAAAATTAAAAGAGAAATTACTGTGATAAGTGACGTATTACTAAATCCATTCAAAATAGTCTGAGGGTTAAGTAAATTTATGCCGTCTTGATTTTTATAGGGAAAAATTGAAAAAAAAATTAAAAGAAATGTTAAAATAACAATTGATTTAAAAACCATTGAAAATCTTTCAATAGCATAAAATATCATGCTAAGAAAAACTATTAACAAACTAAAAAAAATGAACTGATTATCGTCTAACAAAAACATAATTTCGGGAAATTTAAATATATCTATTTTTTTAAAAAATTAAACATTATAATAAAAAGGATTTATTAAATATTTAAATGCTAGATAAAGTAAAACAATCTAATCATAAAAATACAATAAAAGATGGATCTCTTAACAAAAGTTTTCCAAGATCAAAAAAAATTTATACCAAAGGTAAGATTTTTTCATCAGTAAATGTAGGAATGAGAAAAATTTCATTAGATGATAACGAAATTAAATCTATCACTACCTACGATACGTCAGGTCTATACACTGATCCAAAATATCAACATAACTACGACAATGGTCTTCAGGAAATAAGAAGACCGTGGATAAAAAAAAGGGACGGCATAACTACAAGCATTAAAACTAAATTAAATTTTCTCAAGAAATCTGAGGTTGTAGAAAAATTTCCATCTGTAAAAAAAAATGTCTTTAAGAAAAAGTCTAATAATCAAATCTCCCAACTTTTTTTTGCTAGAAACAATATTATCACCGAAGAAATGGAATATTGTGCCATCAGGGAAAATGAAGGAAGAGAAAAACTAATTGGAAAACTGTTTAAAAAAGAAGACCTAGTTACAGCTGAGTTTGTTAGAAATGAAGTTGCCTCTGGAAGAGCAATCATTCCCTCAAATATAAATCACACTGAGCTAGAACCAATGATAATAGGAAAAAATTTTCTTGTAAAAATTAACGCAAATATTGGTAACTCTGCTGTTCTATCAAGTGTTTATGATGAAGTTGAAAAACTTTTATGGGCCATAAGATGGGGCAGTGATACGGTTATGGATCTTTCAACAGGAGAAAATATTCATGAAATACGAGAATGGATAATAAGAAATTCTCCGGTACCAATAGGAACTGTACCAATTTATCAAGCTCTTGAGAAAGTTAATGGAATAGCAGAGGATTTAAATTGGGATGTATTTAAAGAAACGTTAATTGAACAAGCTGAACAAGGTGTAGATTATTTCACAATACATGCAGGTGTAAGACTTCATTACATCCCTCTTACAGCTGAAAGACTTACTGGAATTGTTTCGCGGGGTGGATCAATTATTGCTAAATGGTGTTTAGCTCATCATAAAGAAAACTTCCTGTATTCTAATTTTGAGGAAATTTGTGAAATAATGAAATCATATGATGTAAGCTTCTCTTTAGGTGATGGACTTCGTCCAGGATCAATTCATGATGCTAACGATATATCTCAATTTTCTGAATTGGAAACATTAGGTGAATTAACTGACATTGCTTGGAAAAATAATATTCAGGTCATGATTGAGGGACCAGGTCATGTCCCAATGCAAAAAATTAAAGAAAATGTAGAAAAACAAGAATCTATTTGTAAAAATGCACCATTCTATACGTTAGGTCCTTTAACAACAGATATTGCTCCAGGTTATGATCACATAACCAGTGCAATTGGTGCCGCAATGATTGGCTGGTATGGAACCTCTATGCTTTGCTATGTCACTCCAAAAGAACACCTTGGGCTACCAGATAAAAATGATGTAAAAATTGGTGTGATTACCTATAAAATTGCTGCTCATGCAGCGGATCTAGCGAAAGGAAACAAAGGAGCTTACTATAGAGATTATATACTCTCTAAGGCAAGGTTTGAATTTAGATGGAGAGATCAATTTAATCTTTCACTAGACCCAGAAACAGCAGAAAAATATCATGATCAGACGCTTCCTGCAGAAGGTGCTAAAATTGCACACTTTTGTTCGATGTGTGGACCAAAATTTTGTTCAATGAAAATTTCACAAGAAATTAGAGAAACCAGTGAAAAAGGTAAGAAAGAGATGTCAAAAAAATTTAAAGACCTTGGAAGTGAAATTTACCTTAAAACATAGCTTTTAAATTAACGGCCCATACCTTACATTCAATATTGGTGAAGATTCAATTTGCTGGTTGATAAATTTTTTTGATTTTTTTAGTGATTCAATTAAAGTATGCCCTTTTGCTAGAAATATTGTAAGGGAAGATGAAAATACACAACCAGAACCATGAGTAGATTGACTGTTTTTTTTTTTTGAATTAACAGCATGAATTTTTCCCTCTATGTCAACGTAATCAATACAATAATCTGAAACCGAGTCTCCACCAGTAATAATAAATTGACAATTGTATTTTTTTTTTAATAGTTGATATATTTTTTCAATCTTAATTTTTTTAACACCATTACCAATTAAAGCCTCTGCTTCATCAAGGTTAGGTGTATATATAGGCTTTAATTTAGAAAATATTTTATGAATTTTTTGATACTGTATTAAATCGCAAAATTTTTTTCCGTTTGTTGATTTTAAAATTGGATCAATGACAATGGGAGTTTTTTCAAAATTTTTTAAAGAATTATAAATAATTTTTGCTGTTGAAATATTATTAACTAGTCCTATCTTTACCCCGTCAATTTTATATTCATCAAAAGAAGCTTTTAGTTGCGCTCTTAAAATATGGTCTGGAATGTTATATAATTTAGCAAATTTTTTGGAATTTTGTGACGTAATAGTAGTCACCGCTGACAAGCAATAAGCACCAAGAATGTAGGATGTTTTTATATCAGCTTGAATTCCGGCTCCTGAGGTATTATCACTCCCAGCGATCGTCAAAATAGTAGTGTGTTTCTTAACCATCTAAATTCTTAACTAGATTCACTAAAATTTTTGTAACTTTATCAACTTCATTTTTGTTTTTTGATTGTACCATAATTCTTAATAAGTTTTCTGTTCCAGACTTTCTTATAAGAAAATCCAAGTTTTTATATTTATTTTTGATATTTTTCAAAACCTCAAGCATTTGTTGATGTTTTATAATTGTTTCACAATTTGTTCTTGTTTTAATGTTTATAAGCTTTTGAGGACTTTTTAAAAACAAATTTTCTGTAAGTTCAGAAAGTTTTACTTTACGCTCACCAATTATATTTATAATAAACATTGCTGTAAGAATTCCGTCTCCACAATATCCATTATCAGAGAAAATAACATGCCCAGACTGCTCTCCACCCAAATGTAATTTAGCTTGCTTCATTTTTTCTATAACATATCTATCACCAACTTTTGTAAGGTGAAGTCTAATTTTTGATTTTTTTAAGAATTCTCTAAAACCTATATTACACATGTAAGTACTAACAATAGATTTGAATTTAAAGTTTTTTTTAAATCTATAAAACTTAGCAATTGCTGCTATTATTACGTCTCCATCTAAAATCTGACCTCTTTCATCTGAAATAATTACTCTATCGGCATCACCATCAAAAGAAAGACCAATATCGGCTCTAGTTTGTTTTGTTAATCTCGCTATTCTTTTTGGATACATTGCACCGCAGTTTTTATTAATATTAACACCAGTTGGTTTTGTTGAATATTTAACTACATCGCATCCAATTTCTTTAAAAAATTGAGGTGCAATCTTAAATACCGAACCATTTGCACAATCTAAGGCTATTTTAATTTTAAATTTTTTTTGTGAGAATCTTTTTAGTATTGCTTGTTTGTAGCTTTCTAAATTTAGAATTTTATTAACTGTTTTTTTTTTTCTTAGATCAGGTTTAAAATTAAGAGAATCTAAAACTTTTTCAATTTTTACTTCTTCTTCATCATTAAGTTTCTCTCCATTTTTTTTAAAAATTTTTATTCCATTATCATAATGTGGGTTATGTGATGCAGAAATCATTATTCCATAATCGTATTTTAAAAATTGGGTATAAAATGATAAAATTGGAGTTGATACAACTCCGATAAGGTCGCTTTTAATACCAACAAAATTAAATCCGTTGAATAAGGCATTTTCTAATAAAGAACATGACAATCTTGTATCTTTTCCAATTATTATTTTTTTTATATTTTTTTTTGATTGAGCAAGAGAAACAGCTAAATTAAAAAAAAATGATTCAATAATTGGGAAAGTTCCAACTTCGCCTCTAATTCCATCAGTACCGAAATACTTTTTTTTCATTTTTCATTTAATTTTTCAAAAATATCAATTGCTTGTCTTACTTCCTTCACATCATGTACTCTGTGAATATTTATACCTTGCATCATAGCATGAATTGTTGTTGAAATTGTACCACCAAGTCGATCTTTTGGTTCAGAATCTTTGTTAATAACTGAAATAAACCTTTTTCTCGATATTCCTAACATAACAGAACATTCCAATGTATGAAAAGTTGATAACTGATTCAATAACTTAATATTCTGTTCAAAATCTTTTCCAAAACCAATTCCCGGATCAATAATTATATTTTTCCTGTCAATACCTTTTGATTCACAAAATTTTATTCTTTCCTCTAAAAAATCGTAAACATCAAGAACTACATCAAAGTAATTGGCTTTTTTCATCATTGTCTTTGGTGTACCTGGCATATGCATAAGAATTATTGGTGTTTTATACTTTCTAATAATATCAATACTTTTTTTATCATTTTTAAGAGCGCTAACATCATTTATTATTTTTACACCAGCTAAAATTCCCATTTCCATAGTAGTTGAATTTCTTGTGTCTAATGACATGTTAATTTTTTTGCGATTTAACGATTGTATTGTTGGTAAAACTCTTAGTATTTCATCATTAGGTTTAACTTTATTGGCGCCTGGTCTTGTCGACTCACCTCCAATATCAACAAAATCTGCACCATTTTTTATCATTTGCACTGCCTTATCGTGGTTATGTTTAAAATTTAAATTCTCTCCACCGTCAGAAAAACTATCAGGCGTTGTATTAAGTATTGAAAAAATAAGAGATTTTTTTTTTTTAAATATTTGATTGTTTATTTTTTTGGTTAGTGCATTAAATTGATTTTGAAGTTGCTTGTTTTTATCAGCGAATTTGAAAAAATCCTTAACCAATAAACTAACTTTGGAAATTTTTTTATTTTCTTTTTTAGTTATTTCAATATCAGAATAGTAATTTCCTTTTACCTCAATAACTTCTTTTTTTTGACGGTATAAGTCCTTTGGAGGAATAAAACCAAATGGCCTTAGATAATATTTGATGTTATTGGAAAGCAAAAAAATTTTGAGTTAAGACATTGCGGGCTTTGGGTTTAAACCTTCAACTTTTTTATTTTTTCTTCTAGAACCATCTACAGGAAGCGAGGTTTTGATTCCATTAGTTTTATTACCACCAGTATTATCTTTATTTTTTAATTTCCCTTTTTTAATTAACTGATCTACGTCTTCTCCAGATAGAGTTTCAAACTCTAAAAGGCTTTTTGCTAGTTTATGCAAGTGTTTCATATTTTTCTTTAACACTTTTCTGGCATGATTCTCTGCTTCATCGATAAAATTTCTAATTTCTTTGTCAATAAGTTTGGCAGTTTCATCTGACATACTCTTTCTTTGCGTGACTGATCTACCCAAAAAGACGTCTTCTTCATTTTCTGAGTATCTTAATGGTCCTAATAAGTCACTCATTCCCCATTCAACAACCATTGATCTAGCTTTTTGTGTAGCTTGCAAAATATCATTTGAGGCTCCGGAGGTTATGTTATTTTTACCAAAAATTAATTCCTCAGCTACCCTTCCGCCAAACATCATAGCTAATTTTGCCTTCATTTCTGTTTTTGTTTCTGAATACTTATCACGTTCTGGTAAGTTCATTGTAACACCTAGTGCTCTTCCTCTGGGTATAATTGTAACCTTATGAAGGGGATCATTTCCTGGAGTAAAAACCCCAACTAAAGCGTGACCTGCTTCATGATATGCTGTTAATTCTTTCTCCTTTTGAGTCATTACCATTGAACGTCTTTCAGCACCCATTAAAACTTTATCTTTTGCATCTTCAAAGTCTAACATTGTAACTAATCTTTTATTTCTTCTTGCAGCTAATAACGCAGCTTCATTAGATAAATTAGCTAAATCAGCTCCCGAAAAACCTGGCGTTCCTCTAGCTATCACTGAAATATCAACGTCAGGTGCTAAAGCTAACTTTCTAGTATGAACGTCTAATATTTTTTTTCTTCCTTCTATATCTGGGTTAGGAACTACAACTTGCCTATCAAATCTTCCAGGTCGAAGCAAAGCAGGGTCCAAGACATCAGGTCGGTTAGTGGCTGCGATTAAAATAACACCTTCAGTGGAATCAAAACCATCCATTTCAACTAATAGTTGATTAAGTGTTTGTTCTCTTTCATCATTTCCACCTCCAAGACCAGCACCTCTATGCCTACCAACGGCATCAATTTCGTCAATAAAAATAATACAAGGAGCATTTTTTTTGCCTTGCTCAAACATATCTCTAACCCTACTTGCACCTACGCCAACGAACATTTCAACAAAATCAGATCCAGATATTGAGAAGAAGGGGACATTAGCTTCACCAGCAATTGCTCTAGCAAGAAGAGTTTTACCAGTTCCTGGTGGACCAACCAAAAGAGCACCTTTGGGGATTTTTCCACCTAACCTTTGAAATTTAGTGGGATCTTTAAGAAATTCAACTATTTCTTCTAACTCTGCTTTAGCTTCATCAATGCCAGCTACATCCTTGAAAGTAACTTTATCTTTATTTTCATTGAGTAACTTGGCCCGTGATTTCCCAAAACCCATGGCCCTTCCAGTTCCAGACTGCATTTGTCTCATAAAAAAGATCCAAACACCTATTAATAAAAGCATGGGAAACCAAGAAATTAATACGTCTAGCAACCCTGGTGATGATTTTTCAAGAGGTTGTGCTATTATTTCAATATTATTCTTTTCTAATTTGTCTATTAAACCTAAGTCATTTGGGGAGTAAGTTGTGAAATTTGAGCCGTCGTTGTATTTTCCTAAAATATTATTACCTCTTATTTGGACACTAGAAACATTACCATTTTTAACGTCATTTAAAAAATTAGAGTAAGAAATATTTTTGTTACTGATTTGAGTGTTGTTAGTATTATAGAAATCAACTATGAGGAATACTAAAAAACCAATTAACAACCAAATAGCAAGGTTTTTTAAAAAAGTGTTATTCATAAGTTTTATATAATTATATACTCAAAAAACTCAATTAATATTTAAAAAAAATTTTTTCTAGCAATTGGAATAATGGGTTTGAAATAAAAATCGTATTCTAAATTATTCAGACTTAGAAAGGGAATAAAAAATTTTTTTTTTATCTTTATTAGTGGCAGAGAACTTAAAATTGAAAAATTTAAGCAATTTTTTTTAAACGCAAAATATTTTTTTAAAAAAATCCAGTTTTTAATTGTAATTCTCTCACATTCGATTCTAAAGTTTTTTGAATACAAAAAAAATCTATTGTCCCACAAATAGGGATTTCCTTTTGGAATAATTTTTTTTTCTTCCTTGATACTAGAAATTTCTCTGAAAATTAAAATTTTTTCTGAATTAATTTCCAACAAACAACTATGTAAAGTGTGTTTAAAGCATGTATTTGATTGAATTAATTTAATCAAATATTTAACAGAAACCTCTCTGGGTGGAAATATTTTTCCAGAAGCTGTTGTTAAAATCTTTTTTAAAATTTCAATTTTTAATTCTTTACTACTTTTTAAAAAATTTTTTTTGTTAATGTGAAAAACTCCGTATTCAAAAAAACTGAGGTTACTAACAAAAAAATTTCTAAGTTTTTTTTCAATTTCCTCATTATGATTTTTTTTTTTTTTAAATTCTTTCCCTAATTTAATTAATTGAGTTGCTGGCTTTTTACTCAGTTCTTTTCTAACTCTTGGTCTTTCATACTCTTCATTACAATTACTAGAATCTTCAATCCAACTTACATTAAAAAAATTACATGTATTAACTAACCTTTCCTTACTAAAACCCAGTAATGGTCTTATAATTTGTAGATTTTCTTTTATTAATATTTTTGGAATTGAAGAAAGCCCAAGACAAGATGAGTTTCTTTTTTTTCTCATATAGTATGTTTCTAAATTATCATTATAATGATGGGCGGTCATCAAATGAATTATTTTAAGTTTTTTGCAGATTTCTGAAATTCTTTCATAACGCGCGTCTCTGGCATTTTTCATATTTAACTTTAATTTTTCATCTCTATCCCAGGTTAATAAATGAAAATTAATTCCAAGCTTTGAAATATAGGTTTTAAGCCATATAGCTTCTTTGGACGATTTTTTTCTCATTTTATGATCAAAATGAAACACTGTAATTTTTCCTGATTTACTTTTTATCCATTCTTTAACGAGCATTAATAATGCCATACTATCTGGACCACCAGAGATACTTAAGCCTAAGTGTGGAGTTTTTTCAAAAGTAAAGTTAGTGTTAATTGCTGAAGTAAACTCATCTTTAGAAATGTAATTCACTTCATTCCTCGGGACATTCAAGCTTTTTTATTTCCGATGAAGCTCTTTCTTGAACATTTTTTGGAGCATCTTTATATTTAATTTCTAATTCAAATAGAACATTACAAGCTTCGTCCTTTTTTTTTAAGTTTGAAAAAGATAAACCAAGTTTAAGTAAATTATCTGGACCCTTTATGGACTCAGGGTATTTTTCTAAACCCTCTCCAAACGCAATTATAGCCTTTTGAAAGTTTTTTTGCGCATAATAAACTTCTCCAAGCCAATATTGTATATTAGGCATTAAATCATCAGGCTCAATTTTTTTTAAATTTTGTAACTCAAGTTCAGCTTCATCAAATTTACTAGCCCACAGAAGTTTGATTGCATTCTCATATTTCTTTTTTATTTCTGCATCTGAAAGCTGAATTCTTTGCTCTGTGGTTGTTGGCAACTCTGACCTTTGATTTTTAACATCAGCTTTTTCATCTTCTTGAATGAACATTTTATTAACTTTTTTTTCTTTAACTTCTTTTGCCCCTTCCTTTTCATAATTTGATCTTTTTTTTAACTGTTCTTCAATTTTTTTTATTCTAGCCTGAAAATCACTATCTATTAGTTTTAGTTTTTCTTCTAAAGCATTGATTTTATTCTGAATTTCCTCGATCAACCCAAAGTTTAATCTGTTTTTTGTTTCAATTTCGTCAAATCTTGATTCATTTCTAGAGATGTAGCCGGATGAAATATTTTTTTCAAATTCGTCCACTTTGCCCTTTTGAAGATCTGAAATATTTTTTTCCACTCTTTCCAACCTTTCCAAAACATTATCAACATCAATATCTTGTGATTTGGCTTTATTAAAAGTTAAAAAAAGAATTAAAAAAAAATATATAAATGAGGAATTTTTCATAAAAAAAAAGGGCTAGTTTTACAACTAGCCCTTAATAAAAGGATATTATTTCATAAGTTTAATTGCTACCAACAACAGTAACCGCTCTTCTGTTTTCTGCCCAAGATTCAGAAGTGCTACCCTCCGCAGCAGGTCTTTCTTTACCATAACTTATAACTGTTATTCTTCCAGCGTCTACACCTAAAGAAACAAGAAAGTCTTTGACAGAGTTTCCTCTTCTTTCTCCTAACGCCAAGTTATATTCTCTAGTACCTCTTTCATCGCAGTGACCTTCAATAATTAATTGAAACCCTGGAGTCGATTTCAGCCAGTTTGCTTGACTTTCTAATACAAAAGCTGCTGCTGAAGATATGTTATATTTATCCGTGTCAAAATAAATTCTGTCTCCTATTTCATTTTGAAGATAAGCTTGTAGGTTAGCTTGTTTTGAATCACCATATTCGTATGATGGAGTGTCTGATGAAGAAGATGCACCACCAATTGTTTCACACCCAGAAATAAAAAGAAGGCCAACTAACAACAGTGATAAAAAATTTTTTTTCATAATATATATCCTTTAGTAAAATAAATAATAATAGTTATCTTTTTACAATCTGTAGGACCATAAGTCAACGTTACATTCAAACTAATGTAAATAGTTAAAGTAATGGGAGGATAATAAAAGACTATTTATTAAATGTCTTAACTGTACAGGAACCAGCACAATCAATATGATCATGGGTTGGTATAGACTCAAAAGTAGTATCTGAGAACAGTGCATCCCTTCCTACAGCTTCCTGGTCATCGAAAATTCCACTATAAGTAAAATCATCAAAGGAACCGCACGAAGAAAGACTAAATATTCCAATTAACAGCGCTAGAGATTTAAATTTCATATGAACTTACCTTTATATGTTTTTATATTTTTACAGCTTATGTGTTGATAAGTCAATGCTATCATTTTTTTTTTTATGGAAGTAAACCAGACCATGCTGGATCAGATGCGTCAGATGGAGTAATCAGTTCTCTTAGGTTTACTCCGGTCAAGTCAATCAATTTGATTTTTGGAGCAGTTATTATTCCATCTGATAATTTTGCCTGACTATAAAAACTTAATACTCTCCCATTGGGTGACCAAGTAGGTCCTTCCACTAAATAAGACCTGTAAACGACTCTTTCCCCTTTTCCATTTGTGTACATAACGCCTATATAAAACTCACCATTTAAAAATTTCGTGAAAGCAATTAAATCTCCCCTAGGCGACCAAACAGGGGTAGCATATTTACCATTACCAAAACTTATTCTTTTTGTTTTTTTTGTTTTAAGGTTCATGACATATATTTTTTGACTTCCACTCCTATCTGACTCAAATGTAATAAAATTTCCGTCTGGAGAATATGAAGGTGCCGTATCAATACCATCATATTTGGTTAATCTGTTAAGTTTTTGGGTTTTTAGATTCATTTCATAAATATCTGTATTTCCACCTCTGGCTAAACTCATTATTAATTTTTTACCATCAGGAGAATATCTTGGACTAAAAGTCATTCCTGGAAAATCACCCAAAACTTTTTGAAAACCTGTTGCTAAGTCCAGTATAAAAATCCTGGGAATTCTATTATTATAGGATAAATAAGCTACCTCTTGTGCTGCTGGAGAAAATCTAGGTGTTAAAGCTAAGTATGAGCCATCTGTTAAAAATTTGTGATTTTCACCGTCTTGATCTACAATTGCTAATCTCTTTTTTCTATTACTTTTAGACCCTGATTCAGATATGTAAACAATTCTACTATCAAAATAACCTGATTCACCGGTAATTCTTTTGTATATAATATCAGAAATTACGTGAGCAATTCTTCTCCAATTACTAATTTCAGTTGTTAATTGTTGGGCTACCATTTGTTTTTCGGAAAAAACATCCCAGAGTCTAAATTCAAGTACCAAACTTTGATTTCTTTTAAATGATAATCTCCCGTGAATAAGACCCTGAGAGGTTGTTAATTTCCAATTAGAAAACGTGGGAGTTTGATTAAATTTGATATTTTTTTCTAAAAATGTTTCTTCAGGTAAAACCTTAAATAAACCTGATCTTTGAAGATTATTAGAAACAACATTGTTAATCTTTGTTGATATTTTTTCTTCCTCATTAGAATTTGAATTAAATTTTAACAAAGCAACAGGGATTGGTTCCGTATTCCCCCTTGTAATATCAATTCTTAACTCTGAAAAAACTTTCAAAGGTAAAAATGTTACCAAAAATAGGAGTATTAGCTTTTTCATAAAAATTAATTCTATAACTATAGAAAATATTTTCAAAAGAAATTAATTTAAACTTTGAGAAGGATCAAAATCGAGGATAATTTCTTTCCACGTTTCATATTTTTTTTTTGGCACTTGAAGTTTTTTACATTCAGGGTGATTAACTGCTCGCATTGCGCTTTCTGAAGCTGCACGAAAAAATGGGTTGTTTAGCTTACTATTAGTAAGTAATTTGGTATTGACTACCTCACCGTCTTCGTTCAATTTAATTCTAATTGAAACAACTAATTTTTTTAAATCTTTTGCACCTGCAGGAACTATCCAACATCTATAAAATTGTCTTCTAATTGCGTCTTTTTCAGAAATTGTTAATTTCTCACCTAACTTCACCTCTTTAATTTCTTCTTCATCTTCAAATTTTTCATCATCTTTTTTTTCATCTTCTAATGTTTTTTGGCTATCTTTTTTAATTTTTTCAATTGACTTAAGAATGCTATCCATTCTATTTTTTTTTTCTTTTTTTTGTTGAGGAGACTGATCAATTTTATTTACTTTTTTTTTCTTTTGTTTCTCTTTTATCGAAAACTCTGGAGGGTTGGGTTTGGATTTTGGTTTAGGCGGCAAAAAAAATTGATTCTTTGAAATACTCTTCTTACTTTTTTTTTTTACCTTGTCTGTTTTATTAACAGTTTGATCTGAGACATCAACAATCTCGAGAGGAATTTCATAAATCTCAAATCTTTTATTTTGTTTAAAGATCTCTGCTCCATACAAAAAAACTAACAAAATTCCAAAGTGAAGTGTTATAGATTTAAAAAGACCTCTGGTCATAATTATCTATTTAAGTTTTGTAACTAATGCAACTTTTTTAAAACCTGACTTATTGATAAAAGACATTAAATCCATTATTTTACCATAATTCAAATTTTTATCACCTTTGATATAAATTTTTAAATCTTTATTTTGTCCCCTTAATGCAATTAACTTTTTAACAAGATCATTGGGTGACATTTTTTTTTTTTGAATATATATTTCTCCCTTAGAGTTCATAGAAACAGTGACAGGATCATTTTTTTCATTTTTTAGAACCGATGAGCTCTCCGGTAGATTTATTTTTATACCAGCGGTTAAAAGTGGTGCTGTGACCATAAAAATTATAAGTAAAACAAGCATAACATCAACAAATGGGGTCACATTTATTTCAGAAATTGATTTTCTAGATTTATAATTTTTTTTCAAAATTTTACCTAAAAATTTCCTTTGAAATTATTAAAATTATTTCCTCTGAAAAAACTTCTAACTTATTTGAAATATTTTCCAACATACTATTGAATTTATTAAAAAATAGAACCGAGGGAATTGCTGCCACAAGGCCCAAGGCTGTAGCAAATAGAGCTTCAGCAATTCCAGGAGCTACTACTGCTAAACTAGTGTTTTGTGATATACCAATTGCCGTGAAACTATTCATTATGCCCCATACTGTCCCAAAAAGTCCTATAAATGGTGCAGTGGAGCCAACTGAAGCAAGAAAGTTTAGTCCTTTCTCCAAAGAACTTAACTCTTTATTAATTACAATAAGCATTTCTTTTTTTACATTTTCACAAAAAGACTTTCTGTAATCAAAGTTTTTATTTGAAAAACCAGATTTTACTTTTTCAAAATATACCATTGCTGAGAAGAAAACTGCTTCTATTGGATGAGTGGGTTGAGATCCAAGTTTTTTAGAGAGCTTACTTAGGGTTTCACTGCCATAAAAGTTTTCTTCAAAATCTTCTGTATCAATTAATATATTTTTTAAAAGAGTATATTTTGAAAAAATTATCGCCCATGACCAAATTGATGAAAAAATCAATAAAATAATTACTATTTTTACAACAATATCTGCCTGAAAAAACAGTGAAAGTATTGAGAAATCATTTGAAGATTCTTCTAATATTTTTTTTTCAATTGATTCATCCATACCAAATTTATACAACCTCAAATGAATTTAATCTAGCAATTATATTTTTTGAGATTTTTGAGGGTTTATTTGATTTTGCGTTAATCCATACTAACTTAACCAAAACCTCACATATCACAATGTCATCTTTTATAATCAATTGTTTAAGATCTAAAGATGCCAGTTTATTTTTTAAAAAAAATGTTTTTACATCTAATTGGTCATATAAAAATGTGGGTTTTAAAAAACTTACTTTAATTTCTTTCACTACAAAAAAAAAGGAGTTATTAATCATCTTATGCTTAATTTCCTCTAAATTTTCCCTGACAAATTGACTTCTTGCCCTTTCAGCAAATTTTAAATAGCTTGTATGATAGGTAAAACCTGAGGAATCAGTATCTTCATAAAAAATTTCAAATTTTGTTTGATGTATTTTTTTCATCAAAATTATTGCTTTATGTGCTCAAGTCCTTTGTGAGATAATATTCTCCCTCGGGAAGTTCTTTGAACTAGACCTCTTTGCATAAGATAAGGCTCTATTACGTCCTCAATTATATCTTTGTGTTCCAGTAAAGCAGCGCTCAGAGTTTCAATACCAACGGGGCCACCATGAAAGTCATAGGCTATACAATTCATATATTTTCTATCCATTTCATCAAGCCCCTCAGAATCAATTTTCATTTTTTTTAATGATTCTTTTGCTGATTTTAAATCAATTTTATCCTCTTCATTTACAATTGAAAAATCGATTATACGTTTTAATAACCTTATAGCTATTCGAGGTGTTCCCCTTGACCTTTTTGCTATCTCATATGCTGAATCTTCACTTATATGAAATTTAAGTTTTTTGGAATTCAAGATAATAATTTGCATCAAATCCTCAGGCTCATAAAAACTGAGTTGTAAAGGAATTCCAAATCTATCTCTTAAAGGTCTAGAAAGAAGCCCAAGCCTAGTGGTGGCACCAATAAGAGTAAATTTTTCAATAGAAATCTGAACAACTCTTGCAGATGGTCCTGAACCAATTACATAATCACATTTGTAATCTTCCATTGCAGGATAAAGTGTTTCTTCAATTATTGGTGACAATCTATGAATTTCATCAATAAATAAAATATCACCTTCCATCATATTACTTAATAAAGTTACTAAATCTCCCTTTTTAGTAAAAGCTGGACCAGAAGTTGAATGAAAGTTTACATTCTTTTCATTTGAAATTATATGAGCTAGTGAAGTTTTTCCCAAGCCAGGTGGACCGTATAAGATTATATGGTCTAAATTTTTTTTTCTTTTTTTTGAAGATTCTATATAAGCCTCTAAATTTGATTTAATAAACCCTTGACCAATAAACTCGCCTAGAGAAAAAGGTCTCAAACTATTTTTCTTTTCCTCATCTATCTCAGTTGAATCTAAGCTAATTTTTTTATTGTTCTCATTCATTTTTAGATAAATTTGGTCTAGAGAGATAATTTAGAGCAATGGGTATCAATTCCTCTAAATTCATTTTTTTATTCTTGCTAATAACTTCAAATGCAGTTTTTTCACATATATTTTGAGAGTAACCTAAATTGGAAAGACATGAAACTAAATCATTAAAAATTGTTTTAGAAAAATTAGAAATAACCTTTGCACTTTCCTCTTTCTTTTTTAGTTTTTCGCAAAGTTCATTTACAATTCTGATAGACAATTTTGCACCTACTCCAGATACTGAAGAAAAAACTTCATGATTTTTTACAATTATTGACTGTTGTATAACTTGCGAATCCAAACTACTCATAATATTTAAGGCCATTTTTCCGCCCACACCCTGAACTTTTAGTAGATCAGAAAATAATTCTCTGTCATTCTTATTTGAGAAACCAAAGAAAAGTCTTTCACTTTCTTTAAGGATTTCAAATATAAAAAAAGTTACTAACGAATCTTTTTCGGAAATTTTATTTATATTTTTTTTTGGTACAAATACTCTGTAAACAACACCTTTGACATCTAAATCAACAAAATCTTCAAACCAATCTTCAATAAAACCTTTTAATTTTACAATCATACAAATAAATTTATTTTAGACTTTTTGTGCATAGAATGACAAATTGCAACTGCTAGGGCATCCGCAGAATCATGGTTCAAAGACTTAAGGCCTGGAAAAAAACTTTCAATCATTTTTATAATTTGTCTTTTCTCTGCATGACCATAACCTACCAGGTTTTTTTTTACAGTATTTGGAGAGTATTCAAAAATTTCTACTTTAAATCTAGCTGCAACTAGGAAAATTATTGCTCTTGCTTTACCTAATTTAAGTGTGGATTGAGGGTTTTTATTAGAGAAAATTTTTTCAACCGCGATTGATTCTGGTGAGTATTTTGAAAATAATTCTGAAACACCCTCATAAATCATGTTTAATCTTTGTCCAAGAGGAGTGTCTTTTTTTGTTGATATTAATCCATGATTGACATATTTCTCGGAATTGCTCAAATTTTCTATTATACCCCAACCAGTATTATTTAAACCTGGGTCAAACCCAATAATTAAATTTTTCAAATTATTTTGTCCATCAAAGAATCGTTAATATTAAAGTTTGATGAGACTGTTTGAACATCATCCAAATCCTCCAGTGTCTCTAAAAGTTTTATTAATACTCTAGCACTATCTTCATCAGAAACGTCAATAAAATTTAGAGGTTTCCATTCTATTTCAGAAAACTTTGGAATAGAAAATTTATTTTCTAGTTTTTGAAGAATAGTATTAAAGTTATCTAAGTTTGTTTCTAAAACAAAATCGCTCTCATTTTCGGTAACATCTTCTACATCTTCGGATGCACAGTAATCAAAAAAATCTTCAAAAGTACTTACTGATTTATCATAAGATATAACACCAACCCTCTTGAAATTATGTTTTACACAACCACTTACACCAAGATTGCCATTATATTTAGAAAAAGTTGACCTTACTTCCGCCGCACTTCTGTTTTTATTATCTGTCATGGTCTCTACAATGATTGCAACTCCATTAGGTCCAAAACCTTCGTAAATTATTTCTTCAATTAAATCCTTGTCATCTGTAGAGGTTTGTTTTTTAATTGCCTTATCAATACTTTCTTTTGTCATATTGGAAGATAAGGCGTTGTTAATTGCAGATCGCAATCTTGGGTTTGAATCTGGATCTGGTGAACCAATTTTTGCCGAAACTGAAATTTCTCTAATTAACCTTGAGAAGAGTTTTGCTCTTTTCTTATCTTGCGCACCCTTACGATGCATAATATTTTTAAATTTGGAATGACCTGCCATTTTAATTTGGATTAAGTTTACCACCAATAATTACTTGATTAAATCCACTGACTATTTTTGTTTTATTATTAATTTCAATTAACACTCCACATAATGTACCTTCTCCAGATGCAGTTTCAAGCCTTGATTTTAAGAATTTATTTGTAAATTTTTGTATTGAAATACTTTTCTTCATTCCGATTACTGAGTCATAATCTCCGCACATACCAAGATCTGTTTGATAGAATGTTCCTTTCTCCAGTAGATGTTGGTCTGCAGTTGGGATATGTGTATGAGTTCCAACAACAGCAGTTATCCGTCCATCAAAAAAATGAGCAAGAGCCATTTTTTCTGATGTAGACTCTCCATGAATATCTAATATTATAATTGCATTGGAAAATTTTTTATCAATAAAAGTTAGAATTTCATCTACCGATTTGAAAGGGTCGTCAATTATGTCCATAAACAGTCTGCACATAACATTAATAACAACAACAGTAGCTCCATTTTTTAATTCATAGGCACCATAGCCCAAACCAGGGGTTCCAGTCGGGTAATTGCAAGGTCGTAACAATCTTTTATCGGATTCAATATGTTCTATGATTTCTTTTTGATCCCATATATGGTTTCCAGAGGTAATTACATCTACACCACAAGAATACAAATCATTACAAATTTTCTTTGTAATACCAAAACCATTTGCTGCGTTTTCTCCATTGACTATTACAAAGTCAATTTTTTCATTTTTAATCAGAATTGGTACTTGTTCTAAGACAATTTGCCTACCAGATTTTCCAACAATATCACCACAAATCAATATTTTCAATTTTGAACCCCATTTTCTGTAATTACTAAATCTAATTTTTTATCAAACTTCATCCTTGGAAGGTCATCAATTTTTTGATCATAAAAACCTATTCCAATTGTAGTAATTTTTTTTCTTTGTTCTAGATAAGCTATAGTTCTGTCATAAAATCCCCCACCATATCCAAGCCTGAAGTTATTTGAATCAAACGCCAATAAAGGTACAAGGATTTTTGAAGGTTCTTCAAATAAATCATTATTAGGTTCATTTATTTTGAACTTACCCACTTTCATTTCTGTTTCTAGATCCCACCTCTTAAAAACTAAAGAAGATTTAACCTTTTCAATACAAGGAAGACACAAGGTAATTTTTTTTTTTAACAAATGTTCTAAGAATGGTAATATATTTACTTCATTTCTTACTGGATAATATCCAGATAAAACATGGTTTTTTTCAAAATTCAAAGAACTTAGAAACTTACAAATTTTTTTTTCTTTTTCTTCTTTATTTTTAATAGAACTTCTAATTTTAAGAAATTTTTCACGTAATTTTTTTTTCTCAATCACTTTTAATCCTAATTATTTTTTGTAATTCAGAAAGTTCATTTAAAATTTTTTTGAAATCCTCTTCCTCATCTTTAAAATGTTTTTTACTAAAGCTCAAGTCAGCAGCTAAAACTAAAGAAAGCATAAGAAATTTTTTTGATTGAGATAAAGTTTTTAGATGAGGGTTATTGTCCAAACTTGAGTTTAATAATTCTTCAGCTTTTCTAAGCAGATTTTCTTCACCTTTTTTACACTCTATCTCGTAACCAATATTATCAATTTTCAATTTCAAAATTGTCATTTATTATTTTCCCTATTTTCTAGGAATTTTAGTATTTTTTCTAGAGTATTCACTATTTTTTCAACAAATTTTTTATCAATGATCAAATAGTCTTTTTTAGACTTATTATCTAAATTTGTTTTTAAGAAATTTATTTTTTTAAGAATTATTGAAATCTGCTCTTTATTCATCTAATCAAATAAGTATATTGGTTAAAGTAATATAATAATCCAATATTAAATAAATTTAAAATACTTGTTATGAAATATAAAATTGCAATCAATGGTTTTGGGAGAATAGGAAGACTAACATTAAGGGCATTACTTGATAAAGACCCGAAGAATATTGAAGTAGTAGCCGTAAATGACCTAGGACCAATTGATTCAAACCTACATTTGTTAAAATATGACTCTATCCATGGATTTTTTGATAAAAAATTTGATGTAATTGACAACAAGTTGAGGTTTGAAAAGAATGAAATATTATTTCTTAAAGAATCAGACCCAGAAAAACTCAATTGGAACAAATATAATATTGATTTAGTTATTGAGTGTACCGGGATATTTACAAGGAGAGATGATGCGGAAAAACATTTAAAATCTGGAGCCAAAAGAGTTTTAATTTCTGCCCCTGCAACAAACCCAGATATTACGGTTGTTTGTGGAATAAATGAAAATAAAATAAATGATAGTCATAAAATAATTTCTAACGGTTCTTGTACAACAAATTGTTTAGCACCTCTAGCCTTCTTAATTGAAAAAAATATTGGAATTGAATCAGGCTATATGACAACAGTTCACTCAGTTACCGGAGATCAAAATACTATTGATACATTTCATAAAGATCTAAGACGGGCAAGAAATTCTTTACTTTCAATGATACCTACTTCAACAGGAGCCGCGCGTGCTGTTTCTGAAGTATTACCAATTTTAAAAGGAAAGTTAGATGGAAGTGCTATAAGGGTCCCAACTGCGAACGTATCATTGGTAGACTTCAGCTTTATGGCAAAAAAAAATACCTCAGAAAATGAACTTAACAGAATTTTCAAAAATGCTGAAAAAAATGAACTTAAAGGAATTGTAGAAACAATATCAACTCCTCTTGTATCCAGTGACTTTAATCATAACTCACATAGCTCAATTGTTGACCTTACTGAAACCAAAGTAATAAATGAAAGATTCTGTAGAATATTATCTTGGTATGATAATGAATGGGGTTTTTCTAATAGACTTGTTGATATAGTATTAGAACTTAGTAATGAAAATTTATGAAAATTTAACCTTTTTATCTCATAATTATCAAGAGGCGCTAAATTTTTACAAAGAAAATAATAATAAAAAAATTAATATTCTCTATTCGTTTAAATCAATTCTTTGGCAAGGTCCTGCTCTAGTTAAAGATATTGAAAAAAAATTTAAAAAGAAAAATTTAAATTTTATTGTAGAAGCAAATTTAAATATTGGTTTAGCTCTTTCGTTAATAAAGCTTAACTTTAGGTACCTTTCCATAAGCCAGAATATAGACGATGAAATTATGAAAAAAATTCAATCAATGGCTGAAGAAGAAAAAGTAAATATTTTAATTACTGAAAATTTTTTAAACTTAGAGAATTATTCATGAAGTTTTATATTATTTCACCCCCTGATTATAACAAAAATTTTACTGCTGAAAATTTTGATAAAATAACTGATCTCATACCTGTTGAATATTTTCAATTTAGACCAAAATTTCCAAAACTTTTTGATAGAAAAAAGTTTATAAAAAGGTTTCACCATTCATTTAGTAAAATTTGTAGTAAAAAAAAAATAAAATTAATTATTAACAATGATTTTGAAATTGCTTCAGATTTTTTTTTTGATGGGATACATCTTGGTCAAAGTGATAAAAGTTGTGTGGAAGCAAAGGAAAAGTTTGGCCTAGATTTTCTGGTGGGTATAAGTTGTTCTAATTCATATAATTTATACAAAATTGCAAAAAATGATGGTGCAAATTATATAGCTTTTGGGCCTGCATTTGAATCTAAAAGTAAAGAAAAAGAAAAAATTGATCTTTTAGAATTCTCTAAAATTAAAAATAAAATAAAGTTACCCTTTGTTTTTATTGGAGGTATAAATCACAATAATATTGAAATTTTAAACTGTTTCAAACCAAATTACATTGCAATTATTGATAGTTTGTGGAATTTTAATCGAGGACCTATTGAATCAGCATTAAAATTTAAGGAAAGTTTGGAGGCTTTATGAAAATCATTGCTAATTTAATTAAAATTGGAAATGTATTAGAACACAAAGGTAAAAAATTTCATGTTTTAAGTACTAACACCATTAAACCAGGAAAGGGGGGGGCATATATTCAAGTCGAAATGAGAGATATTAAAAGTGGAGCAAAAGTTAATGAAAGATTTAGAACATCAGAAAATGTTGAAAAGTTATCTGTTAATGAAATTTTAGTAACATTTTTATTCATTGATGATAACTTCTTAACTGTTATGAATAATGAAAACTTTGAACAATCCTCTCTTGATAAAAATCTACTATCAGGTAATGAAGACTTTCTTTCTGAAGGTATGCAACTTACTGAAGAAATAATTGGTGAAGAAATTGTTAATATTAAATTACCCAAGTCTATAACTGTTGAAGTTAAAACAGCTGATGCAGTTGTTAAGGGCCAAACAGCTTCGTCTTCTTTTAAAAATGCAACTACAACTAAAAATATTAAAATTCTAGTTCCACCTCACATTAAAGAAGGAGACAAAATAATAATAAATACTGATAATTTTGAATATTTAGAAAAAGCCAAAAAGTAGCAGGTTATGGTAGCCATTTCACCTTTACTTAATATTCTTAGCAAATCAATCCGAACAATAAGAAAATTTGTTTCAAGAGACTTTTATGAAATTGAAAAACTACAAAGTTCAATTAAACAAAACAACCATTTCGTAGATAACTCTATATTAAAACTAAAAATTGAAGTAAATAAAATTTTAAATAAAATTAATCCTGAATTAGAGATTATTTCTAGTAACAAATTACCTACCAAAAATTGCTGGATAATTGATTACTCTGACTATTATTTAAATTTCAGAAGAGCCAATGATAATCTAGGCATAGGAATAGCATTTATAAAAGAAAGCCAAATTAAAAGCTATATCTTTTATAACCCAATAAAAGATGATTCTTTTTTTTTTGAAAAGGGAAGTGGTGCATTTAAAAATGATTTCAGAATAAGAGTATCCAACGAAATTGATCAAAAGGAGATGATAGTTAGTTTATTCAAAAAAGTTAACGAGGATGATGATAAAGAAGCACTTAAATTTTTGAAAAATACCTTTTTTGATCATTTTATAACTCAAAGGGAACTAGGTTCCTTAAATTATGATCTATGTGACTTGGCAAGTGGAAAAATTGATTGTGCAATTTTTGTTAACCCAACAAAAAAAATAGAAATGATTCTAAATTTAATTTTGACGGAAAGTGGCGGCAAATTAAATATCATTGAATTTCAGGGATCCAAAATTTTTATTTCTAGCAATAAAGTAATTGAAAAAACAGTCCAAGAGATGATAAAACAAAGATAATTGAAATATGAAAGAATACATTAAATATTTAAGATTTTTGATCCTAATTTTTTTTATTACAGAACCATCGGAATTGGACAGTCAAGAAAAGAAAATAAAAAAAAATTATAATTGAACAACCTTCCAAGGAGAGGTTATTATCTCCACCAATAGATAAAAAAAAAGATGCAATAAAACTAATCCCCCCCGAACAAATTCAAGCTATTCAAAAACTTCAAGAAGAAAAAAGAAAGGCTATTGAAGAAAAAAGAAAAGAAGAAATTGAAAAAGCACAAAAACTTCAAGAAGAAAAAAGAAAAGCTTTAGAAAAAAAACAAAAACAGATATTGGAAGCAGCCCGTAAAGCTGAGCAAGAACGTAAACTAAAAGAACAAGAGGCAGCCCGTAAAGCTGAGCAAGAACGTAAACTTAAAGAACAAGAGGCAGCCCGTAAAGCTGAGCAAGAACGTAAACTTAAAGAACAAGAGGCAGCGCGTAAAGCTAAGCAAGAACGTAAACTTAAAGAACAAGAGGCAGCGCGTAAAGCTGAGCAAGAACGTAAACTAAAAGAACAAGAGGCAGCCCGTAAAGCTGAGCAAGAACGTAAACTAAAAGAACAAGAGGCAGCCCGTAAAGCTGAGCAAGAACGTAAACTAAAAGAGCAAGAAGCAGCCCGTAAAGCTGAGCAAGAACGTAAACTAAAAGAGCAAGAAG
>NZFP01000014.1 GCA_002689325.1 Rickettsiales bacterium
AATACATCTTTAATTTTTAGTAAATAACATAATTTTTTTGCAATATTTAAAATTATTAGAGTTTCTTTTCTTAAGCTCCATGGTTCAATCATTCCAAGACCTTTACCAGATTTTGTTAACATAATTTCAACTTTCTCTACCATTTCAAAAACTAAATCCAAGAAATTTGCATTAGAGTCTCTTAACTTTAATATTTCTCTATCCACAGAATGTTTTTTGAAAAAAGATTCCGGTATGTATATTCTTTTTAGCTCCTGAAAATCCTTTTTGCAATCTTGTAAATGATTAATGATTTGTAAAGAGGTACATAAACAATCAGAAGCCAAATAAATTTCTTTGAAGTTTACATGCGGTAAATTTTTTTTTTGATAAATTAGATCTATTACAAATCTTCCAACTGGATTGGCAGAGTATTTACAATAAAAAACTAAGTCACCCCAAGTTTTATATTTTTTTCCTTTTGCATCCATTAAGAATGCTTTAAGTAGGTTCCTTGAATATTTTTTTGCGAATGACATTTCTGGAAAAAAATTAATAATATTATTTAGGACTGTCATGCTAGTTCTTTTTTCTAATTTTAAAATATTATCGAAGTAAGTTAATATTTTTATTTTTTCTTTTGAAACAAGAGTGCGGTGATCAGCAATATCATCGGCTGTTCTAGCAAAAAAATAGAATGCTCTGATGTACTTTTGAATATTTTTTTTTATAAAAAAAGATGCAACAGGAAAATTTTCATCTGTGAAGGTTTTTCCAGATAATAATTTTGCTATATCCTTTTCTTTTATTTCTAAACTACTAATATTTTCTTCCTTTCCAAATATTACCTTTTCTGAAATGAAAATTGAAAGCAGATGTAATTGTCATCATTATATAAATTAAACTAGAAAGTGGTAATGATAAGCAATAAAAAATAGAAAGGTTGTAGAATCTAACGGTTGGCCTGAAAGAAATAATTAAAAATAAAATTGTCAGACTATTAAATAAAAATAATATTGATTGTTCCTTTTCAAAAAAAAATATTACAAGTATTGGATAAAGGTAGACAATACACATCCCAAAAATAGAAAAACATAAGTAGAGTGGAGAAAAATTAAGTTGTTCGTATGCAGTTCTAGATATCATTCTCCATATATCTGATAGATTTGTATAACACCTATTACTGTAAATTTTTTCTGTTAGACCCAGCCAAATGTTCCCTTTTTCTTTTATTTTTTTTGCTATATTACAATCATCGATAACTTTATCTTTAATTTGATCATATAAGTTTTCTTCACTAAAAACTTCTGATTTGCAAAGTATAAATCCCCCAGCAGCTGCGGCAAGCCGGTTTTTAGAGTCATTAACTTTACTAAAAGGGTAAATTTTTTGAAAAAAATAAATAAATGCTGGGATTAAAATTTTTTCCCAGCTTGAAGAACAATTAAGTTTTGCCATTAATGAGACCATAAGTAATTTTTTTTGACATAAGAACTCGACTGCTTCAGTGATAATTCCTTTTTTTAAAATTATGTCAGAATCAAGGAATAGATAATATTCAATTTCTTTTTTTTTTAAAATATCAACTGCCTGCTTCAAGGCCCACACTTTTCCACTCCAACCATTAGGTAACTTTTTACCTTTGACAATTTGATGTTTAATTTTTTTTTTTTTAAGAAGATTTGATGCAACAAAATATGTTTTATCATTACTATTGTCATCAATAATTAATATGCTGATATTGTTTAAATCCTGTCTTACAATTGAATTGAGGGTTTTTACAATATTTTTTTCCTCATTTCTCGCTGGGACAACTATACAAATCTTTTTATAATTCTTAATATTATTTTTTTTGTAAGATCTCTCAAATACAGTCTCATTAGACCAAAAAAAATCATTGTAAGAAAAAGACTTTCTGGAGTTGAAGAAAAGTAAGTACAACCACGAGCAAAAAGCAATCAAACAAAAAAAGCTAACCATATACAGAATTAAGATTACATCTAAAAAGGTTTATTTTAAACGTTGTTTATAAACAACACATAAAAAAAAAATATTAAATTTTACTTTTTTACTGGATTTAATGGGAAATTATAGATATATATTAATTAATGACTAATATCTGCACAAATTATAAAGCTGATTAAAAATTGTGCATAATAAGGGAAAGGACATTAAAATGCTTAAAAAATTATTCATTGTGGGTGCTTTAGCAGCCCCACTAATCTATGCTCAGGAATCCAAATCTTTTGAATTTCCTGAAAAGTTGCCGTATGGTGATGTTTCCGCTAACGTGAGTTATTATTCACAGTATGTGTGGAGAGGTGAACAACAAAATGCTGGACAATCAGCTATCCAAGGTGGACTTGATTATGGTGTTAATTTAGTTGAAACTTATATAGACTTTTATGCAGGTATATGGGGTTCTAACGTATCAGGAGCTACTAACTCTCTATCAGGTAATGAACTTGACTATTATGGAGGCTTTTCGGGAGCTGTTCCATTCCTTGAGGATTATCTTTCATATGATGGTGGATTTTTGTACTACGATTATCCTGGAATGACTGATCAAAACACAGCAGATGGTGCTAGAAACGTTGATTTTTTTGAATACTATGGTTCATTAAGCTTGGCTGTTCCTAACCCAATTACTGATGTAGGAATTTCGTATTATTACGGTTACTCACCTTCTGGTTTCCAGCAAGATGAGTATGATTATCAAAATGTGAGTATGGAAATTGCCATACCTAATACACCATTTACAATTAGTGGTGCAGCAGGTTTCACTGGTTCAGAAATGATGGATGGAAACTCTTACACTGACTATCTTGCATCTCTTTCAACTAGTGCATTTGGCTTAGATCTCGGTCTGTATTATACGACTGTTGATGGCTATGGTGCTGATCTTGATATGGATCAGGTTACATTTTCTGTTGGAAAAAGTTTCTAAATCTTTCCCTAACCTAAATTAAAAAGAAGGGCGATTAATCGCCCTTCTTTTTAAAACTTCACATTTTGTTATAATTAACGATGACAATAAAATTAAAGAACCTAACTGATGACTCAAACCCAAGTGTATGGGCACAAAAAGTTTTAGCATAATAATTCCTAAGAGATACTGACTAACAACAATAATTGTTACGAGTATTGAAAGAAAATAAATAGCTTTAAGCTTTGATTTATATAAATTAAATAAGGTTATTAAAACATAGATTAGTGTTAGAGTTGCCAACACTCTGTGAAAAAATTGTATAAAACCAATGTCGTTACAAAGTTTACTAATTGAGTAAGAATCTTCTTGTAATAAAATTGGTGGTAAAAAGTTTTCTCCCATGTAAGGAAAATTGTTATATGCCCATCCTGCATTCGTTCCTGAAACAAAGGCCCCCGAGCCAACAGTCAATAGAACTAAAAATATTGAAATTTTAATATTAGTAATTTGATGGTCATATTTTGTTGTAAAGTAGTTTGGTTTGTCAGTTTTGTTGGATGCATTTTTGCAAAAACTATCAAGTAAAATACTATAAATTATAAAAGCAATTAATAGATGAGCAGATAACCTAAAGTGACTAACATCGGGTCTTTCAATTAAACCGCTTTGAACCATAAACCAACCCATAAAAGCTTGAAATGAGCCCAAAAAAAGAAGAATGGTGTATATTTTCTTTTCATTTGAATTAAACAATCCTTTTGCTAAAAAAAGTAAAAAAGGAAGGGTATAGGTAATGCCAATTAGTCTTCCCCAAATTCTGTGAAAATATTCCCAAAAAAAGATTTTTTTAAATTCAGTTATAGAAATATCAAAGTTTTTTTGAATAAACTCTGGTGTATTTTTATATTTACCAAAAAGTTCTAACCAATCATTTTGATTTAAGGGAGGTACTATACCACCAATCAGGCTCCATTCCGTCATTGATAACCCAGAGTCTGTCAAGCGGGTAATGCCACCAATGATGATCATCAAAATAATCATTATTAAATTAATACCTATCCAAGTTTTTTTAATGTTTGGGGTGTCCATAGAATATTAATAATAGATAAATCTAAATTTAAAATACATATGTTTTGTGTAGTTTAATAACAATTACATAATATATTGACAAATTATTTTTTTTGTAATTAATAGTGTTATGAATGACTTAATTGAAAATACTTCTATTCTTAATAAAGAATGTCAGGGGTTAGCCCCTGAGAAGATTTTAGAAGTTTCAATTAAAAAATTTGGTAATAAAATTACATATGTTTGCTCTTTTGGGACTGAATCAGCAATTATTCTTCATATGATTTCAAAAATTGATAAAAAGTTTCCAATATTTTTGTTAAACACCCATTTCTTGTTTCCAGAAACAATTGATTATAAAAATAAATTACTCAAGAAATTTAGCCTAACAAATTGTTTAGATATTTTTCCGGATGAATCTCTGATTAAGATAGAAGATCCAGAAAATAATCTCTGGAAGAATGATACAGATAGATGCTGTGAAATTAGAAAGGTAAAACCTTTAGATAAGATTCTAAAAAATTATAGCTCTTGGATTTCTGGGAGAAAATCATATCATCAGGGTTTGAGAATGGACCTGAAACCTTTCGAGCTACTTAATGAAAAAATTGTTGTTAACCCATTGATTAATATAAAAAAAGAAGAAGTAGAAAACTATTTTGAAGTCAATAATTTACCACAGCATCCTTTATTAAAACATGGTTATTTTTCGATAGGATGTTCGCATTGTACATTCAAAACAAATGATAAGACAAACATTAGGTCTGGGCGATGGAAAAATAAAATAAAAACTGAATGTGGAATTCATTTAAGCAGGAAAAATTAAAAGATGAATAGTCACCTTCAAAAATTAGAAAATGAAAGCATCTACATTTTCAGGCAAGCATACCGATCTATAAAGAATATTGGAATGCTTTGGTCACTAGGAAAAGACTCCAATGTAATGGTTTGGATAGCATTTAAAGCATTTCTAGGAAAAATTCCATTTCCATTAGTTCATGTTGATACAGGAAAAAAATTTAAAGAAATGTATGATTTTAGAGACAAATATGAGAAGAAATGGAATATAAGGCTTATTAAAGGAGATTGTCCTCCAGTAGAAGAAATTGATCCTTCACTCCCTCCCGCAGCAAGATCAGCAGCAAGAAAAACTGAAGGTTTAAAAAAAATTTTAAAAAAATATCAATTTAGGGGAGTTATTGCAGGCATTAGAAGAGATGAACAAGGTACTAGGGCTAAGGAGAGAATTTTTAGTCCAAGAGATGAATTAGGAAAATGGGATGTTAAAAATCAACCACCTGAATTCTGGGATCAGTCTAACTTTAATTATCCTGATAAAGTTCACATAAGAATTCATCCACTTTTAGGATGGACAGAAATTGATATTTGGCAATACATTAAGGATCAAAAAATACCTATAGTTGACTTGTACTTTTCCAAAAATGGAAAAAGATATAGATCTTTGGGCGACAAAGATATTACCTCACCTGTATCCAGCGAAGCTAAGAATTTAGATGAAATTATAAGTGAACTTAAAATCACAAAAGTTTCTGAAAGGTCAGGTAGAACTATGGATCATGAGCAAGAGGATGTTTTTGAAAAATTAAGGTCAAAAGGATACATGTAATGAGTTTTGAAAACACAGAAATTCCAAAAGTTGTAATTGTAGGCCATGTAGATCACGGAAAATCTTCTTTGATAGGAAGGTTGATGCATGATTTAGATGAAGTGCCTATAGGAAAATACGAGGAATTAAAAACAGTCAGTGAAAAAAGGGGTATGGAGTTTGAATATGCTTTTTTGTTAGATGCTCTTCAGGCAGAAAGAGATCAAGGGATTACCATTGATACTACACAGATTTTTTTTAAAACAAAAAAAAGAAAATATGTTTTTATTGATGCGCCCGGGCACAAAGAATTTATAAGAAATATGATAACCGGAGCGTCATCAGCAGACATTGCTATATTAATAATTGACGCTCATGAGGGTTTGAAAGAACAAACAAAAAAGCATGCATATTTATTAAAACTTCTAGGTTTAGATAATGTAATCTGTCTTTTTAACAAAATGGATAAAATTAACTACGAAGAAAAAAAGTTTTTGAAGGTAGAAAAGGAGTTACGTCAATTTACTAATAAAATTGGGGTCAGTATAACAGATTTAGTTCCCGTAAGTGCAAAATATGGTGAAAATATTATTAAGAAAAGCCAAAAACTTTCATGGTATAACGGTCAACCATTTTGCGAAATACTAGATTCTTACAATATTAAAAAAGGTTTAGATGATTTGCCCTTAAGACTTCCAATACAGGATATTTATAAGGTTGATGATAAAAGAGTTATAGTTGGTAGAATAGAAACAGGGGAGGTAAAACTAAATGACGAATTATTTTTTCTTCCCTCTAATGAAATAGTTAAACTCAAATCATTCGAAGTTTGGCCTGAGGCCAAAAAAAAATATATGTCAGGGGATAATATAGGGTTTACCATTGAAGACCAGATTTTCATTGATAAAGGTAATCTAATTTCACATGTATCATCTCGTCCTAAACTAATGAGTAGTTTTGAAGCAAACCTATTTTGGCTAAGTGAAAAAAAGCTCAAAATTGATAAACAGTATCTCATGAAAATTAATACCGGTGAATACAATATTTTTATTAGTAAGGTTTCTAAAGTCATAGATACGAATACTTTAAGATCTAAAACTTCAAGTTTAAGTCCAGAAAAAAACGATGTCTGTGAAGTTGTTATTCATTCTTCTCAATTGATACCAATGGATGATTTTAAAGATAATCAAAAAACTGGGAGATTTTGTATTTTAGACGAAGAGAAAATTATTGCTGGAGGTATTATAAATTTGCAAAATTTTCCAGATCAAAAAGATACAATTCAAACAAAAAATATCAAACCAGTTAGTTTTTCAGTTACTGAAATTGACAGAGCATTGAGGTATAATCATAGATCGGCTATTATTTGGATGACGGGTCTTTCTGGCTCAGGAAAGAGTACAATTGCAAAAGAAATTGAAAAAAAGTTATTCTTGAAAAATTATAATGTTTTTGTTTTAGATGGTGACAACCTGAGGATGGGTATAAATCGTGGCTTAGGTTTTAGTAGTGAGGATCGAAAAGAAAATATGAGAAGAACGGCTGAAGTAGCAAGGCTTCTTGCGCAAGCTGGATTTATTGTAATCGTATCATTGATATCACCTTACATAAGTGAACGTAAAAAAGCTAGGGACATACGACCTGAAATTTTTAAGGAAATTTTTATTAAAGCTTCTATTGATGAATGTAAAAAAAGAGATGTTAAAGGTTTGTATTCTAAGGCTGTTAGTGGTGAGATAGAAAACTTTACTGGAATATCATCCCCATATGAGGATCCCAAAAACCCTGACCTAATTCTTAATACTGATAAAGAATCAATAGAAGAGAGTGTGAACAAACTTGAAGATTTTATTATCAAAGAGTTTGGTATTAAAAAAAATAGTTGACAAAACAATTCATTTATATAGTTTAGCACTCGTATAATCAGAGTGCTAATAAAAAAAGGCTCTGTTTTGAATTGTCTTATAACAAAGGAGATTCTATATGAAATTCAAACCTCTACAAGATCGCGTTGTAGTCAAAAGACTAGAAGGTGATGAAAAATCTTCGGGTGGTATAATTATCCCTGACACAGCTAAAGAAAAACCAAGTGAAGGCGAAATCGTTGCAGTAGGACCAGGTGAGCTTACTGAAGACGGTAAGTTAAAGCCTATGAACGTTAAAGAGGGTGATAAAATCCTTTTTGGAAAATGGTCAGGGACTGAAGTTAAATTAGACGGTCAGGATCTTTTAATTATGAAAGAATCGGACATCATGGGAATTTTAGAGTAGAAGGAGATTAAATTATGTCAGCTAAAAAAATATCATATGGTTCTGACGCTCGCGATCAAATGATTGCAGGTGTCGATGCTTTAGCAAATGCTGTTAAAGTTACACTTGGCCCAAAAGGCAGAAACGTTATTCTTGATAAATCTTTCGGGGCGCCTCGAGTCACAAAAGATGGGGTATCTGTAGCCAAAGAAATTGAGCTTAGAGATAAATTCGAAAATATGGGAGCTCAAATGGTTAAAGAAGTTGCTAGTAAAAGTTCTGATGCAGCTGGAGATGGTACAACAACAGCAACTGTCCTAGCCCAAGCTGTTGTCAAACAAGGAGCTAAAGCTGTTGCGTCTGGAATGAATCCAATGGATTTAAAAAGAGGGATTGACCTAGCTGTAGATAAAGTTTTAAACGAACTTAAATCTAAAGCTAAAAAGCTTGGTTCATCAGGGGAGATAGCTCAAGTGGGAACAATTTCTGCTAATGGTGAAGAAGAAATTGGTAAAAAGATTTCAGAAGCAATGGACAAAGTCGGTAGAGATGGAGTCATCACAGTCGAGGAATCAAAAACAAGAGATACAACACTTGAAACAACAGAGGGTATGCAGTTTGACAGAGGTTATCTTTCGCCTTACTTTATAACTGATGCTGAGAAAATGATATGCGAGTTTGAAGACCCTTTTATTCTTTTAAATGAAGGAAAGCTATCTAACCTTCAAGATCTTCTTCCTCTTCTTGAATCCGTGGTTAAGTCAGGCAAACCCCTTTTAATCATCGCAGAAGATGTGGAAGGAGAAGCTTTAGCTACTCTCGTTGTTAATAAACTTAGGGGCGGACTCAAGGTTGCTGCAGTAAAAGCACCTGGCTTTGGTGATAGACGAAAATCTATGTTAGAGGATCTAGCAATTCTTACTGGAGGACAAGTAATTAGTGAAGAACTTGGTATCAAACTCGAAAATGTAACAATTAACGATTTGGGTTCATGTAAAAAAGTAAGAATTGATAAGGAAGATACCACTATTGTTGGTGGAAGCGGAAGCTCCACCGATGTTAGCGCTAGATGTGAACAAATTAAAACTCAGATAGAAACTACAACTTCTGATTATGACAAGGAAAAACTTCAGGAAAGACTTGCTAAATTATCTGGAGGCGTTGCTGTTATTAATGTGGGGGGTTCAACGGAGGTCGAGGTTAAAGAAAGAAAGGACAGAGTTGATGATGCCCTTAACGCAACCAGAGCAGCTGTTGAGGAAGGAATTGTTCCTGGAGGTGGCACAGCTCTTCTGTATTCGAAAAAAGCTCTTGAAGGGCTTAAGGGTAAAAATCCTGATCAAGATGCAGGAGTAGATATCGTAAGAAAAGCTCTTGAAGCTCCCTGTCGACAAATTGTTGAAAATGCTGGGGTTGAAGGTTCTATTGTCATAGGAAAGCTATCTGAACAAAATGATAATAATTTTGGTTTTGACGCTCAAACTGAGACTTACACAGATTTAGTCAAATCCGGAATAATTGATCCTGTAAAGGTTGTTAGAACAGCATTAGAGAACGCCTCATCAATAGCAGGCTTACTTCTAACTACTGAGGCCATGGTCGCTGAGTTACCTGAACCAAAAGAGCCTTTACCACCAATGCCTGGCGGCGGCGGCATGGGCGGCATGGGCGGCA
>NZFP01000015.1 GCA_002689325.1 Rickettsiales bacterium
GTTTCCTGTTTACACGCTTTCCAAGCGTGCGCCTTCAGCCACTCGGCCACCTCTCCATTAATCAAGTGATGTTTTTAAAACATTTATAAATGCTGATTGTGGTATTTCAACCTTCCCGAATTGCCTCATTCTTTTTTTACCTTTTTTTTGCTTATCTAATAATTTATTTTTTCTAGTAACATCACCTCCATACAATTTTGCTGTTACGTCTTTTCTATAGCTATTAATTGTTTCTCTGGCAATAATTTTCCCTCCAATGGAGGCTTGTAAAGGAATTTTAAACTGTTGTCTGGGGATGAGGTCTTTTAACCTTTCACAATAAACTTTTCCTCTGGTTGCAGATTTCGTTCTGTGACTAATAAAAGATAAAGCATCAACCGGTTCCGAGTTAACTAAAATCTGAACTTTAACCAAATCACTCTCTTGATAATCTTTAAATTCATAATCAAAACTAGCATATCCACTTGTAATTGATTTTAATCTATCATAAAAATCAAAAACAACTTCTGCTAGAGGTAGTTGATATATAACCATTGCTCTTTTACCAACATAGGTCAAATTTTTTTGTATACCTCTTCTATCTGTACAAAGTTTCATGACTGGTCCCAGATAATCGTCTGGTAATAATATTGTCGCCTCGATAATAGGTTCAGAAATAGATTGTATTTTTACAACATCAGGCATTTCAGACGGATTATGAATTTCAAGCTTTTCAGAATTTGTTTTTACAATTCTATATACAACCGACGGCGATGTTGTAATCAAATTTAAACTAAATTCTCTACTTAACCTTTCTTGAATAATCTCTAGATGAAGTAAACCAAGAAACCCACACCTAAAGCCCATCCCAAGAGCGGCAGATGATTCAGGTTCATATGTAAAACTAGCATCGTTTAAACTTAGTTTAGCCAGACTATCTTTTAAAACATCATAATCGTCTGCATCAACAGGATAAAGACCACAAAAAACAACAGGAATACTTGGTTTAAATCCTGGAAGTGGTTGACTAACCGGATCTGCTTCATCAGTTATTGTATCTCCTACTTTACAATCACTTACATGTTTAATACCTGCCGTGATAAATCCAATCTCTCCCGAATTTAGTTCATTTACGTATTTAATTTTTGGAGTAAAAAAGCCACAGCTTTCAACTTGATAAGTTGCATTTGTACCCATCATTTTTAACTTCATCCCTTTTTTTAGGTAACCTGATTTTATCCGTACCAGAATAATTACGCCCAAATATGTGTCGTACCAACTATCAATTAACATGGCTACTAAATTGGAAGAATCAAATTCTGATGGAGATGGTAGTCGTTCAACTATAGCCTCAAGTAATGTATCCACTCCGTCACCAGTTTTTGCTGATACTAAGATAGCCTTAGATGCATCTATCCCAATAACATCTTCAATTTGTTTTTTAATTCTATCTGGTTCAGAGGAGGGCAGATCAATTTTATTTAAAACTGGAATAATCTCATGATTGCTATCAATTGCTTTATATACATTAGCAAGAGTTTGAGCCTCAACACCTTGAGAAGCATCTACAACTAAAAGTGAACCTTCACAGGAAGCCAATGATCTACTCACTTCATAAGAAAAATCTACATGACCTGGTGTATCCATTAAATTAAAATTATAAACTTCTTTGTCTTTTGCATTGTAATTTAGATAGACTGTTTGAGCTTTAATTGTAATACCTCTTTCTCTTTCAATATCCATTGAATCAAGAACTTGCTCTTTCATTTCTCTATCAGATAATCCCCCGCAGCTTTGTATAATTCTATCTGCTAAAGTTGATTTACCGTGATCAATGTGAGCAATAATTGAAAAATTTCTTATTTTTCTTAGTCTCATATTACCTCAATTTTGCATCATACTTATTTTTAACTTTCGAAATTATCTTTTCACAAATTTCGTTTATTTCATCATCTGTCAGTGTTTTCTGATTAGATTGAATTGTAACTTGAAAACCAACGGCTTTTTTTTTTTCATTAATTTTTTCTCCCTCATAACTATCAAAAACTTTTACATCTTTAATTAATTTATGATTCGTATTTTTGATTAATTTTATGACGTCTAATGAAAAAATATTTTTGTCTAATTCAAAGGAAAAGTCCCTTTTTGATGACTGATATTGGGATACTGTTAATGGCTTTTTTGATTTTTCTTTTTTCTTATAAAATTTTAACAATTTGCTTAAGTTAAGTTCAAAAGCAACTAACTTATCCTTAATATCAAAAGAATTAAGAATAACTGGGCTCAGCTCACCAAAAAAACCAACTTTCTCGTCTGATATTAATAAAGAACCACTTTTGCCTGGATGATAGTAAGATTTGGATGATCGTGTAATATTAAAGTTGTTGATATCCATGTCCAAACAATTTAATACTGAGGATAAATCAGCCTTGATATCAAAAAAATCAAAAACTCTCTCATCGCCAACCCAACTTTTTTCATTTATTTTACCAGACCTTACCACACAAATATTTTCGAACTGTTCCTCAGGTTCCTTTCCAAAAAAAACAGGACCTAACTCAAAAAAGGAAAAATTGTTAAAGTTTTTATTAATATTCTTTTTCATAGCTGAGATAACATTAGGTAGTAAATTTGACCTCATACTTGATAGTTCTGAACTTATAGGATTGGTAATTTTCAGAAAATTTTGTGTTTCATCAAAAAGTTTCTGTATTTTTTCATCTGTAAAAGACCACGTTATGATCTCAAAAACATTTCTGCTAACTAATAATTTTTTTATTTTATTTCTTAATACCTGAATATCAGATGTTGTCTTTTGATTTGTATTATTTTGTAAATCAAAAGGGACACTGGGAATTTTTTCTAGGCCATATAGTCGTGCAATTTCCTCTACAAGATCTTCCTTAATTTTAATATCGCCTCTCCAGGAAGGAGGCGTCACAACTAAGTTTTTATCTCCACTCAAATTACAACCAATTTTATTAAGTTTATCTTTAATAAATTGATTTGAAATTTTAATACCTAAAACCTGGTCAAAAAAAACTTTTTCAATCTGTATATTGTTATTCTCGACTATCTTTTTACCATCTACTAAAATACTTCCTGGCTCACCACCGCAGTTCTTTAATATCATCTCAGTGGCATATTCAATTCCATCATCAACAGAATCTGGATCTATACCTCTTTCAAATCTATATCTAGCATCACTTTGGATATTTAATTTCCTTCCACTTTTTATTATGCTTGCTGGTAAAAAATATGCTGATTCGATCAGAACATTTTTTGTTTTGTCATCACAAGCTGTTCTTTTACCACCTAGTATTCCTGCAAGACTTATAACACCACTATCATCACAAATAACAATCATGCCATCATCAAGTTCATAATTTTCATCATCAAGTCCTAAAAATTTCTCACCTTTTTTTGAATGCCTGATTATCAAATTCCCTTCTATTTTATCATAATCAAAAACGTGAAGAGGCCGGCAAAAATCTATTGTAATAAAGTTAGTAATATCAACCAAAGACGAGATAACTTTTAGATCTGTTTTTTTAAATCTTTTTATTAAGTTTGCTGAGGAATCTTTATTTTCTACATTTTTAATCAGTCTAATTGAAAAATTTGGACAATCATTATCTTTTAGTTTGTTAACTAGCTTGATATCCGTTTTAAATTTACTCTCAATTTTAGTGATTTTTTTTTTTTTCAATTTTCCAAAATCAGCAGCAAAAAGATCTCTCGCTATCCCAAAAACTCCAGCACAATCGACTCTATTAGGTGTTATTGCGACCTCAATCATAATATCTTCATCATTTATATATTGAGAATATTTATCTCCAATTTTATAACTTTCATCTAGTTCAATTATTCCTTCTGAAAAATTTGATAATCCTAGCTCTTCCTCTGAACATAACATCCCATTGGATTCTTCTCCTCTTATTTTACTATTACCAATCTTGAACTCATTTTTTTCTCCTGAGAAAATTATCGTACCAACGGGAGCTAATACTGTAATTAAATTTTCTCTTGCGTTATTTGCTCCACATACAATTTGCAAATTTTTATTTCCATCAAAAACTTCACATAAACTAAGTTTATCTGCATTAGGATGAGGGTTTTTTTTTAAAATTTTTGCTATTTTAAAATTTTTCAAATTTTCAGAAGGGTCCAAAACTTTTTCAACTTCCAATCCAATATCTGTAAGTTTATTACAAAGGTCTTTGATAGAGCAATCGAATTCAAGATAGTCTTTTAACCAACCAACCGTAAACTTCATTTTATCGCCAGCTTAAATCAGTAGTTTCCAGAAAAGAAAAGCCGTAATGACTTAACCAGTTAATGTTTGAGTCATAAAAATCACGTAAATCAGGCATACCATATTTTAGCATTGACAATCTTTCAATACCCATTCCAAAAGCAAAGCCTTTTAATTTATTATCATCAACACCAGACATTTTTAATACATTAGGATGAACCATACCACAACCCAATATTTCCATCCATTTATCACCTTCTCCAAGGGTAATTTTTCCTGATGTTATTGAACAATTAATATCAACTTCTGCTGATGGTTCAGTAAAAGGAAAGTATGATGGTCTGAATCTTAATTTTAATTTTTCATTATCAAAAAAAGTTTTACAAAACTTTTCTAAAAACCATTTCAAATTTGCAAAAGTAACTGAGTAATCAACAACTAGGCCCTCTACTTGATGAAACATAGGTGTATGGGTAATATCTGAGTCGCATCTGTAAGTTCTACCAGGTGCAAAAATTCTTAAAGGAAACTTTTTTTTTTTTAGATTTCTTATTTGGACTGGTGACGTATGCGTTCTTAACACAAGCTTTTCTGTGTTATTTTCAATGTAAAAAGTATCATGCATTTCTCTTGCAGGATGGTTTTCTGGAATATTTAAAGCGGTGAAATTATAAAAGTCATTTTCTATATCTGGGCCTTCTTCATAATTTAAACCCATATTACCTAATATAGAAACAATCTCGGTAATTGTATGAGTTATTGGATGAACTTTAGAATCAAATTGATCTTCCTCACGAGTTGGAAGGGATATATCAATTTGCTCTTTTTGTAATTCCTTTTTAATTAAAATTTGTTCTAATGCTTTTTTTTTTTTTTTCTAGGTTTTGAAAAAAAGTTTGTTTGAACAGATTAATCTTTCTGCCCATATCTTTTTTTTCTGTATCAGGAAGATTAGAAAGACTTTTTAGTATACTTGTAACCTCACCATTTTTGCCAAAGAATTTAACTCTTGCTTTTTCTAATAAATCGAGGTTTTCACAACTTTCCAATTCAGCTAATGCTGAGTCAATGAGTTGGTCATAGTTTTTCATTAAATATTAAATTATCAGCCTGCTTTAACTTTAGCTACAATTTCTTTAAATGAATCAGGTTCTTGAGCTGCTAAATCAGCAAGAACTTTGCGGTTGAAGTGAAGATTTACTTTTTTTAATCCATTGATAAATGAGGAGTACTTTATCCCATGTAATCTACAACCAGCATTGATTCTTTGGATCCAAAGGCTTCTAAATTGTCTTTTTTTAACTTTTCTATCCCTATAAGAATACTGGCCAGCTTTTTCAACGGCCTGATTAGCAACCTTAAATGTATTCTTTCTTCTACCGTAATAGCCCTTGGCTCTTTTGATTATTTTTTTGTGTCTTCTCCTGGTGACAAACCCTGCTTTTACTCTAGACATAATTAACTCATCAAATTTTTGAATTCATGTATTTTTTAACTATCTTTGTATCTTGCTTTGACATTATAACAGGACCTTTTGCCGCTCTTTTCATTTTTTTTGTTCTTTTAGTTAGGTTATGTCTTTTGCCACTTGAAAACATTGCAACTTTACCTGTACCAGTTGTTTTAAACCTTTTCTTTGTTCCACTTTTTGTCTTAATCTTTGGCATAATCTGCATTAATTTTTGGAAAAATAATTTTTTTATATTTATATATTTTTTTTATTTCAATGCAAGGGTGATTTAATTAATAAATCTATCTTGGGGCGACAACCATAATCATATGTTTGCCTTCAAGTGTGGGAGCTTGTTCTATCTTTGCTAATTGTTCAATGGAACTTTCCAACTTTTTAAGTATTTCCATACCTCTTTGTTGATATGCCATTTCTCTACCTTTGAATCTGAGTGTAATTTTAACTTTATCTCCATCACTAAGAAATCTCTGAATGGATTTTAGTTTTACCCCATAATCATGATCTTCAATGCCTGGCCTTAATTTGACTTCTTTAACCTCAAATGTTTTTTGTTTCTTGCGAGCTTCAGCTTGTTTCTTCTGAACTCTGTATTTATATTTACCGTAATCAATTATTTTACACACTGGTGGGTTAGCTTTAGGTGATACCTCCACAAGGTCTAGTCCTTGGTCTGAGGCCATTCTTAATGCTTCTTCAATCTGAAGAACACCTAACATTTCTCCGTTATCTGTAATCACTCTGACTGATTTAGCCGATATAGACTTATTGACCGCAGGGCCACGATTTGAACTGAAAGAACTCTTGTTCATAATCTGATTATTTGCATATTTTTCTTATTTACCTTTCTATTAAGCATCAGTAATAAAACAGATTAGTCATAAATTATTCTATTCTGCAAGAATTTTTTATTTTTTTTAGAAACTCGTTTAATTGCATTGACACTAATTTATTTTCTGGAAATGATCTTAATGAAACTGTTTTATCTGAAATTTCTTTTTCGCCGATTACAACAATGTAAGGAATTTTCTCAAGAGATAAGTCTCTAATTTTATAGTTTAACTTTTCATTTCTAAAATCAAGTTTAAATTTTATTCCATCTTTACTCAGATAATCACCAATTGTTTTTGAATATTCTTCACAATTATCGTTAATTGTAGCGATAGCAACTTGAATTGGTGCAAGCCAGTTAGGTAATCTGCCAGCATAATTCTCTATTAAAATTCCTATAAATCTCTCTAAAGATCCGAAAAAAGCCCTGTGTAACATTACTGGATGTTTTTTAGACCCATCTTTATCTATAAAATTTGCACCTAACCTTGGAGGTAAATTTAAATCTACTTGTAATGTTCCACATTGCCATTCCCTGCCTATAGCATCAACTAATACAAACTCAACTTTAGGTCCATAAAAAGCTCCCTCTCCTTTATTAACATCAAATTCTAAATTTAGTTTTTTTAAGGAGCTCAGCAATGATTTTTCAAGAAAATCCCAAGTATTATCATCACCTATCCTTTTTGCGGGTCTGTCAGAAAATTTAATCTTTACATTTTCGAATCCAAAATCTTTATATATATCTAAAGTTAGATTAATAACCTTCTTACACTCCTCTTCCATCTGCTCTTTTAAACAATAAATATGAGCATCATCTTGTGTAAATTCTCTTACTCTCATTAGTCCATGAAGTGCACCAGAAGGTTCAAATCTAAAAACTTTACCAAATTCAGCAATTCTCAGAGGAAGATCTCTATAACTTCTTAAGGAATTATTGTAAATTTGTATTCCTCCAGGACAGTTCATCGGTTTCAAGGCAAAAACTTTTTCATCACTGGTTTTAGCAAGATACATATTGTCTTGAAATTTTTCCCAGTGGCCAGACTTTTCCCAAAGAGATCTATCTAAAACTGTTGGTGTACTAATTTCAGTATAGCCAGCATTTTCTTGCCTATTTCTCATATAATCGACTAATTTGTTAAAAATAACCCAACCCTTAGAATGCCAAAAAACTGATCCAGGAGCGTCATCTTGAAAATGAAAAAGACCCATTTCTTTCCCTATCTTTCTATGATCTCTTTTCTCTGCCTCCTCCAACATGGATAAATATGAATCTAATTCTTTTTTGTTTCTCCATGCTGTACCATAAATTCTTTGAAGCATTTCATTTTTAGAATCACCCCGCCAATACGCTCCAGAAACTTTGGTTAACTTAAACTCACCAATAAACTTGAAACTTGGAAGATGCGGCCCTTTACATAGATCAAAAAAATTAGTTTCACCCTGCTGGTAAATTTGAAAATCATTTTCTTGAAATGAATCATTGATAATTTTTATCTTGTAAGGCTCATTTAACTCTTCAAATAATTTAATTGCGTCATTTTTATTTTTTATTTTTTTATTTATTGAATGACCTTCTTTTACTATTTTTTTCATTTCATTCTCAATAGAAGATAAATCATCAGACGAAATTGAATTTTTTAACAAAACATCGTAATAAAAACCATTTTCAATTGTTGGACCTATAGCTAACTTTGCTTCGGGATAGATATTTTTAATGGCTCTAGCAAGCACTTGTGCAGTAATTGTATGACGCATTATTTCAAGTCCAGAGTCATCTTTTAATGTAATTATATTTACTAAAGAGTCCTCGTTAATAGGGTCAGCTAAGTCTTTTTGATGACCATTAACAGTCATAGCAATAGCCGCTTTAGAAAGTGATAATGAGATATCTGTAGCAATATCAAAACCTGTTATGCCAGACTCATATTCCTTTTGTTTTCCATCAGGGAAGGTAATTTTTAACATTATTTTAATTAGAATAAATGTATAGTTATGTCAATATTGATCATTGTGAAATAGCTTTCATAGTTTTTTCTAGTAAAAGTTTATTGAAAAAAACATTAGTTTTATCAAAGGTTAAAGTCTCAGTAAGCCTACCAACTGGTCCACAAAGATTGGGATTCGAATTTTCGGTAAAAAGAACAATCGTTTTTTTGTCAGCTCTTGAAATTATATGTATTGGTCCAGTGTCATTTCCAATGGAAAATAATGAATTAGTAGCTAAAGATGCAATATCAAAAAAACTAGTCTGCAAGCAAAGGTTTTTTACTTTAGGAAAGTTTTCCTCTATTTTTTTACAAACATGAAAGTCATCTTTTGCACCAATCAGTATTGGTTTTATATTTTTTCTGATAAGAAGAGACACAACTTCAAAAAAAAAATCTATTGGAATTCTTTTATTCAATCTTTTTCCTGAGCCTCCGGGAACAACAAGTGCATATTTTTCTGAAATATTAAATTTATTAGATTTTTTATAAAGCCACGATAAGTTTGGTTTTCTAAAATACTTCACTTTTGAAAAACTTAACTGATCTTTTTGTCTTTTGATTGTATGCATATTATTTCTATTAACATTCAAGTGTTTTGTCTTTGAATACTCCCCAATACCATTGGTGTCACAATCAAAATTTTGAAAAATTTTTAAATAGTAGGATGATCTATTTGAAGTTTGTAAATCAAACACATTAGAAAAAAAAACTGGATCAATTTTTTTTTTTATTTTATACACATCGTAAAAGTAAAACTTAGATCTTTTTATCGTTAAAATTTCTTTAAACCATCTAGACTTTTTTAAAAGTTTATCAAAAGGTTCCTCTGTTAGTAATGAAATATTTTTGCCAAAATGCTTATAAATTGAATACATTGCATCAAGTGACAAAACTACATCACCTAACCCACCAAATTTAACTACCAAAATTCTTTTTTGCCTCAATTAATTCCTCATAAACATTAATAGTTTTATCAAGCATTTGTTTTAAATTAAATTTTTCTAGAATTCTTTTTCTTGCATTTCTTCCAATCAAATCTTTTTTTTTTTGTGCCAAATTTAGTACATCAATAATTTTTTCACCAAGTACTTCCGGTTCACCTGGGTTAACTAACCATCCAGTAAGATTATTTTCAATTATTTCTCTAGAACCTCCATGATTGGTTGCAATTACTGGTTTAGTCATTGAGCATCCCTCTGCAGTTATTCTTCCGAAAGCTTCGGGTTCTATTGAGGTTGACAAAATAATATCTGAAATTGAATAGACAGCAGCAATATCAGAAATATTTCCACAAAAGATGACCCTGTCATTTAATTTTAATTTTTTTAATTTTTTTTTAAGTTTTTTTGTGAATTTTTCATTTTTATCTTCTGATCCAACAAGTAACATTACAATATTTAGATTTGGATTTTTTTTTAAAACATAGGCTAGTGCATCAATTCCAACATTTTGTCCTTTCCATGAAGATAGTCTTCCCGGTAATAAAATGATGTGTGATCCTTCAAGAATTGACAATTCGCTTAAAAGCTTTTCTTTTCTGACTTGTGATACAGAATTAAGATTAAAGTTTTCTGTATCTATTCCTCGGTTTATTTGAACAAGTTTATTTTTAACTTGAGGAAAAAAAAATCTAATGTGATCATCAATAAATTTTGAAATTGAAATTATCTTATCACCATTAGTCATAACTTTATTATAAGATCTTTTAAGAAAATTTTGATTTCCACTATATGTTCCGTGATACGTTGTTACATAAGGTATTTTTCTTTTTTTAATCTCAGAAGTGAAACAAAAGGATGGCCATCTACTCCTCACATGAACTAAATCAGGTTTTATATCATCTAATAATTTTTTAAATTTACCTCTTGATGATAAAAAATTAATTAGACCTTTTTTGTTGAGTTGAATTTCATGATGAGTAACTCCTTTATATTTATATCTATCTGCCATTTCACCACCCGATGAAATAATCACAGAATTATATTCTCTATTTGCAAGTTCTCTTGCTATGTCAAGAGTTCCTCTTTCAACACCACCATTAATTTTATCCAAGGATGGAAGTATTTGTAAAACTGTTTTCATATTCAAGTCTCAAGTATTCTTTTAAGCCCTAATTTATAATTTCCATATTTAGGTGTCCAATCTAATATTTTTTTTATTTTTAAATTTCTGACTCTTTTATTATCAAAATAAAAACTTCTAACTTTTTCATTTAATTTCGGATCATCGTAACTAAGAGTTTTTATTTTGGAAATTTTTTTTAATGATGCAGCATATCTTATAATCTCAGATGATTGACAAGGCATATCATCACACAAATTGAATACTTCACCAGGTGTCGGTTTATTCATACTTTTACAAATAGCTGAACCAATATCTTCGACGTAAACACGAGAAAAAAAATGATCTTTCTTTATTATTTCAGTTAATTCACCATTTTGTATTTTATCAAAGACTGACCTATCCGGACCATATATCCCTGGAAGTCTAAAAATATGGATAGGCAAGCCAAAAAGTTTAAAAAGACTAAGGTAACTAGTTTCTGTTTTTTTTCTGAGAATTCCTCTTGAAGTTTTAGGTAAAAGCCTGGAATTTTCATCAACCCAACCACCATTATAGTTTCCATAAACACTTGTTGAAGAAAAATAACCAAACCATTTTAGTTTTTCTTTATTTTTAAAAATATCATTCTTTAAATTATTTATTACAATATCTCCCTCCCCTGTTGGAGGTATAGAGTTTAAAATAAAAGAAGTACCTTCTAATAATCTTTCTTTATTTTTCAAAAAATCCTTAAAGCAAAACCTCTTAATATTATATTTATGATCATCAGAATTATTTTTAATTTTTAGGTTGTGCGTACATATAATTTCATAATTTTTTGGTAGCATAGGAATTATATAGTTTGAGCAGTAGCCGGCCCCAAAAAAAATAAACTTTAGCATAGATCTAATTTAATTTGTTTCTTTATCCAGTCAAATGAAGGATGGCTTGATAACTCATTATGCCAAATTAACTTTGTCTTTCTTTTTTCTAACTCAATTGGTAAATCTAGAATTATAAATCCATAATTATTTGCCATTCTTTGGGCTGTTTTAGATGGCAAAGTAAGAATTAAATCAGAATTTTTCAAAATCAGTGGAGCCATTGTTATTAGATCTATTCTAACGAAAATTTCTCTTTCCAGATTCAACTGACTCAGTGATCTGTCTATTGGTGCAGTTGGAGCTCCATCTGGGGCAACTCTGAGGTGCTTTGAGGATAGATATTGTTCGATTGATAGTCTTTTTTCTTTGGATAATTTGTGAAATTTATTCATCATACAAACATAATTTTCTATAAAAAGTTCGATAAATCCAAATCTGTTTGGTACAATTTCAAATCTGCCAATCGCAAAATCAATATCATTGCTATCAAGAAGTTTAATTGCTCCTGAGCCTTGCTCTGATCTAATTCTTAATGACGAGTTGGGCGATTTTTTTTGAATAAAACTTACTAAGTTTGGAACTATTAAAGGAGCAACATCATCAGAAATAGAAATCCTATAGAGTTTTTCGGCTGTTTCTGGATTAAAATTGATTGTAGATAGAGCAAACTCAAGGTCACTAAGTGCCCCCTTCACAGGTATTGAAAGTTCTATTGCTCTTGGTGTTGGTCTCATACCTTTAGGTCCTCTGATAAATAATTCGTCGTTAACTAAATATCTCAGTCTATTTAGGGCATTACTCATTGCCGGTTGTGTTAAACCAATTTTTTTACTTGCTCTTGTTACATTTCTTTCGTCAAAAAGTGTTTTAAAAACAATTAGTAAATTTAAATCAAAATTTCTTATATTCATGAAATGAATTGTATTAACCATTTTTATTTTTTAAAGAAATTTTTACTTTTTTGTAATTTTTTTTGTCTGTGTTAAATTAAAAAAAAATAAGGAAATTATTGTGCACATAATCTTTCTCTTTGCGCTAATTCAAGGTTTTACAGAATTTCTACCTGTAAGCTCTCAGGGTCATCTTATAGTATTCAACAGTTTTTTTAATATTAATATCATAGCCAATATATCAGTTCTTGAGGCCAACGTAATTGCACATGCAGGTTCTTTAGTTGCTGTATGTCTCTATTATTGGAAGCAACTTTTATTATTTCTTATTTCTTTTAAACATATTGTGAGACCGGATATTGACAAAAATTCTACTTTGGTAATACATTTAGCATTGGCTACAACTCCAATTCTAGTTTGCGGGTTTTTATTTTCTAAATTTTTTGATTATGATAACAAAAGTCTCTTTCTGATTATTGGGATAACCAGCATTTTTTTTGGAATAATTCTTTTTGTTTTTGACAGATTTTGTCTGACTGTTAAAGGAAGGAATGAGTTAAATTTTTTAACCTCTTTATCAGTAGGAATTTTTCAATGTTTTGCTTTAATTCCTGGAGTAAGCAGATCAGGTTCTGTAATAATTTTTCTTCGTTTTTTTGGATTTAATAGAGACTTTACAGTTTTTTTTTCAAATCTTTTAAGTATACCGGTAATCTTTGCAGCAACTACTTTCATAATCCATCAGAATCTAGAAATTTTTTTACTAACTGAATACTTGAATTTATATTCAATTGGAATTTTCTTATTCAGTTTAATTAGTTCTTTAATTTTTTTACAATTTTTAATTTCTTGGGTCAGGAATTTCTCATTTTTAATTTTTGCTATTTATCGGGTAATATTTGGAAGCGTTTTAATTTATTTATTTTTTATTTATTAAATCAACAATAACTTAAACTTACCTTTTATAAATTTTATGACTTTAGAATCGTTAAAAATTTTAACTACTGGAACAAGAAGAGGATTTGGAAGTTATATTGCTAAAAAACTAAATACTTCCAAGTTTGACCGAAATTCAAAGTTAAATGAATTAAATAAAAATTATGATGTGATAATACATTGCGCAAATAATTCATCTAAAAATATTCTTTCAAATAATTTTTACGAATTTTCTTATGATAATTTTTTTCTTACTACTGAATTACTGAAGTTAAATTTTAAACACTTTATTTTTATTTCTTCTATAGGAATTTATCCTCAATCTCATCAAGTTTATAATGAAAAAAGTAGGTATGTTGTTAAAACAAGAAATTTTTATGAATTTTTTAAAATTATGAATGAAAATTACATTCATAAATCTTCAAAAAAATTTACAATTCTTAGAGTGGCAGGCCTATTACATCAATCTTCAAGAGAAAATTCAGTTCAAAAAATAATTTTAAATAAAAATAAACCAATTTCTCTATCTTCTAACTCCACCTTTAATTATATTCTCTATGAAGATTTATTAAATTTTATCAAAATTGTAATAAAGAACAAAAAATTTGGAATCTTTAATGTCGCAGCTAGTAAGAATATAAAATTAATTGACCTTAAGAATTACTTAAAGTCAGATAATATTAGGTTTGGAAATTATGAATACATAACACCTAAAATAGACAATACAAAAGCAAAAAAAGAATACGATAACTTAAAATTAACAACATATCAAAACATAAAAAAATACCTAAAAATTATAAAAAAATAATAATTAAGCTCAGTTTATAAAAATCAGAGATAAGTTTTTAAAGTAGTTTCAATGCTGAGGGGATAAGACACTACTTTCTTAAGATTACTTAAACCTTTTTTTGAAATACTATCATATTTTAATAATGTTATTTGATCTCTAGTTAGAAGGGGGCCAGGTAAAAATTCTAAAAAAAAAGCCATAATTCTAGCAATAAAAAAAGGTAAAGGAAGATATAGGCGAGTTCTTTTTTTCTGCTTCAAGATTAAATCAAAGATTTGACTAAATGATTTTATAGATGGACCAGAGATTTCGTAAATTTTATTTTTCTGACTAATCATTTTAATTAAAAACTTTGATAGATCACCTACGTAAACTGGCTGAAACCTAACTTTTTTCTCAAAGTCAAAAGTTTTTAAGATATTTTTTGAAAATTTTAGAGAAGGAGTTCCTATTAAAGGAAGAAATGGACTAAATTTTGACAAGTTAGAAAAAAAATTTGTAAAATTATCTCCTTTTCCAAAAACAACACTTGGCCTAACAATTACTGAATTTGGAAACTCTTTTCTTAATTCAACCTCTCCGTTATATTTTGACTGAGCGTATTTTGAATCCTTAATTACATTTACATTTAGTGCAGACAAATGAATAAAACTTTTAACTTTATTTATTTTTGCTCCTTTTGCGATCATTCTTGCAATCTCCGTATGAACAAATTTAAACTTTGACTTTGTATTTTCTGAAAGGATACCTATTAAATTAAAAACAATATCATAATTACCTATTGCCTTGCTTATAGCAGTTTGATTATACTCAATTTTTTCAAATGAAACTTGACCTGGTTCATTAGCAAAAAAAAATTTATTTTGGAAATTTTTTTTTCTAGTGATAATTTTTATTTCACAAGCTTCTTCACACAAATGATTGACAAGATGAGATCCAATGAAGCCACTACCCCCAAAAACAACAACTCTTTTTCCTCGTAAATTTAAGCTCATTTTTTTATGTAAACTCCTTGTAAGTTAGTTTTTAAGTAATATCATAACTAATATTATTCAAGAAATGAAAACTTTTAATTTTGGTGATACAAAGGTTTATTTGCATAAGAACGACCTTCCTAATTCTTTGAAATTTCCTAAAGAAGTCGCTGTAGATTCTGAAACAACAGGACTTTCTTTGGTTAGAGATAGGCTTTGTTTACTCCAAATTGCTACATCTAGAAATGAATGTCATTTAATAAAATTTGAGAAACCAACCCCCCAAAAAAAAGTTGTTGCCAAAAATCTAATTAATTTATTCAAAAACAATAAAATTCTTAAAGTTTTTCATTATGCAAGGTTTGACCTTGCTGTAATTAAAAAAGCCTTTGGTGTAAATTGTGAAAATATTTTTTGTACAAAAATTGCATCTAAATTAGTTAGAACCTATACCGACAAGCATGGTTTAAAAGATTTATGCAAGGAACTTTTGGATAAAGATTTAAATAAAACACAACAATCTTCAGACTGGTCTGCGGGAGAATTATCTTCAAATCAACTAAAATATGCATCTAACGATGTTATTTTTTTGATAGAACTAAAACAAATACTTGAGTCGATGCTACAAAGAGAAGGTAGATATAATCTATCACAAAAATTATTTACTTTTCTTTCCACAAGAGTGGATCTAGATTTTTTAGGATGGAATGATATTGATATTTTTTCACATTAAGAATTAAAATGACCTTTTCTATTGGACAGAATGTAATTGACATTGAAATCAAAGCTCTAAATCTTTTAAAAAAAAGTATAAGTAAAGTTCAATTTGAAATGGCAGTAAACTATCTTTACAAAACTTCTGGTAAAATTATCATTTCCGGCATTGGAAAGAGTGGTCACATAGGTTCAAAAATTTCCTCTACACTTTCATCAATTGGCTCTTCATCCTTTTTTTTACATCCCTCTGAGGCTAACCATGGTGATCTTGGAATGGTTAAAAAGAAGGACTGTTTAATCTTAATATCAAATTCTGGAGAAAGTTCAGAGTTACTAAATTTAATTTTATTTTGTAAAAAAATTAAAATTCCAATTATCTCCATTACTAGCGAGGCAAAAAGTACCCTAGCTAAACAATCGTCTGCTGTTTTGCTTATACCCAAGAATGTCGAAGCTTGTCCACTAGAATTGGCACCTACTAGTTCTACAACTTGTACTCTCGTTCTTGGAGATGCATTGGCAATCACTCTTCTAAGAAAAAGAAAGTTTACATCTAAAGATTTTCTTAAACTCCACCCAGGTGGAAAATTGGGAAGACTGTTATTAAAGGTTAGTGATATTATGAAAACTCATAAACTTATGCCTCTTATCGAACAAGATAAAAGTGTGAGTGAAGCAATTTTAGAAATGACCTCAAAGGGTCAAGGTTGTGTTGGTGTTATTTCTAATAATAACAATTCACTTATAGGCATAATAACTGATGGCGACTTAAGAAGATATATGTCAAAAAACTTACTTCAAAAAAAAGTAACAGAAATAATGACAAAAAATCCCAAAACATTATCCCCAGATACTTTAGTGAATGAAGCCATCAAACTTATGAACAAACAATCAATTACAAATTACTTCATAACAAAAAAAAAAAAACCAATGGGCATTATTCATTTACACGATATCCTAAAATAAAATGAAATATTCTATGATAATAAAATCACTTAAATTTTTTTTATTATTTTTATCAATTTCAATTTTTACAATTCTTGTAATTAAAAGTATCTCTCAAAAAAATGACAACCGAAATAGTTTGATCACATTCGAAAGTGAAGAGGTAAGCTCAACAACACAAGTTTTAAAAAAGCCACTTTTTATGGGTCTTGATAGAAAACAACAGCCTTTTAAAATATCTGCACAAAAAGCCACAAGATTTACTAAAAGTGAGAATATTTTTAATTTGGAAAAGCCTAACGGTGAGATAGAGACAAACTCTGAAAAATTTTTTATTTATGGAAATACGGGTATTTTTGATAATGATGATCAAACTTTATTAATCAACGGTGATGTTAAGTTTACTGATAAAAATTCAATGAAATTTGAAACCTCAGTTGCTAAATTTGACTTTAGAAAGCAAATATTAATGGGAAATGAATCTGTAATTGGAAGAAAAAAGGACTCAATTATAAAATCCGAGGGATTTAAAATTATCGACAAAGAGAATAAAGTTATTTTTTTTGGTAAATCATACCTTACTTTAAACAAATAAACATAAGAATGTATCTATTAATTTTTTTAACTTTTATTTTTTCTGAGCTACATTCACAACAATTAATTGACAGTAAAAAAGACAATCCCGTTGAAATTTATGCTGAAGATGCAATTGAGTGGCACAAAAACGATAAAAAATATCTAGCAATCGGTAACGCAAAGGCAAGCAGCGGTTCAATGTCACTTACATCTGAAAAAATTGAGGCATTCTATAATGAATTAGAAGATTCCACGATGGACATAAAACTTGTCAAAGCTCATAAAAAAGTAAGAATAACTGATAAGAAACTAGAAATTGTAGGAGGTCACTCCGCTGAATATGATTTAGAAAAGGATTACTTTGCCATATTTGGAAAAGATCTAGTTTTAACATCAGAGAAAAATAAACTAAAATCTAACAAAAAAATGGAGTATTGGCGAAATAAGGGTGTAGCAATAGCATCAGGAAAAGCTTCGGCAATCAAAGATGCAGAATTTATAATAAAAGGTGAGAAATTAATTTGGTACATCGACGAAGTTGATGAAAAAATGAATGTCAAAAAAATTCTTGGTTTTACAAATGTTTCAATTAGGACAAATAATGAGGTGGCATTCAGTGATAAAGCACTTTATAATAAAGATACTGGAATTTGTAAATTATTTGGTAATGTTAAACTACAAAAAGGATCAAGCTTTCTGACTGGTGATTATGCTGAGATAGATATGAATAAAGGAATAAGTAAATTACTTCCAGCTCCAAACCTAGATAATTTAAATGAAAATAGAGTAAGAGCATTGATAGATAAAACAGAAAATTATGAAACCAATGAATCAGATTAACATCCCTTTTGTTGCTGTTCATAATAAGGGTCTAGAAATAAATAATATTTCAAAAACTTATAATAAAAAAAAAGTTGTAAATAATGTCTCAATAAAGCTTAACAGAGGTGAATCTGTTGCGCTACTTGGACCTAATGGAGCTGGTAAAACTACTTTGTTTTATATGATAATGGGACTAATTGGCAGTGAAAGTGGGTCAATCTTATTAGATAAAAATGAAATCTCAGAACTCCCAATGTATAGAAGGTCAAAATTAGGATTAGGTTACTTACCACAAGAATCATCAGTTTTCAGGGGATTAAGTGTTGAAGAAAATATTTTAGCTATTTTGCAAAAATCTCTAAAAAAAAATGAAGAAATTAAAAAAACATTAGAAGAATTGTTATCTAATTTTGGTATTGAACATGTAAGGAACTCACCTTCACTCTCGTTATCAGGTGGAGAAAGAAGAAGATTAGAAATAGCAAGATGTATGGCGGCAAAACCGAATTTTGTTCTGCTTGATGAGCCGCTTGCAGGAATAGATCCCATCGCAATACAAGATATTAAAAACCTAATACAAAATTTAAAAAATAAAAACATAGGTATTCTGATCACTGATCATAATGTAAAGAGTACATTGGAAATAGTTGATAGAGCATATATTATCTTTGAGGGCAAAGTCCTTTTTGAAGGAAAGCCAGAGGATATTGTGAATAATAAAAATGTTCAGGCTTTTTATCTCGGACAAAACTTTTAAAAATGAAAAATAAAATACTAGTTTCCGGCAAACAGACTAAAATTGGCTTGTCTTTAAAAAAACATTCAATTAATTCAATTACAGCAACATTAAATAAATACTTTCAAGATTTTATAAGCTCAAGCATCTTATTCTCAAAAGATACATTTAATTTTAGGTGTGAAATAAATATTCATCTTGAAAAAACAATTTTTGTAAAATCACATTCATTGAGTAATGATGCTTACGGAGCTTTTAATCTTGCAAATGAAAAGATAAAAAAAAGAATTAGAAGATACCACAGAAAATTGACAGACCACAGAGCTAAATTAGCAAAAAGAAATATAGATATTAATGCAAGTGAATACATTATTAAAAATCCAGAAAAAATTAGTGTTAACCTTGGTGAAAAAGAACCTGTAATCATTGCTGAATCAGAAGAAATAATAAAATCCCTAACTGTAAGTGAAGCAATAATGCTAATGGACTTAAATGATCAAAATGCAATTTTTTTTAAAAATACAAAAAATAAAAGGCTTAATATTTTATTTAAAAGATTAGATGGAAATATAGGTTGGCTAGATCCAAAAAAATAGTATGAAGCTTTCAGAATTTATTTACAAAAATTCAATTTTTATAGACGTTCAAGCAGATAGCCAAAAAAACGTTTTTAAGATTCTCGGAAATACTTTTTCTAAAAAAAATAAAGATTTATCTTCGCTTATCATTGAAAAATTAAATGAAAGGGAACGATTGGGAAGCACAAGTGTCGGTAATGGAATAGCAATACCTCACACAAAAGTTGATGGCATTAAAGAAACTCAAGTCATTTTTTTAAAACTAAAAAGTGGAGTAGACTTTTCAGCTCCAGATGGTAAGAAAATAGATTTAATTTTTTCTATAATTGCACCTGAAAATTCAGAATCTGATCACCTATTAATTCTTTCTTCGATCTCCAACTTTATAAAAAAAAAGGAAAAAGTTGACAGATTAAGGGGGGCAGCAACAATTGATGAAATACAATTTTTATTTTCAAAGATCTAGTTTAATGGAGACTAATATATCTTAGACCAGATTGCATTATTGCAGCTATAGCAGCTTCTTTGGAATCAAAAGCAGCTAGAAGTGTTCCATCAGAGCCGTAAACTGAAAAAATGTCAGTACTAAAGTTATCATAGCTATGAATTTCTTTTTTTACAAAGGCGTAACTAGAACTTTCCTCATCAAAGGCAAGACCTTCTTCAATATTACTTTTGTCTATTTGATTTGCCATTTTCTAAACTTATAAATTTTTCATTATTTGATTTGGAACTATCCTTTATTTCTATTTTTTTTGATTCTTCAGAGTTAATTGGTTGAGAGAGGTCAACTGACAACAAGCCATTTTCCATCGAGGCTCCTTCAACCTCAATGCCCTCAGCTAATACAAAATTCCTTTGAAATTGCCTTGTAGCTATACCTCTGTGAAGAAAAATTCTTTCATCATTTTCTTCTTTTTTAAAACCTTTAATTTGAAGTTGATTTCCTTCCAAGTTTATTTCTAAATCTGCTTTTTCAAAACCTGCTACTGCTACTGTTATTCTTAGTAAATTAGATGAAATTTGCTCAATGTTATAAGGAGGATAGGTCTCAGTTGATAATTTAGAAATTCTATCTATTGTTCTTTCAAACTGTTCAAAACCCAGAAGAAATGGACTATTAAAGACTGACATTCTATTCATAAATCCTCATTAAATTAGAGCGATAATTAGTGAACCTTGTAAAAGCATTCAGTTACTATTTATATTACAATCAATTATTTTTCAACAACTTTTTGTTAACAAAATTAAGCCATTTTTTTTCATAGAAGTCTCTAAACGTAATTATGTTACATTAATGATAAATAATCTAAACCAATGTAGTAAATTTATAAAAATTTTGTATTAGTTAAATTTTTAGTAAATGGTGGAGCTGGACGGGATCGAACCGACGACCTTCTGAATGCCATCCAGACGCTCTCCCAACTGAGCTACAGCCCCTTAAAGTAAGGAAAATTTATTTAATCTGATTTTATAAAGTCTCCAACATCTTTTATATCCTCTCCTACACCAGAAATTGCTCCACCTATTGTTCCGCACCCTGATAAGAAAATTATTAAGATAAAAGAGAAATATAACCTTGTCATACTTAAAGTTTATTGAAAATTATATACAACACAATAGTTAAAAGAGATTATTCCTCTGGTCTTTCAATATCTATCATGTTTTCTACTGAATCATCGTCATCATCACCATCATTAACAGAAGTATCAATATCCTGGTCATCATCCATAGCATCAGTTTTTATTTCTTTTTTCTCTGTCGTTTCTTCAGGCACCGATTTTTTTGGTGGTCTTCCCCTTTTAGAAACGTTAGTAAGCAGGGATGTCAGCTCGTATCCACAGTTGGGACAAATTATTGGAAACTTTCCAAAATCAAAAAATAAAGTGCTACATTGAGTACACTTTCGTTTAGCTCCTTTTTCAAAATCTTCCATTTTACAATTCCCTTAACGGTTCAAATAAATTATAAATCAATAAATGACAAAAAATACATTTACTCTTAAATCATCAAAAAGTAAATGCCTTAGTGGTAAATTATCTGTTCCTTCAGATAAATCAATTTCAATCAGAGCATTACTCATCTCTTCAATTTGTTTTGGCAATACAAAAATTTCTAATCTATTAGAATCTGAAGATGTAAAAAATACATTAAATTGCTTAAGGGAGTTAGGAATAAAAATTTTAAAAAAAGGGACTCAATTTGAGGTATTTGGACAAGGAGGGGTTTTTGAGGATCCCAAAAGAGAACTATTTCTTGGCAATTCCGGCACAGGTTTAAGATTACTTATAGGTTTATTATCTACAAGAAATGTTAATGTAAGTTTTAAAGGTGACGAGTCTCTCTCATCAAGACCAATGATGAGAATTATTGAACCACTAAAAAAAATGAATGTATCTTTGATCCATAATAATGGTTATCTACCAATAAAAATTCTAAAAAATGATGATTTTTATCTACCCTTAAAATATTCACTGGAAATAGGTTCGGCTCAAGTTAAAAGTGCAATTCTCTTAGCAGCCTTGAATCTAAGTGGAACAACAATAGTTAAGGAGAGATTTCCAAGTCGTGATCACACAGAAATTCTTCTTAAATATCTTGGAGCTAATATTATAAAGAAAAAAAACATCATCACTTTAAAATCTCCAAATTTTTTAAAACCAAAGGATATTTTTGTGCCAGGAGATTTTAGCTCAGCAGCTTTCTTAATAGTTGCAGCTTTGATTACAAAAAAAAGTAAAATTATAATTGAAAATGTAGGACTAAATTTTTTTAGAACTGGTCTTTTGGAGGTTTTAAAAAAAATGAATGCAAAAATAAATGTTTCAAATAAAAACATCATCAATGGTGAACCAGTTGGAGATATTACAGCAGAAAGTTCAAACCTGATTTCTACTAAGGTAGACTCCGAAATTGCACCAAGATTAATTGATGAGTTTCCTATACTTTTTGTTGCAGCTTCCTTTGCCTCTGGAAAGTCTATTTTCAAAGGTCTTGAAGAACTAAAATTTAAAGAGAGTGATCGTTTGAAAACAATGGCTGATTCTTTGAAAGGTGCTGGAGTAGAATTAGATTTAAAGAAAGGATCCCTGGAAGTTATTGGTAGTAAAACACAACAAGGAGGTAACTACGTAATTACAAAAAATGATCATAGGATTGCAATGTCAATGCTTACTTTTGGTCTTGCAGCTGAAAAAAGTATTAAAATTGATGATTCCTCAATGATAAAAACCTCTTTTCCAAAATTTAATGAAATTATGAACAGTATAAATGCAAGAATCAGAAATGTTTCAAAATAATAAACCCGTTATTGCTATCGATGGAACAGCTGGTTCCGGAAAGGGAACTTTAGCAAAAAAACTTGCCAAGCTTCTTAACTATGATCATTTAGATAGTGGATTATTGTACAGAATACTTGCATATGAGTTTTTGAATTTAAACGAAGATTTAAAAAAGCTAGTAAAAATTGATATCGATTTAAATATTTTTCTTGAAAAAAAAAAAATAAAAAAAATGAACCTTAGGTCTTCAAAAATAACAAAAGTGTCATCTAAAATTGCAAAACTAAAATTTGTCAGGCATAAGCTTTTATCATTGCAAAGAAAATTTGCTAATTATCCCCCCAACGGAATTGGTTCTGTTATTGATGGAAGGGATATTACTAGTGTCATTACTCCAAATGCGGAAATTAAATTTTACATTGATGCAGATGTAAAAATTAGGGCTGAAAGAAGGTTATCTCAACTAGATTTGCCAAAAAATAGCTACAATAGAGTTTTAGAAGAATTAATTCAACGCGACTTGCAAGACAAAAAAAGAAAAATATCCCCATTAATTCAAACAGAAGATAGTCATTATATTGATACAAGTAAAATTAACGAATCAAAGGTACTAGCAAAAGCCATTGATTACATCAAAAAAAAACAGATATTATTTAGTGATTGCATAAAAGACTAAAATTTTGTAAACCATTTATTGGTTAAATCAGAGGAAATATATTGGAAGAAAATTTTAACGAACTATTAGAAAAAAGCCTTTTAGACTTTAAATATAAAGAAGGTCAAATTATTAAAGGCACAGTCCTTTCGATAGTTAATGACACAGTTGTAGTTGATGTTGGACTCAAATCAGAAGGCAGGATCCCAATTAAAGAGTTCCATTCTCCTGGTGAGGAGCATAATGTTAAGATTGGAGAAAAATATGATGTTTACCTCGAAAAATTAGAAAATAAAGAAGGCGAAGCGCTACTTAGCCGAGATAGAGCTAGAAAAGAAGAATCTTGGAACAATCTTGAAAAGATTCAAGACTCAAATCAACAAGTTATGGGGATAATTACCGAGAGAGTAAAAGGAGGTTTTGCTGTTGACATAAATGGTGCCTTAGCCTTTCTTCCCGGGAGTCAAGTTGACTTGAAACCAATTAAAGATATCTCACCACTTTTAAATAAGCCTCAGCCCATGACCATTTTGAAAATGGATAAATTAAGAGGAAACATTGTTGTTTCTAGAAGAGCACTCTTGGAAGAATCTAGAAAAGCAGACAGAAGCAAGCTTTTGTCAGATATTTCAGAAGGTGACAAATTAAAAGGTTTCATTAAAAATATTACGGACTACGGAGTTTTTGTAGATTTGGGTGGAATGGATGGTCTTATTCATGTAACTGACTTATCTTGGGAGAGAGTTAATCACCCATCTGAAAAATTCAAAGTAGGCGATGAAATAGAAGTAATAGTTACAAAATACGACAAAGATAGCAACAGAATAAGTTTAGGCCTAAAACAACTAACTGAGGATCCTTGGAAAAATGTAGATAATGACTACAAAGTCGGTTCAATTATTAAATCAAAAATCTCAAGCATTGCTGATTACGGTGCATTCGTTCAAATCGAAAGAGGAGTAGAAGGTTTAATTCATAATTCTGAGTTAAGTTGGGTAAATAAAAATGTCCACCCAAATAACATTGTTAATGTTGGTGAAGAAATTGAAGTTATGATTCTTGAGATAGATCATGATAAAAGAAGAATAAGTCTTGGAAGAAAACAGTGTCTTGAAAACCCTTGGAAACTTTTTGCTGAGAAAAATAAAAAAGGTGATGTTGTAGAGGGAAAAATAAAGAATTTAACAGACTTTGGGATCTTTGTTGAATTATCCAATAATCTAGATGGCTTGATTCATTTATCAGATATTTCCTGGGAAAAATCAGGTGAGGATGCTATTAAGAATTATAAAGTTGATGATCTTGTTAAATTTAAAATTCTTGAAATCGATTTGGAAAAGGAAAGGGTTTCATTGGGCATTAAACAATTAACCTCTGATCCTTTGAAATCTGACAAAATTATCAACAAAATAGTTACAGGTGTAATTACTGAAATAGAAAAGGACAAGATTATTGTAAAATTCGACGATGAAAAAATGGGTTTCATCAAGAGATCTAATCTAGCAAAATCTAAAAATGAACAAAACACTGAAAGATTTGCAGTAAAAGAAAAAATTGATGCTAAAGTTTTAAAAAAATCGGCAAAAGATGGATCATATGAATTATCTGTAAGAGACCTTGAAATACAGGAGGAGAAAGAAGCACTCAAAGAATACGGATCAAGCTCTTCTGGAGCAAGTATTGGAGACATTATCGGAGCAGCACTTGATAAGGATGACAAAAAAAAGAAAAAAAAGTTAGATGATGAAGAAAAATGATTTCTTGATTCAATACTTTGAAAAAAGAAAATCAAAGATTCTTAAATTTTTTATTTTTTTCCTTCTGGTATTTTTCCTATTCTTCTTAATTAATGATAATCTAACTCCTAAAAATTTCATTGGAAAAATCCACCTTGAAGGAATTATCAATGACAGGAATAAACTAATTAGGCAACTTAATGAAATTAGTCAAAATGAAAATATAAAAGGTCTACTAGTAATTATTAATAGTCCTGGAGGTACTTTTGTTAGTAGTAAAGAGATTCATGACAGTTTAGAAAAAATAAGCATGAAAATTCCAACTTCAGCTTACATGAAAGAAATGGCAACTTCTGGAGCTTATTTAGCGTCTATGGGTTTACAAAAAATTTTTGCTAATCAGGGAACTATAACAGGTTCAATTGGTGTGATTCTTCAAACTGCTCAATTAACCTCTTTGATGGAAAAAATTGGAGTTAAACCAATAGTGATTAAAAGTGGTGAACTTAAAGCCACGCCTAATCCACTTGAAAAATTAGATGAAGAAAAGATAAATTATTTAAAAAAAATCATTTTCCAACTACAAAAAGAATTTATTGGCATAGTAAAACAAAAAAGAAATTTAAATCAAACCACTATTAAAGAGATTTCAACTGGAAGAATTTTTACCAGTAAACAGGCACTGAAACTAAATTTAATTGATTTTATTGGAAATGAAACAGATGCATTAGATTGGATAAAAAAAGAAGGGGGACTCGACCAAAAAATAGATGTAATTGAATTAGATAAGAAAAACTCTATATATGATATATTTAATACCACCTTTTTGAAAAATTCTCTTAAACCTTTTAATTTAAATCTAAATAATGGTATACTAGCAATTTGGACACCTGGATTATGAAAAAGTCTGACCTGCAATCTGAATTAGAAAAAAAATTTGATTACATACCAAAAAGAGAAGTTGAAAGAACTCTAGAAAAAATTTTACAGCTATTTTCCTCAACTCTAGCCAAAGGTAATAGAATAGAACTAAGAGATTTTGGAACATTTATTGTCAAGCATAGAAAAGCAAGGATAGGCCGCAACCCGGCTACTGGAGAGAAAATTAAGATAAATCAAAAATATTTTGTTCATTTCAAACCTGGAAAAAAGCTTAAGGAAGTTATAAATGAAAAATAGTATAAAAAAAATATTAGGTTTGACGATTTTTTTTTTTTTTTAGTTTTCTTTCTTTTCTTCTCTGTTTCGAATAAGTTTTTTATAAAAATTAACTTTTTTCCAATCCCTTTTATTATTGAAATTCCCTTCTATATTTATACTATCATTATTCTTTTTATAGGCTTTGTTCTATCCCTATTTTTTTTATTTTTAAAAAGGTTTTTCTAAATGAATTTTAAAAAAAAAGTTTTTTGTGCTCTTGACTTTAGCGAACTTGATCAAACAATACGATTTACTAAAAAAATAAAAAACCACATTGGTGGGATAAAAATTGGACTTGAGTTCTTTTGTAAGAACGGGCCAGCAGGAGTCGAAAGACTAAAGGAATTCGAGCTTCCAATTTTTTTAGACCTTAAACTTCACGATATACCCAACACAGTGGCAAAAGCTTTTGAAAATTTAGTTAATTTATCTCCTGATTATCTTACTGTTCACTTAAATGGTGGAAGAAAAATGATTAAAGACCTAATCAAATACAAAAAAAAAACTAAACTAATTGGAGTTTCAATGCTTACAAGTCTGGACCAAAATGATTTAAGAGAATCAGGTATTATGTGTGATGAAATTTCTTATGTAGAAAAACTTGTAAAAATTGGGGTTTCCTCTGGAATTGATGGTATTGTATCCTCACCACAAGAAGTAAAGTTTCTTCGAAAAAAATTTAAAAAATTAATACTTGTTACACCTGGTATTCGTCTTCCAGATGATAATAAAAATGATCAAAAAAGAATTGAAACGCCTGGAAGGGCCATTAAAAATGGTTCATCTATGTTAATAATTGGTCGAACCATAACACAATCAACTAACCCAATTTTATCTATTGAGAAGATAATTCGAAATATAGAAAATGAAATTTAATGTAGAAATAAAAATATGTGGAATTAATTCATGTGAATCAGCAGAAGCAAGCATTGGGGCTGAATATATTGGATTTGTTTTTTATCAAAAATCTCCAAGGTTTTTAAATGCCTTCGAAGCCAAAGAAATAGCTTCATATCTTAATCCTAATCAAAAAAAAGTAGGTTTATTTGTAAATACTGATATTAATGTAATAAAGCACATTTCAGATTTTGTAAATCTTGATATGATTCAACTCCATGGAGATGAAACCATGCAGGAAATTAAAATAATTAAGAAAATGATAAAAAAACCTATTATTAAAGCCTTGCCTGTTAGTACATATAAGGATATTAAAGATTCTAAAAAAATTGAGGAAGTATGCGATATGATATTATTTGATTCAAAAACCAGTTTAGGGATATCTGGAGGAACGGGTACTTCTTTTGACTGGAACCTATTAAAAGACCTTAAACTTAAAAAAAAATGGATGCTTGCAGGTGGATTAAACATTAATAATATTGAAAATGCTCTATCAATTACTAATGCACCAGTGATTGATGTTTCAAGCGGGGTAGAGAAAAAAAAGGGAATTAAATGCGAAAAAAAAATAAAAAATTTAATAAACTACCTAAAAAATGAAAACTAAAAAAAAAAAAATTAATTTTCATCGGTTTCCTGACAAATTTGGAAGATTTGGAAAATTTGGAGGAAGATTTGTTGCAGAAACTTTAATGCCATTGTTACTAGAGGTTGAAAGTGAGTATGAAAAAGCAAAAAAATCAAAAATTTTCAAAAATCAACTGGATTATTACTTTAAAAATTACATCGGAAGACCAAGTCCACTTTATTTTGCGGAAAGACTGTCGAAAAAATTGAATAACTCAAAGATCTATTTTAAAAGAGATGAGTTAAACCACACTGGTGCTCATAAGATCAATAATTGTATTGGTCAGATACTTCTTGCAAAAAGAATGGGGAAAAAAAGAATTGTAGCTGAAACTGGAGCAGGACAACATGGTTTAGCAACTGCAACAGTTTGTGCATTATTCGATTTAAAATGTATCGTATATATGGGAGCAACTGATATTGAGAGGCAAGCCCCAAATGTTTTTAAAATGAAACTTCTTGGTGCTGATATAAAACCAGTTACATCTGGTACTGCTACACTTAAGGATGCAATGAATGAGGCACTTAGAGACTGGGTTTCTAATGTATCTGATACTTTCTATGTTATTGGAACAGTTGCAGGCCCTCATCCCTATCCTATGATGGTTAGAGACTTTCAGTCTATTATAGGAAATGAAACCAAACAACAAATTATTAAAGCCGAAAAAAGATTACCAGATCTATTACTTGCTTGTATTGGAGGAGGATCAAATGCTTTAGGACTTTTTTATCCTTTTCTTAATGAAACAAAAGTAAAAATAATCGGAGTCGAGGCTGCAGGTAAAGGTATAAATACTAACAAACATGCAGCGTCACTTTCAAAGGGAAAGCCTGGATTTCTTCATGGTAATTATACTTATCTTTTACAAGATAATGACGGGCAAATTTTAGATGCACACTCAATATCAGCAGGATTAGATTATCCAGGCATTGGTCCTGAACATTCATGGTTGAAGGAAATGGGGAGAGTTCAATACTTTAGTTCAAAAGATAATGAAGCACTTGATGCGTTTAAATTATGTTGCAAACTTGAAGGTATTATCCCAGCTCTTGAGCCCTCTCATGCATTAGCTTTCTTGCTAAAATATAAAAAAAACTTAACAAAAAATACAGTAGTAGTGATGAATATGTGCGGAAGAGGAGATAAAGATATTTTTGCTATTTCTAAAAACCTTGGTGTCAATTTATAGAAAAAAATGGAAAATAGAATTGATAAAAAATTTTTTGACTTAAAAAAACAAAATAAAAAAGCTCTAGCATGTTTTGTAACATCCTGTGACCCTAACATAAAGTTATCTGAAAAAATTATTAAATCCTTACCTAATTATGGTGCAGATATAATAGAGATTGGTATTCCATTTTCTGATCCAATGGCTGATGGCCCTACAATTCAAAGGTCAAGTCAAAGAGCAATTAAATCAAAATCAAGTATTTCAAAAACATTTAAAATTATTAAAAGCTTCAGAAAAGAAAATAAAACAACACCTATAATTTTAATGGGATATTTTAATCCAATTTTTCAATTTGGTTTAAATAATTTTTTTTCTCAAGGCAGAATAGCTGGTGTTGATGGTATAATTATTGTTGATCTTCCCCCTGAAGAAGATTCTTTAATAGAAAAACAAACACAAAAAAATAATATCTATAACATTAGATTAATAGCACCGACTACCAACAAGGAAAGAATTAAAAAAATATCAAACTCATCACGCGGATTTCTCTACTATGTTTCAATCATGGGTATAACTGGGACAAAAAAACCAAGTATAAACTCTGTAAAAAAATCAGTTAATGCAATCAAGAGAATAACATCATTACCTATACTGGTTGGCTTCGGAATTAATAGTCATGAGCAGATAAAAAAACTTAATGAATTTTCTGATGGTTGCGTTGTAGGTTCGGCTATTATAAAAATAATAGAAACTGCCTTACAAAAAAAAGTAGCTAATCAAAAAATTTTAAACAATATTTACAATTTTTTAAAAAAATTAAAAAAAGATGATAATTTATAATTATGAATTGGATAACAAACTTTGTAAGACCTAAACTTCAAGCCTTCGTGGGAAAAAAGGAAGTTCCGGATAACCTTTGGGAAACCTGTCCCAAATGTTCTCAAATGCTTCTCAAAAGAGAACTAGAAAGTAATCTTTTTGTATGTAAACATTGTGACTATCATTTTAGAATAAGTGCAAAAAAAAGATTTGAGCTTGTATTTGGAAGTAATTACATTCTAATTGAAACTCCAAAAATAAAACCAGATCCACTGAAGTTTAAAGATAATAAAAAATATGCAGATAGACTTAAAGATGCTCAAAAGAAAAATAGTACAAACGACTCTGTGATGGTAGCATCCGGAACATTAGGATCAATAAAATTAACAGCTGCTATATTTGATTTTAATTTTCTTGGTGGGTCAATGGGCATGGCTGCTGGAGAAGCTATCATAACTGCATGCGAACATTCCTTAAAAAATAAAATACCTCTAGTTATTTTTAGCTCATCTGGTGGCGCAAGAATGCAAGAGGGAATTTTATCTTTAATGCAAATGCCACGAACGGTCATAGCGGTAAACTCTCTTGCCAAAAGTAATCTTCCATTTATTTCGGTTTTGACAGACCCTACAACTGGTGGAGTCTCAGCATCATTCGCAATGCTAGGAGATATAATAATTGCTGAAAAAGATGCAACCATAGGGTTCGCTGGAAGCAGGGTTATTGAGGAGACTATTAAAGAAAAGCTTCCTCAGAACTTTCAAAAGTCTGAGTACTTGATTGAAAAAGGTATGATTGACATGGTTGTTCACAGAAGAAATCTTAATCAAAAAGTTTTAAATATTTTAGAGTTCTTACTTTAATCACAGTTTCAAAGTGAATAAATCAAATAATATACTTAAAAGGTTAGAACTTCTTCATCCAAAAAAAATTGACTTATCTTTAGATAGACTAAGAAAACTTCTCGAAAAATTAGACAACCCTCATCTAAAATTACCGCCCGTGATCCATGTAGCTGGGACAAATGGTAAAGGTTCAGTTATCTCATATTTAAGATCGATATATGAGAAAAATGGATTAAAAGTTCATACTTACACATCACCCCATCTTATAAGATTTAATGAAAGAATAAGAATTAATTCAAAGTTAGTAGATAATAGATACTTAAGTTCACTACTCGAAGAATGTGAAGACAAAAACAATGGACAGTCTATTACTTTTTTTGAAATTACTACTGCAGCGGCTTTTTTAGCATTCTCACGTATTAGTTCTGACCTTTTGTTATTAGAAACCGGTTTAGGGGGTAAGTATGATGCAACTAACATAATAAAAAGTTCTGTATGTTCAATTTTAACACCTATTTCAATGGATCATATGAATTTTTTAGGAACAGATTTGCTAAAAATTGCTAATGAAAAAATTGGAATTTTAAAAAAAAAATCTATGATCGTATTATCAAAACAAAAAAAACCTGTTCGTCAATTTATTAGAAATGAAGTAAAAAAAAAAGGGGCTATTCTTTTTGAAGAAGGAATTAATTGGAAGATAACTAAAAAACTTAAAAATAGCTTTATATTGAACTTTTGTGGTAATAATTTTGAATTTGAAAAACCAAGTCTTCACGGAAATCATCAAATTGAAAATGCCTCGACTGCCTTGGCGAGTACACTAGCTATAAAAAAATTTAAACTAGAAATGGAAAAAATAAATAAAGGCATTAAAACCACGGTATGGCCTGGAAGAATGCAAAATTTAAATAACGGAAAGCTAAAAAAAATTGTAGGAAAAAATTTTGATATTTGGCTAGATGGAGGACATAACGTCCATGCAAGTGAAATTTTATTTACAGAAATTGACAAATGGGAAGATTCAAAAATAATACTTATTTTAGGGATGGTAACTGGAAAAGATCCAGTTAAATTTTTAAAAAAAATTATAAATAAAATTTCACTTCTTATTTTACTTCCAATTGACGATCATCAATATATACACCCGTATTTAATCAAAGAAAGTCTTTACAAAAATCTTGGGGGTATAAAAGAAATTGAAACATGCGTAAATATAAATGAGGCCCTTGGACTAATTATAAATAGATTTAATAAAGGTAAGGTTTTAATCTGCGGATCACTATATCTTGCTGGGCAAATTTTAAAAAATGACGGGTTTAAGATTATTTAAAATCAAATCTTTGAATCTAACCATTCAACCAAATCACTTTTCGGCAAGAGTCCCACTTTTGTGTCAATTAATTCTCCTTCTTTAAATAATAATAAAGTGGGAATACTTCTAATTGAATATTTCATAGCTAAATCTTGGTTTTCATCAAGATTTACCTTAACTACTTTTAACTGATCTTTAAGATCGTTTGAAATTTCTTCAAGAATCGGTCCTAGCGATTTACAAGGACCACACCATTCAGCCCAAAAGTCAACAAGAACGGGAAGGTTACTACTTGAAATTTCATTATCAAAATTATCAAGACTTATATTTTTAATATCTGTCATTATTTTACTCCATCGAATTCATCCAAATAATTTTTTTGATAAGTTTGAATCAAATTTAATTGGCTTTGGGTTAAGTTGTTTATAATAATCATTTAAAAAATCTATGTAAATATTATATTGATTTAATTGAGTGAGAAGTGTTTCATCATCACTTTTTTCCTCAATTTCCAAGCTTATTGTATCCGCTTCTTCCATTGCACCAGGGAGTGTCAAAAATTTTTTTTTTTCCAATGAAAAAATTCTTTCAGAAACTTTTTTATGCAAATGTAAAAAAACTTTTTTTGGGAGTGTTTCTGGAAAATTTCTGAAGATGTGTTTAGCAGCAAAAAATCTAAGTCTTGGGTCTTTGAACTTTTCAGCAAAATTCCATTTTGAGTCCCAAGGTTGATTGTGAAAATTTTTCATTAATAGCGAATCATTATAATTTAAATTTTGCGAATATATTGTACTTTCCTCTAATTGAACTTCTTGGCTTTGGTTATCTAAATACTCTAGAGATTCTTTTTGAAGAATATTTTCTAGATTTCTCAAAAAATTTTTATCATCAAGTAATCTGCATTTGTGGTCAATTTCATCATCAGATAAATTAGAATAGGGTTTGAATTTTAGTGCGTAAGATTTATCTAAAATGCTGGGTTGTTTATTCAATTTTATTTTTCTAAAGAAGCTCTTTTTTTTATATTCTTCTCTTAATTCCAACTCAGTTAATTTAACTATTTCCTCAACATCATATTTCATGTCAAATCCAATAAATTGATTCTTATAAGACGGATGTTTAATTAATTTTTTTACAAGGTATATTTTGTGATTGTTAAATAAATAATTATGTAATGTAAACAAATCATTATGGAAAATATTTTCTTCAACATTTCTCGACGATGAATTGTTAAAAAAAATTTTAAATAAATCACTTCTTTTATTTTTAAGTAAAAACATCAATTGCATGGTAACCTCAACATCTGCAATTGCTTCATGTGAATTTGAAGTATCAAAGTTATTAGCCTTTGCTAATCTCTCCAGCTTAAATGACAGCTTTCCTTCATCGTTTCTTGGAACATTTACACAATCTTTATCAAAAGCATGAACCATAGTAACAAAATTTAGTACATCTCCTCTGGTATTTCCTTTGGTATTTGATTTGTAGGGGAAAAAAAAATGTTCCCATAATAATTGTCTAAGAAACTCTTCATCAAAGTTAATTGAATTGAAACCAATAAAAAAGCAATTTTCATATTTTGATAAAAATTTATCAATTGACAGAGCCATTTGATAAGTAGTTAAATCTTCTGATAAGACTTGAGACATAGTCAGTCTATTGACTCTCAAAGCATGAATGGAAGGAACTATATCAGGGTTCAGTCTTGATTTAATATTTAATCTATCGATTTCTTCAAAGTTACTATCATAAACTATAAATCCCGCCTGTAATATCTGATCAAACCTCGCTGACCTGCCTGTTGTTTCAAAATCAAATACTATAAAATTCATTTCTGTAATTTATTATTTAAATTTTCCAAATCATTGGGGTCACTAATATGATACCACTCGTTTTTATTAATCATTCCGTATATTTTATTATTAATATTTGAAAAAAATATTTCTCGCATAGAAAATTTTTTTTTTCTTTTTTTTTCAAGTAATTTGGGTTTGACCAACTGAAGCCCTGAAAAAACGTAATCATTGACCTGTTCAAGATTTAGTCTTGAAATTTTTTTGTCAGGTTCCTCTAAATTAAAATCCCCTTTACCTTTATAACCAAAAAATTTTTTTTTTTTTATCAAACATAATAATAAATCCATTTTTTCTTCCTTCCAATTACTCAAAACATTTTCAATTGGAGAGTATTTTCTTTTTTTCCAAAAAACATCTCCATTAATTAAAACTTTAGGGTTTTTTAAATTATAAAAATAATTATTCTTTAGTGCATTTAAAAATCCACCACCTGTATCTAAAATTTCCTTTTCAAAGATAATCTTTACAGTACTTGCGTAAGGTTTCAATTCATCATGAAACTCATCCGATAAATGATGAGTGTTAATTACAATATTTTTGAAATTCAAATTAATTAAATCTTCAATTATATAAAAAATCATTGGTTTTCCATTAACTTTTAATAAAGGCTTGGGTACTTCTTTAGTAAGTGGACGCATTCTCTTACCAAACCCAGCAGCAAAAATCATTGCTTCATTAATGTCTGACATAATTCAACAAAGGTGATAGAAGTGAGTTAAACTCCTCAAATTTTTCTTTTTTTAAGTTTTCATATAACATTCTTTTTACTCTTGGAAGGTGTTGTAAGTATTGATCTTTATTATCTCTCAGAGATAGTCTATTGAATATTCCTAAAACTTTCATGTGACGTTGAATAGCCAATAAATTATAAGAAATCATAAATTTTTTTCTCTTAATTTTTAAATTTCCTTTCAAAAAATAATTAATTAGTTCATGTTCTAGTTGCTTTGGAACATCTATTCTTGCATCTTGTGTTAGAGAAACTAAATCGTATGCACATGGACCAATAACTGCATCTTGATAATCAATTAATCCACACTTAATACTTTTAGGTTTTGACAGATAAAATAAATTATCTATATGAAAGTCTCTATGAACAAGAACCTGAGGAATATCTTCTGCATAAGCAAAATAAGATTTAAATAAAAAATTAAATTTTTTTTTTAATACATTTGCTTCATTCCTATTTAAATAATTTAAGTACCAATCAAAAAAAAGATTACTTTCCTTAACAAACATTTTTAACGAATATTTTGATAATTTTGGATTCTTAATTTTCTGAATATCAAAGATTGTATCAACTGCTAACTTATAAATTTTTTTTCTATTTTTTTTTGTTATTATTTCTGCATATTTAGTTGGCCCAAAGTTTTCTAAAACTAAGATGCTTTGTTTGCTAAAATCATAAATTATTGATGGAACAACCACAAACTTTTTAAGTATCTTAGTAACTTTTATAAAATCATTTATGCTTTTTTCATCATTGTCATACATTATCACATAATTTTTTTTTGATGAGAAAAACTGGAAATATTTTCTATTAGAGGCGTCACCAGCCAATAAAGATAATTTTTTAGTTTCAATTTTTTTTGCTTCTAAAATTTTTTTTATTTTTGATCTAATTTCTTCCATAGTTTTTCTCTAATGGTTTGTGAAGTTCCAAGTAATTTAATTTTTACATCTCTTATGTTATTTTTTTCATCTTGAAAACTTATTTCTATTCTATTTTTGGGGAAATAGTCTAAAAAAATATCAGGCCACTCGACAATAACACAATTACCAATGGCCGTATCAAAATCTAAATTAAAGAATTCATTTTTTTTTTCTATTCTGTATAGATCATAATGCCATATATTAATATTTTTTAGGTCATAAATCTGAACTATAGGAAATGTTGGGCTTAATACCTTAATTTTTTTTTTTGAAAATTGATTTATAAGAAATCTAGCAAATGTTGTTTTACCAGAACCAATATCTCCACAAAGACAGATAAAAAAAGGAATCGAAAGAAGCTTAGAAAATTTTTGGGCTAAAATTTTTGTTTCATTTAAATTTTTAATTCTAATATATACTTCAGAGGTCATCTTTTTGGAAATAAATTATTATCTTAACTTATACTACTGTATTCAATATATTGAATTAAATGAAAAAAATTAATACTGATGTTTTAATAGTTGGTGCTGGTCCTGTTGGATTATTTTCAGTCTTTGAGTTAGGTCAACTTGGAATTAAATCCTGCATTGTAGACTGTCTTAATGAAATTGGAGGACAATGCTCGGCACTTTATCCAGAAAAACCAATTTATGATATCCCTGCTTATCCAGTTATTAATGCTCAAGAATTAATTTTAAATTTAAATAAGCAAATTAAACCATTTAACCCTGAGGTTCTTCTTAGTCAACAAGTTGAGAAAATTATTGACCTTGATAACTCATTCAAGGTTTTCACTTCAAATAACATTGAAATATCTACAAAATGTATATTTATTGCTGCAGGTAATGGTGCATTTGGGCCAAATAAACCACCGATAGAAAATATTGAGAAATTTGAAGATAAATCTGTTTTTTATAGTGTAAAAAATAAGTCAATTTTTGATAATAAAACAGTAGCTATTGCAGGTGGTGGTGACTCAGCCGTTGACTGGGCAATTGAATTATCAAAAAATGCAAAAAAAATTTTTTTCATCCACAGAAGGGAAAAACTAAGAGCCTCCCCAAAAAATGTCGAGATACTCAAAAGTTTAGAAAAAAAAAATGTTGAGTTTATAATCCCTTTCCAATTGGATTCAATTAATGGAAAAAATGGTATAATCAATGAACTCGTTGTTAAAGACTTAAACAATAATAAAAAAAAAATTAATACTGACTTTTTTCTTCCTTTTTTTGGACTCTCAAATGATTTAGGCCCAATTAAAAACTGGGAACTGGAGATAGAAAAAAATATCTTAAAAGTAGATCAATCTACCTGCAAAACTTCTAAAGATAGAATCTACGCAATTGGTGACGTTTGCACTTATGCTGGAAAACTTAAACTTATTCTCACTGGTTTCTCTGAAGCTGCCACAGCAGCGCATAATTGTTATAAAACGGTGTATCCTGAAAAAGTTTTACATTTCGAGTATTCAACAACAAAAGGAATTAATAAAATCTAGAAACTTAGTACCTGTACTCGTCTGTTTTAAAAGGCCCATTAACAGGAACATTTATATACTTACCTTGTTTTTCAGTAAGTTTAGTTAACATAGCACCAACCTTATCTAAATGAATCATTGCCACTTTTTCGTCAAGGTGCTTTGGTAAAACATAAACTTTATTTTTATATTTAGAAAAATTTTTCCAAAGTTCTATTTGCGCAAGAACTTGGTTACAAAAAGATGCAGACATAACAAAACTTGGATGACCAGTAGCACAACCAAGATTTACTAGCCTACCTTCTGCTAGCACAATAATTTTTTTTCCATTGGGAAACTCAATTTCATCTACTTGAGGCTTGATATTATTCCATTTAAAATTTTTTAATGATTCAATTTGTATCTCTGAGTCAAAATGTCCAATATTACAGACAATACTACGGTCTTTCATATCTCTCATATGATCGACTGTTATAACATCAACATTTCCGGTCGCAGTAACAAAAATATCTGCTTTTTTGGAAGCTTGGTCCATAGTGGTAACCTCATAACCATCCATAGCAGCTTGTAACGCGCAAATAGGGTCAATCTCAGTTATTAAAACCCGACAACCCGCATTTCTCAAGCTTTCAGCTGACCCTTTCCCTACATCGCCATAGCCTGCAACAACAGCAATTTTCCCTGCCATCATAACGTCCGTCGCTCTTCTTATCCCGTCAACCAAGCTTTCTCTGCATCCATATTTATTATCAAATTTGGATTTGGTAACTGAGTCATTCACATTGATAGCTGGAACTTTAAGTGTTCCTTTTTTTTCCATTTCAATTAATCTAAGAACTCCTGTGGTTGTTTCTTCCGATAGACCTTTAACGTCATTTAACATTTCAGGAAACTTATCATGAAGAAGTTTCGTAAGGTCACCACCATCGTCTAATATTAAATTTGGCTTCCATCCATCAGGACCTGTTATAGTCTGCTCAATACACCACCAAAACTCTTCCTCAGATTCACCTTTCCAAGCAAAAACAGGAATGTTCTCTTTTGCAATTGCTGCAGCAGCCTGATCTTGCGTAGAATAAATGTTACATGAGCTCCACCTAACAGAAGCTCCTAGTTCCATTAGGGTTTCAATTAAAACTGCAGTTTGAATGGTCATGTGCAAACAACCAGCAATTCTTGCACCTTTGAGTGGTTTTTCAGACTTGTATTCCTCTCTTAGTTTCATCAACCCGGGCATTTCTGTTTGTGCTATTTCAATTTCTTTACGCCCCCATTCAGCAAGTTTAATATCACTAACTTTATAATCTACCATTATTAATCTCTTTCATTTATACTCTGTTAAGTTCATTGTATATCTTGTCATAATATACTTTTAATTTATTTTTAATCAGCAAATTATCATGTTCTTTAAAAATTTCACTACAAATTTTAGAAACTTCTTCAGAATCAATCTTTGTAATAAATTGCTTTACCTTCAAAATTCTAGAAATACTCATTGATAATGTTTTTATACCCATTCCCAACAATAAAGAAGTAAACATTGTGTCACCAGCCATTTCACCACAAACACTTATAGGTACTCCAACTTTTTTTGCAGAGTCTGATGATAATTTAATGAGTCTAAGCACTGATAGATGGGCAGGGTCATAAATTTTTGCCACCTCTTCATCACCTCTATCAATAGCAAGGGTATACATTGTTAGGTCATTAGTACCAATTGCCAGAAAATCACAGTTTTTAGCTAGTGACTCAGAAATCAATGCTGCAGCAGGTGTTTCAATAAGAACACCAATTTTTATATTTCTTCTATTAAAGTTTTTTTTTTTTAATGATAATTCCTTTGAAACATCATTTATCAACTTTTTCGCTTCTAATATTTCTGAAACATTAGAAACCATTGGTAACATTATTCTAATTTTACCAAACTTACTTGCTCTTAAAATTGCAGAAATTTGTCTCTTAAATATTTTAGGAAATGCTAACGTGAGTCTAATAGCCCTTAATCCAAGTGCGGGGTTTCGAGATTTTGCCAAAAATTTTTGAATAAAGGGAATCTTTTTATCGTTACCTACGTCTAAAGTTCTTATTGTCAATGGTTTCCCTTTAAGATGATTAAGAGTCTTTTTTATGAAATAAAATTGTTCCTTCTCAGACGGCATTCTTTTTTTATCCATAAACATGTACTCACTTCTCAATAAACCAATACCATCAATACCAATTTTCATGGCCTCTTTTGCTTCATCGGAATTGTCGATATTGGCTTCAATACGAACTCTAATGTTATCAGATGTTAACGGTGTTTTTTTTTTCAGAAATTTCAATTTTTTATCAACACTTTTCTGATCCTCAATCTTTTTTTTATAGTAATTAATAGTTGAAAGTTTAGGGTTTTTTATAAGTATTCCTTTTTCCCCATCAAGGATAATTGGCTCATTATCTTTTAAATCTTTTAAAATATTTTTAACTCCAACCAAAGTTGGTATAGAAAGTGATCTTGCAACAATAGCAAAATGTCCCTCTGGGCCTCCCATAACACTCACTAATCCTGACAACTTTGTTTTTGATAATGATAAAAGATCAGCGGCACTCAATTCGTTTGATATCAATATTTGATTATCTCTAATTAATTTTTGTTTTCTTTTCTTCTTTTGAAGATTTTCCAAAATTCTTCTGCAGACGTCTCTGACATCATCAAATCTATCTTTAAGATAATCATCTTTAATTTTCTTGAAAATTTTAGAGTGCTTATTTAATTCTTCAATTATAGCAAATTCAGCATTAATAAGATCTGAATGTATCCTTTTTTTTGCATCAGAAACAAGAGATGAAGAGGAAATAATTAAAATATTGGCCTCAAGCAAGAATTTCATTTCGTCGTAGATATCATTTTTATGATCTTTAATTTTTTTTATAATTTTTGCTAGGTCTGATACTGAATTCTTTACAGCTTTGTCTAATCTTTCTATTTCGTTCTTAACCTCAGAAGTAGGTATGTTATATTTTGAATATGACAAATCGCTACTTTTTTTTATTGCACAATTTCCTACAACAAACCCGTAAGATACAGCAATTCCTCTGAAAATTTTTTCTTTAATCAAATTACCGGGTAGTGGTTTTTCTTCTCCAAAGTTATTTTTTATAAGATTAATTAATCTTTGAAGATCTTCTTCCGCATTCTGTCCAATACATTGGATTTTAATCTCTGTCCCTTTTGAAGCGGCAAGTGTCATTAAACCCAATAAAGAAGAGCCATTAACAGTATTTCTTCCTTTTTTTACTAAAAACTTTGATTTACATCTTGATGTAAAATCCACAAATTTTGCTGATGCTCTTGCATGAAGACCTAATTTATTTGTAATTAAGATTTTTCTCTCTAATCTTTTTTCTTGCAATCTTAAGATTCTCCAAAAAAAGCTGAGGCCACATTCATATACTTTCTTCCAGACTCTTGAGAAATTTTAATTAATTCTTTAATTTCACATTCATTCCTCAGAGAGGAAATTTTAATAAGCATAGGTAAATTTACACCTGCAACCACCTCAACTTTTTCTTCTTCCATAATTGAAATAGCAAGATTAGAAGGGGTGCCACCAAACATATCAGTTAAGATTACAACCCCTTTTCCTGTATTAACTTTTTTCACGGATTTAATTATCTCTTCTCTTTTTTTTTTAATATCATCATCCGGAAAAATTGATATAGCTACTATATTCTCTTGCTTGCCAGAAATATGTTCAAGAGCAACTAAAAACTCCTTTGAAATGTTTGAATGTCCTACAATGACTATCCCAATCATATTTTTAAATCCCTATGGTCAATAAAGACTTCAATCTCTTTATTTTTTTGTAAAAAAGAATGAAAGTATTCTGAACTTACAACTGACCTATGTACTCCTCCTGTACAACCAAATGCAATTGTAATATAGTCCTTTCCTTCATCATTAAATCCATTTAAAATTTCATTGATTAGTGTTTCCATACTATCAAAAAAAAACAGAAAAAGCCCTTGGTTTTTTACGAATTTAATAATCTCAGGGTTTCTTCCATCAAGTTTTTTTAATTTTTTAACATAAAATGGATTTTTTAAAAAACGCATATCAAAAACAAAATCAGCCTCTCTAGGAAGTCCATTCTTATATCCAAACGAAATTATTCTTACAGTTGGTTTTATTTTTATATTTTTCTGAAAAAGAGCCTTTATTTTTTTTCTAAGTAAATTAATTGTTAGGTCTGTTGTATCTAAGTAATATTGACTTATCTTTTTTAGAGGTTCCAGCCAATACCGTTCTCTGTCAATTATATCCTCCATAGGTAAATCAAGTTTTAATGGATGAAGTCGTCTACTTTCATCATATCTGTTAATTAACTTTTGATTATCACAATCAAAAAAAATAACCGATACATCAATATCTTTTTTTTTTTTATTTATAAGCGAAACAATTTTTTTTGCATCAAAGTCCCTACTTCTTATATCAATACCTAAAGCCAAGTTTTTCTTTATTTTCATTTCAATTATATTTTTAAAAAAAAAAAATGGAATATTATCAATAGCCTCAAAGCCATAATCCTCAAGTATTTTTAATGCTGAAGTTCGTCCAGCTCCAGATAATCCAGTAACGATTAAAACTCTCTTAGACATAACTTCTTATTTGATTAAGTTTAATTTTTATTTTTGCAACTGCAGAAGGACTTTTTCCAAAAATTTTAATTTTAGGGAACTTCAATCCTAAAATACTACAATTCATCACTCTGGGTATTCTCTCAAATTTCTCTTCCACAAGCTCAACAACTAGATTCAGTTTAATATTCTCAACATAAGGAACAGTCATAATTCCTATCTCTCTTACTTCAAGAAGACCTTTAGTCTTTAAATGTGGATATAAGTATAAATAATCTCCAATTTTTTTACAAATAGTTAAGTCGTCTGAGATAAGGGTTGCACCTGAATCTATAAGACGAAGCGCTAAATCAGATTTACCAGAACCTGACTGGCCTCTTATTAATATGCCTAAATCTTCAATAACAACAGAAGTTGAATGAAATTTCTTGGCTGTCATAGCTTTCTAATTTAAAAAGTTTGCCTTGAGCTTTTTATCTAATACTAGAATATTGGTTTCTAAAACTACTTTGTTTTTCAAATGAACTTTTAAAACAAATGACTCCTTATCATTAAGCTTCTTTTTTAAACCAAACAACATTAAATGCCTTCCACCAGGTTGCAAAAATAATTCACTTTTTGAATCGATTTCTACATTTTCAACCTTAAACATTTTTACAATGTCATCTGCAATTTTGATATCATGCATTTCTACAGAATTAGCAACATCTGTACTAAAAGATTCGATTTCTATTTCTTTTTCACTGTTATTGAAAAAACTTAAATACACTGCAGTAGCTTTTTGCTCTTGGCTTGTTTCAAAAGTATATCCTCCATGGAGAGCAAGTTTTTCATAATTCGCCTCAACTTTAATTGAAAAAAATAATAAGAAAAATAAAAGATATTTGACATTTTTTAATATTGTAAACATCTATTAACTAGTACATATTAATTTATATTTGTAAACCTATGAAAATTAATTTTAAAACGAGACAATTAGTAAGATCATCCCTTAGGGGATATTTATCAACGGAGTTTGACTCTAAAAACTTCAAAAATGTTAAGACCTCAATGAATAAACCATTCCCTTACAGTACTTTTACGCTTGCTGCCTTCGACTATGATCTATCTCCAATATTACTACTTTCAGATTTATCAGAGCACACAAAAAATATTCAAGAAAAAAATTCTGCATCGTTATTGCTTTGTGAAGAAAGTAAACTCTACAATCTTTTTCAAAAGTTTGACAATAAATTTTCATCCTATGAAGACCCTATGTCACGGCCAAGAGTAACCCTCATTGGTAAGTTAAAAAAAACAAAAGATTCCAATCATAGAAAAAGATTTATTTCTAGACATCCTGCATCAAATTTATACGCAAATTTTAAAGATATGAACTTTTATAAGATGGATGTAAAAAGTGCCCATCTAATTGGAGGTTTTGCTCAGGTTAAATGGTTTACAAGTGAAGAAATTTTATGTAAAAACTTTTCTAATTTCAAAGAGTCAGAAGAAAATATTATTACTCATATGAATTCAAGTCACAAAACTAGCATAAAAATGTATGTAAATAATTTAATGAAAAATGAAATTTCAAGTACACAAAGAAAAGGAGACTGGAATATTACTGGTATTGATCCAGATGGTTTTGATCTCAGAAAAAAAAAAGATACTGCTCGCTACTTTTTTGAAAAAGAAGTTTTTAATGCAAAAAAATTAAGGGGAATTTTTGTAAACCTTCATAAAAAATCCTCAGAAATTAATTAGCCTCATCCCAGTTTTTACCTAAACCTAGATCAACTTTTATTGGTACATTCAAATCTAAAAAATTTTTATGTGAATTAGTCATAATCTCAGGAATATTTTCTTTCATTATTTTTATTTCATTCTGAGGAACTTCGAAAATGAGTTCATCATGAACTTGAATAAGCATTTTTGACAAAAGTTTTTGATTTATTAAAAATTCATAAATCTTTGGCATAGTTAATTTAATTAAATCTGCAGCTCCACCCTGAATTGGAGCATTGATAGCAGAGCGTTCTGCAAAATTTCTTCTATTGACTACTTTGTCATTTATAAAAGGTATAAATATTCTTCTTCCAAAAGGAGTAACTACAAAACCTTTACTTCTACAATCATTAACTGTTTTCTCCATGTATTCCTTAATTCCTGGATATTTTTTAAAATAACTTTCAATGTATTGTTTTGCCTCTGAATTCGATATATCTAGCTGTGTAGCAAGTCCGTAGGGTGAAATTCCATATATAATCCCAAAATTTATTGTCTTAGCTTTTCGCCTCAAGTCAGAATTAAGTGATGTCTTATCGACCTGGAAAACATCCATTGCTGTGACACTATGAATATCCTCATTTTTCTCAAAAGCATTTAAAAGTGAATCTACTCTGGCAACATGTGCTAATATTCTTAATTCAACTTGTGAGTAATCTACAGAAAAAATAAAATTATTAGTTGAAGCTACAAAGGCTTTTCTAATTTTTCTTCCCTCTACGGTTTTAATAGGAATATTTTGGAGATTTGGGTCATTTGAAGAAAGTCTACCGGTTAATGTGCTTGCCATACCAAAGGAAGTATGGATCCTTGAAGTTTTTTTATTTTCTCTTGATAGAAGACCTTCACAATAAGTGCTTTTAAGTTTTGAAAATTGACGCCATTCAAGAACATGGTCTGCAATCAAAAATTTTTCGGACTTTAGTTTTTCTAAAATTTTAACATCAGTTTGATAATTACCGCTTTTTCCCTTTTTTCCATAGGGTAATTTTAGTTTTGAGAAAAGTATTTCTCCTAGCTGTTTTGGAGAACCAACATTAAAATTCTCTTCACTAATTTCAAAAACCTTTTTTTCTATATTCAATATCTTTTTTGAAAACTCTGATGTTAAAAAAATGAGATATTCGTTATTTATTTTACATCCGTTAATTTCCATAAAAGCTATAATTTCAATTAAAGGCTTTTCAAAATAAAAATAAAACTCGTAGAGTTTACTCTTAAAAAGTTCTTTTTTTAATATTTCCCACAACCTAAAAGTAACGTCAGCGTCCTCGGCTGCATATTCTTTTGCAACGTTAATATCTACTTCACTAAAACAAATCTTTTTTTTGTCAACTGTAGTTACATCGGAAAACTTTTTAGTTGTATGTGAAAGGTAATCTGCAGATAATTCGTCTAGATTATGTCCTCTGTAGCCAGTCCTTAGTACATATGACATCAACATTGTATCATCCATATTTTTTGTAACTATCCCCATATTAGAGAGAATAACAAAATCATATTTGATGTTTTGTCCTATTTTTAATATTGACTCATCCTCTAAAATTGGTCTCACTAAATTTACAAAGCTTTGAACATTTATCTGATTATATTTTTCACTTTTATGTTGAAGAGGAATATAACAGGCCTTGCTATTTTCTACTGACATTGAAAAACCTATAATTTCTGCTTCAACTGCATTAAGAGAGTTGGTTTCACAGTCTATTGCAACAATTCCTTTTGATTCAACAAAATCACACCATTTCTTTAGAGACTTCTCATCTTCTACAATTTCATATTTTTTTTTATCAATAGGATCTCTATTAATGGTTAGAAAACCTTTTTTTTCTAATTTTTCGTCGGTACTTTTTGAATCATTTTCTTTCAAACCAAACTTTGAAATTACGCTTGATTTAATTTTATTAAATTCCATACCGTCAAGAAATGTCACCAACTTTTTTACATCCATTGGTTTATAAGATAATTCATTAATTGATAAAGGAAGTTCAACATCATCTTTAAGAGTAACCAGTTGCTTTGAAATCTTTATAATTTCTTTGTTTTCTTCTAAACTAGCTCTTCTCTTCTCTTGTTTAATTTCATGAGCGTTTTCTAACAAGTTTTCAATTGAGTTATATTCGTTTATTAGCAAAGAAGCTATCTTTGGACCAATACCAGGTGCCCCAGGAATATTGTCAGACGAGTCTCCTGCTAAAGCTTGTACATCGATTACTTTCTCTGGAATAACTCCAAATTTTTCAAAAACTGTTTCTTTGGTAACTTCTTTTTTTTTTAATGGATCTATAATTGAAACATTATCTTTTAACAACTGCATTAAATCTTTGTCTGAAGAAATAATTGTAACGCTTTTACCAACCTTGGTTGCTGCTTTGGAATAAGATGCTATCAAATCATCTGCTTCAAAACCCTGTGATTGGATTGATTTTAAGTTAAAAAAATCGGGGACTTTCTTAATGATATCAAATTGAGGTATAAGGTCTTCGGGAGGATCTGACCTATTTGCTTTATATTCAGGATAAATTGTATTTCTAAAAGTCTTCCTTGCTGCATCAAAAATTACAGCAATTGAAACTTTCCCTCCTTTCTCACTTTGTATGTCCTCAATTAGCTTTAATAACATGTTACAAAAACCAAAAATTGCGTTTACTGGCAATCCATCTGATCTGTGCATTGGAGGAAGAGCATAATATGCTCTAAAAATATAACCTGAACCATCAACCAGAACTAGCTGTTCACTATTTGATATATTCATTTTTTTTTAAATTTTGCACCACAATACGGACAAACTACAACTCTACCCGAAGTTAAGTCTAAAAAAACTTTAGGATGGGAGTCATGAGAATCAACACCTTGACAGCTGGTAGTATCTCCTACAATGAAGGTAATATCAGATTCAAAATTAAGGGCCATTGTAATTTAGTTGTTAAGTGTATATTTTAATATAACTATAATTCAAAGAAATGAAAAATAAAATTATTGATGTTACAGGTTTAACAAAAAAATATAGTAGCAAAGACTCATTAGCCTTGGATCATATTGATTTAAAAATAAAACAAGGCTCGATTTTTGGTCTTTTAGGCCCCAACGGGGCAGGGAAAAGTTCATTTATTAATATTTTATCAGGTCTATCTAATAAAACATCTGGCAAAGTAACTGTTTGTGGAATTGATCTTGATAAAGACCCAAAAACCATCAGAGGAAATATTGGTGTTGTTCCTCAAGAAATAAATATTGATCCTTTTTTTACTCCACTAGAAATAATGAATATCCAATCAGGTATGTACGGAGTTAAAAAAAAACAAAATAAAAATCTAGAAATTTTAAAAAACTTAGATCTTCATGAAAAGTCTGATGCTTATTCTAGAAGCTTATCTGGCGGGATGAAAAGAAGGCTGATGGTAGCCAAGGCTTTGGTCCATTCACCTACTCTTCTAATTTTAGATGAACCCACGGCAGGGGTAGATGTAGAATTGAGAACTAAATTGTGGAATTATATAAGACTTTTGAATAAAGAAGGAGTAACTATAATTCTTACTACACACTATCTTAAGGAAGCAGAGATTCTATGTGATGAGATTGCAGTAATCAATAATGGGAAGGTTATTGCCTGCGATAAAAAAAATAATCTCTTAAAACTCCTTGATGATAAGGAATTAATTATTGAATTTTCTGAAAAAGTAAATTCTCTTCCCCAAAAAATTAGGGGATTTGTTGTTTTAAAAGAAGAAAAAAAAGTAGTACTTAGGTTCAAAAAAAGTCAAATAAACACTGCTGAAATAATAAAAGCATTTGTGGGGAAAAAATTTAAATTAAAAGAAATTACAACCAAAGAATCAGATTTAGAGGATATATTTATAAAATTATTAAAAGAATAGTTTTTTTAAAAATTTTACTTCTTATTAATGGATGTGTGACTGGAGTAAATAAGGAATCAGTATACTCAGACAAAATTGTAGAAAAAAAAGCTTTCTATGAATGGGGAGATATAAATACAAGCGAAATTATTATTTTAGCAATTCATGGATATAATGATTACGCAAACTCCTTCAAATTACCTGCAAAGTATCTTTCAAAAAATAATATTGCTACTTTTTCTTTTGATTTAGACGGATTTGGAAAAAATGATAACTCTGGCTTTTGGTTTCCACTTGAGGTTCACAGACAACTAATTAAAAAAGAATTATTAAAATTAAAAAAACAATATCCTCAAAAAAAAATTTTTTTGCTTGGTGAGAGTATGGGAGGTGCGATCATAACAAGTTTGATGACGCATAACAAAGGTCTACCTATTGATGGGGCAGTTCTTGTTGCACCGGCACTATGGAATTTTAGTGAGAAGAATTTTTTTAAAAGTTTATTTATGTCCTTAATATCAAAATCATTCCCAAATCTCAAAGTTGATAGTAAAGGGTGGGTTGAAGTAAAAGCAAGTGATAACCAAGATGTTCTTAAAGAGCTATCAGTGGATAAATATTTTATTCATCGCCCTAATCTTAAAAGTCTTTATGGAATAATTGAATTAATGGATGAGAGTTACAAAGATGCTAAAAAGTTTTTTTCAAAACCAAGTTACAATACTTTAGTTGTAATTCCTATTAAAGACGAAATAGTTCCTCGAAAACCATTGATTGAGTTACTAGAAAAAACTAAAATTAAATCATATGACTTTTTTTTTGACTTTATTATCTTTGAATCAAGTTATCATATGATCTTGAGAGATATGAAAGGTGATAATGTTACTGAGGAAATTAAAAAATGGATTTTAGAAAGAAAAACAAAAAAGACAACAAATTTTAATGAAGTAATTCAAAAGTTGAGAAATGAAGATTATCATCATATGTTAGATTAAAATGTTAAAGCTTATTATTATTTTTCTTCTTGTTTTCTCATACCACTACAAATCTTTTTCGGACGAAATAGTACAAGATAGAAATGGGAATTACTTTCTGATGAAAAGTGATGGTACTTTTGAAAAACTACCTAAACCAAAACAGGGTAATAAATACATAATTAAAAAAAAAAAAGTTACCAAGAAAAAAAGAATTTTTACTCAGCCTGAAAAAAAAGCTAGAAGTAGGACCAATACTGGATTTAGATAATGAATAAAGAAAATACAAGGCTCGTTTGGAAAATTATTCAAACACATGGTGACTTGTTAAAAGATAAACTTGAGCATCATCCTTTTCATCCTCAAGGAAGAAACCCGTATGCTCATATTTGCGTATTAATAAAGGATAATTTTCAAGAATCTTATAAAGATATATCGGATGAAAAATTAGATGAGCTTATTGGTTTTATAAAAAATATCAAAGAGTAATTGAACGGGAAGGTCACTTATTGTATAAGGGAGGAAATATTATGCTGTTCAACCTTCCCTAGTGTTCAATTTTTTGACATTTATCAAAAACATTGATAATTAAGCAAGTATTATACCAATACTAATTATTTGAAGAATATATACTTTTCACTGTTCAAAATTTAATTAAAATAAATTAGGTTACTTAATTTTTAAATGCACAATTTTCAATTAACATATGCTGCTTTCCTATTTCCAGCGATACCTCTTATGATGATTTCTTTTGGTAACAGATATACTTCATTGAGTAAATTAATTCGGAAAATTCATGATGAATTTATCAATAAAAAAATTTCACCTAATGATAAGTCTGCTTCAAGGTATTTTGCACAAATCCAAATACTCAATAAAAGACTTCGATATGTTAAATTAATGCAATTTTTTTCTGGAATTTCTTTTTTTTTAAATTTAATGACTATTTTAGTCGGCATTTATTTTTTAGATATTTCATTAATAATATTCATAACAGCCCTTTTTTTCTTTGCATTAGCAATTTGTGTATTTCTGATTGAAATCAACATTAGTACAAAGGCATTAAGAACTCATTTAGAGGATCTTGAAGATTTAGAAGAAAATTATTAGTTTATGTTTGTTTCATTAAATGAGCTCAATCGCCATCCCAAGGGATTAGGTGTTTTATTTTTTACTGAACTCTGGGAGCGTTTTAGTTACTACGGAATGAGGGCAATACTTGTTCTTTATTTAATTTCTGACTTTAATGATAGAAATCCAGGATTGGGTTGGTCTAATAAAGACGCAATAACGCTTTATGGTTGGTACACTGCACTTGTTTATTTGGCATGTATACCCGGAGGTATAATTGGAGATAAATATATAACAAGTAAAAACTCAGTTTTGTATGGAGGTTTTTTATTATGTGCTGGGCATTTTACATTAGCTTTTCAAAACGAATTATTCTTTTTTACTGGACTAATCTTAATCATACTTGGCGTTGGACTTTTAAAACCAAATATTTCAACCCTAGTTGGACATCTTTATAAAATAAACGATTTTAAGAGAGACCAAGGCTTTACTATTTTTTATATAGGAATAAATGTTGGTGCTTTTTTAGCAAGTATTTTAGTGGGTTATGTAGGAGAAGTTTTTGGGTGGCACTATGGTTTTTCTTTGGCTGGCTTTGGTATGCTTCTAGGACAAATTTCCTTTATAATTGGAAAAAAAAATATAATTGAAGTTTCTAAAAAAAATTCTCCAAAACATACTTCTCGTCTTAAAACTAAAAAATACAAGTTTTCTTCAATTGAATTAGATAGAGTAAAACTTATTTTGATATCATCTTTAATTTTAGTAATCTTCTGGGCTTCATTTGAACAGGCAGGAGGACTACTTAATATATTTGCTTATGAAAAAACAAATAGATATATTTCTCTTTTTAACATTGAAATCCCAGCTAGTTGGTTTCAATCAATTAATCCACTTTTGATTATAGTTTTGGGATACAGCGTTTCTGTATTTTGGATGTATTTAAAAAAAAAAAATATGCTAGCTACATCTATTTTTAAAATATCAGTTGGAATAATTATAATGGGATTAGGGTTCATTTTTATGATTTTTGCCTCTATTGAGTCAGAAATTTACGAAAAGTCTTCAATGTATTGGCTTATTTTGGCGTATTTATTTTTTACTATTGGTGAGTTATGTGCCTCACCTGTAATTTTATCATATATTACCAAACTATCACCTAAAGAACTTACAGCCAGTATCATGGGTATTTATTTCGCAACAATTGGTCTGGGAAATAAACTTGCTGGTGTCATAGGACAGTATTCTCAAGCTTTGGGTGAAAAGGTAATATTCATAGCTATTACTGTAATCTGTGTTTTTGTCGGTGGTTTTGTTATAATGATGCATAAAAGATTAATTAAGCTCTCGCATGGTGTTGATGATTAATCATTTTATTGAGCGCCCGTAGCTCAACTGGATAGAGCATTTGATTTCGGCTCAAAAGGTTAAGGGTTCGAATCCTTTCGGGCGCACCAGAACTATGTTAAAAATAAAAGGGGAGGGTAATTTTTGAAATGTTATATTTAAAATAATTAAAAAAATAAGTATTTCTGTGAAACTAGTTTTTAAAAGTAACAATTTAGTTGAAATAAGTTGGGTAAAATATGTTTTAGATTCCAATGATATAGAATTTTTTGTTTTAGATGAACTAATGTCAATCAATGAAGGAAATATCTCAGCTATTCCAATTAGAATTCTAGTCAAAGATAACTTTGTAAATAAAGCAAAAAAACTTTTAAATGATGAATTAAAAAAACTTTGACTTTAAAACTTAATAATTTCTATTCCATTCTTTTTTAACCAATTTTTATTTTCCACATACTCATTATCGTGTTTTTTTACTAATGACCAAAATGACTTCGAATGATTTGGTTCAATAATATGACAAAGCTCATGCACTATTACATAATCAATTACTTTTTTGGGAAGCATTACTAATTTCCAATTCAAACAAATTTCAGACCTACTATTACAAGCACCCCACATCGCTCTGTAACCCCTCAAACTAAGGCTTTTAAAACTTATTTTTATTTTTGAAGATATAAACTGAACTCTAGCAACTAAATACTTTTTTGCTTCTAATTTTAACCACTCTACTAAATTTTTTTTTGCACGCTCAGATTCTGTACAGTGAATTAAAATACTATTATTTTTGAGTAATACTTTATTTTCTTTTGATTCCAATGTTAAAAGAGTGAAGTTTCTCCCTAGAAAAGGAAAAATACTTTTGTTTTTTACTAGTATTTTCACTCTCTCTTTTTCTGCATTGATTTTCTTTTTAATCCATAATTGTTTTTTTTTTATTATTAATCTTAGATAACTGTCTTTAATGTAGGCTGGACAATAAATTGTGGGGACACCATTTTTTATCTGTAAAGATATAGTCCTTAACCTTTTAGTTGATCTTATAATTTTTACATTGTCTATTACCACACTTCTAGACGATGAAATGCCGAAGATTTTTTTTAGGCTAATCTTCATTTAAGTTAAGTTTTTTAAATGTTTTAGGTAAATAATCACTAAAATATTTCTCAAGTATAGGAAAATTTTCAGCTAACAGTTTAAAACTTTTTGCTTCAATTTTTAAAACTAGGGAATCCTTTTTTGCAGTTATCGTACCTGTTCTTCTCCCACCCTCTAATATAACTCTTGATCCAAAATGAGATCCCTTTTTGTAATTTTTTTTAAAAGCTTTTCCCGTCTTTGTTTTTTTATAAATATTTTCAAATTCACCCCTTTTTAGAATATAAAAACCATCTGCCACCATTCCTTCTTCAAACACAACGTCTCCCTTTTTAAATATTTTATAAGAAACAGGACTACTTTGAAAATTATGAGTTAAAACTGCATTTCTTGGAATAAAAAACTCAAGAATCCAACTCAATAAAACTCTTATTTTCGTTGGAAAAGAGGGCAGAAAAGACAAATAAAAAACTCTCCATATAATCCATGCTAGTAAACCCTTTACATTAAAAAAATAAATTTTTCCCACTCCTTTCTTTGAACCTAAAGAAGCCAACGAACCCTTAGATTTATATCTAAATTCTCTGAGATTCTTTTTCATGTTTTTTAAAATTATGTTTTTGGCTAACAGTTTTGCTTGTCTAACTGCAAACTGAGCAGTTGGAGGAGAATAGGGATAATCATTTATATCTAATTTGTTGGGGATCAGCGCTGAATCCCCAATCGCCCAAACATTCTCAAGATGTAAAACTTGTAAAAACTCATTCGTAATAATTTTACCATTTTTTAAAGGTAAACCCGATTGCTTTATAATTTTTGATACAGTTGAACCAATTGTAGAAATAATTGTATTAGTCTCAATAGATCTAGCATTACTTAGAAAAACTTTGTAAATTGATACCTCTTTAAGTGCTGTTTTGAGGTGAATATTTATTTTCCTTTTTTTAAATACTGATAATGTATATTCACTAATTTCATCTGATAGTTCTGGTAAAAGTTTGTCAGAAAACTCTACAATGTGAAACTTTAATTCATTTTCAGATATATTCTTATAATACGAAAGCAACCTACCTGACATCTCCTTCAGCTCTCCTATCGTTTCTACACCTGAAAATCCTCCTCCAACAACAACAATATTTAACAGTCTTTTTTTCAATTTTTTATCTAGGGTCACATCAGCTAGTTCAAAACATCCTATTAAATGATTTCTTATATTATATGCATCTTCAAGGGTTCTCATTGTAAAAGAATGATGTTCTAATCCTGGTATAGTTGATTGATTACTTTCCTGGCCTAATGCAATGACTAAATGATCATAATCAATATTATGAAGACGTTTTCTGAAGCCTTGAGCTAATACTACATTTTTTTTTTTTAAATTAATGTCTATTATTTCAGCTTTTCTAAATTTTATTTTTGGCAACATTTGCCTTATAGGAGTCACTGCATCAGCTGCTGAAATGGTTCCTGATGCAACCTCTGGTAATAGTGGCTGAAAAATAAAGTAGTTATTATTACTTACAAGTTCTACATCAAATACTTTTTTATTGATCTTTTCTAATTGTCTTGCGCAAAAAACGCCTCCAAACCCTCCCCCGAGAATTAGGATTTTTTTCATTATTCAATTACTTTCCAACATATTTTATATTAAATGATTTACCTATGGATTCAACTAAACTTAACGACCCATAGTCGATTTTTTCCCAGTATTTTTTTAGCAATTTATCAAAGGGATGACCAGTTAGAATTGACATCATCCCATTAATGGAACCTGCGTGTGAAACAATCAAAACATCTTGATCCTGTTTCTTTATTTCATCCAAAAATATTTTAAGTCTTTTTAGAAAATCCTGGTTGCTCTCACCATTAGGAATTTTAAATGTCATTAAATTATCCTCCCATTCCTTAACCAACTTTCTTGAAATTTGATTTTTAGGTTTCATTTCCCAATCTCCAAGATCAAGTTCTTTTAGATTTTCATCAAAAAAAACATCCTGCGACAAGCCATTTGCTAACTTGACACATCTTTTTAAAGTGCTTGAGAAAATTTTAGTTTTATTCAAGTTTCTTATCTCTTTGTTTAACTTAGTTTTTATATTTTTAAGCTCTTTGTCAAAGTTTTTTGAAACATCTATATCTGTTTGACCATAAAAAATATCTTTTTCAATATTAAGTGAAGTATGTCTTAAAAAAAAAAAATTCATAAATATTTTATTTCAAAGCTTTTGTATTCTAAAAATGGTAACTTTTTCAGTTGCAGAGTCTTTACCTTTGAAAAAGTAGGACCTAGATAGCATTCCTTTAAAAATTTATCAATATTATTTTTTTTTCCTGATACTACAAACTCTACAGATTTATCACTGCAATTTATAACCCAACCACTTAATTTATACTTACAAGCAGTTTTTTGGGTCCAAGCTCTATAGCCGACTCCTTGAACTCGACCAATAACTTTTCCAAACATATTACAATTCTCATTTTTCATCTAGGTCTCTATATTCGGCCTCAATAATATTCTCGTCTTTATTTTTCCTAGAATTATTATTTGTATTAAAACCTTTTTTAATAACCAAATTTTTCCAAACATAACCTCTTAAAGGTTTCACTAACATTATAATTCCAAGTAAGTCGGTCACAAAACCAGGTATTATCAATAAAACACCGGCTATTTTTTTGAACAACCATTCGTTAGGTTCACTTACTAATTTTTCTATTTGTCTAAGATTTAACTCTGACCTAATTAAAAATAATCCAACAAAACCAGTAAGTAAAATTAAGAAAATTACAACCCAAAACCCTAAAAAATCTCCTAGTAAGACAAAACTTAAGATTTCCAAAATAGGAATTAGTAAAACAAATTTATAGTTCATTTCTAAATTATATTTGAAATATTAGCTTCATAATATTAAATTAATAAATCTTATGCTAGATTACTTATTTATTTTAGTAAAATTTTTTATACCGTTTCTCTTGGGCGGTCTCTTTTTTTTTGCAGCTCTTGTCGCCCCCAACGTATTCAAAAGTTTAGATGAAAAAAACTCAAGGCTTTTTTTAAGAGGTATTTTCCCAAAACTTTACCTTTATTCAGGAATTCTCAGCCTTTTGATTTCATTGAATCTTTTTTTTATTAATAATTTTCTATCGTTCATGTTTTTTATAATAACCCTTGGTTATTTTTATTCTAGACAATATTTAATGATTAGAATAAACAAAGCATCTGACCAAAAAAATCAAAAAGAATTTAAGAAACTACATAGATTTAGTGTTTTAATCTTTATTACTCAAATCTTACTTATGATTTTAATTTTTTTAGTCCTTTAGTTCTTTGAAATCATTTTTAGCAGTTCAAAAGATACATAACTATGATTATAAGTTTCTCCAGAAATTACATCAAAGGGTTTATTGGGTTCTCCCAAATTGGATATTACGAGTTTTGCATCTTTAAAATTTTCACCAAAGGTCAGTTTTGATGGTGTAATAATTGTTTTAACTCTGGCATTGTTAGATGACTCTAATCCACGAGGTGAATCTTCAATAGCAAGACATGCCTCTGGAGGAAGCTGAAGTTTTTGTAATGTCCACTCATAAATTTCAGGTGAAGGTTTCTTTATTTTTGTACAATCACCATGAGCAACCAAATCAAACATTTCATATGGATCAATTTTAAATCCCTTTGTAAACAAATTTAATAAGTTTATCTCTGATGTAGAGGACACAAGAGCAATGCTAATATTATTGTTTTTTAATTCATCAATTAATCTAAAAACTCCAGGCCTTGGCGTTATTTGCGAATCATTGATGTAATCCTCATAAATTTCATTTTTTATTTTATGAATTGAGTCAACGTAGTTAGATAAATTTTTATATTCCAACATTTCAGGCCAAGCCTTCTTCAAGTGAAACATTATTCTCTCTTTTCCCCCACCAATATTTATTAATTCTTTATAGATAGCCTCATCCCAAAACCAATCTAAACTGAACTCCTTAAATGATTCATTAAATGATTTTCTGTGGAATTCTTCAGTTTCAGCAATTGTTCCATCTACATCAAAAAATACAGCACTAAGTTCCATTTTTAATTCTTTCTATTATTTTAGATGTTGATTTACCCTTAACACATTTAATCAAAACAACTTTACCTCCCCACTTCTCAACTTCTTTTGCACCCACTACTTGCGATATTTTATAATCATCACCTTTAAAAAGAAATTGTGGCCTTATTTTTTTTATAATATTTAGAGGAGTTTTTTCATCAAAAATTATAATTCTGTCAATAAAATCATAATGTGCCAAAATTTCTGATCTTTCCCTCTGACCAATTATAGGTCTGGATAATCCTTTTATTTCTTTTACAGAAGAATCACTGTTTAAAGCTAATATAAAAAAATCACATTTTTCACTCGACTTTTTAAGATAATCTATATGACCTTGATGAATCAGATCAAAACAACCATTAGTAAAACCGATTCTTTTGTATTTATTTATCCTAATCTGTTTGATCAATTCGCTTAATCGACAAATTTTTAGATTTATATTATTTCTATTTTCTATCTCCTCTCTTGAAACTGTTGTGGTCCCAAACCTTCCAACTGCTATACCTGCAGCCTCGTTTGCTTGCTTAACGCACTCAATTAAACTTAAGTTTCTGACAATACCTGATGCTATATATGACACCACAGTGTCACCTGCTCCAGATACATCAAAGACTTCTTTAGCTCTTGATGGTAGATGAAGTGTTTTATGACTTTTATCTACTAATGTAATACCATCTGAACTACGCGTAGTAATAACTGTGTCAAAGCTATGTAATTTGATAATTTTTTTTGATAACTTTTCTACAGAATTGTCACTTGCATTAAGGTCTGGTTCAATAGCCTCAAATAATTCTTTTTGATTTGGTGTAATTATATGTGCATTTGCGTATATACTAAAATCTTTATCTTTAGGATCGATAATCACAGTCTTTTTTTTGGCTCTACATGTACGAATTATTTTTTTTAATAAGCTTTTAGTAAGCATTCCCTTTTTGTAATCAGAAATTATAACAACATTAACATATTTTAATTTTTTTAAAAAAAGCTCGAAAATATCTTCCTCAATCTTATTACAAATATATTCCTTAGATTCATTGTCTACTCTCAAAATTTGTTGATTTCCAGAAACAAATCTTTGCTTATTTGTCGTACGTCTAGTTTTATCTACAATTAGGTCAAATGTGAGATTTTGAGTTTTTTTACACAATTCTCTCAATATTTTTGCACTATCATCATTTCCTATTACGGAAATTAAATGACATTTATTTCCTGCTGCTGCAATATTTCTTGCCACATTTCCACTTCCACCCAAATCTTTTTTTTTGTTACTTTCTACCTTAAGAACAGGAATTGGTGCCTCTGGTGAAATTCTTTCAACTAACCCTTCACAATAAGTATCTAAGATTATATCTCCTAGACAAAGAATTTGATCAGAATCAGACATTTGATCTATCTCCTTCTAATAATTTTTCAAAATACTCTATTGTTTTTTTTAACCCCTCTTCTCTTTGCAATTTAGGGTTCCATCCAAGTTCTTTCTTAGCCAATTCAATGTCAGGACATCTTTGCTTTGGATCATCGACAGGTAGTTCTTTACTTATAATTTTTGATTTACTTCCAACCATTTCGATTATTTCTTTAGCTAGTTGCATTATACTAATTTCAACAGGATTTCCTAAATTAACCGGACCTGGAAAATTTTTTTTTTCCATTGTCATTAAAATACCTTCTACTAAATCATCAACGTAACAAAAAGATCGTGTTTGTTGTCCATCCCCATAAACAGTTATATTTTTATTTGTGAGGGCTTGAATAATAAAATTTGAAACTACTCTTCCATCATTTTTTTGCATCCTTGGTCCATATGTATTAAAAATTCTCACAACTTTCACGTTAACATTATGTTGCCTTTTATAATCCCAAAATAACGTCTCAGCGCATCTTTTTCCCTCATCATAGCAAGCTCTTGGACCATTAATACTTACAGCGCCTTTGTATTGTTCTGTTTGAGGATGAATTTCAGGATCACCATAAATTTCTGATGTAGAAGCCTGAATGATTTTTGCTTTTGTTCTCTTTGCTAGACCTAACATATTTATAGCGCCATGAACACATGTCTTAATTGTTTGAACAGGGTCATTTTGATAATGAACTGGAGAAGCAGGGCATGCAAAATTGAATATTTCATCAACCTCTAAATAAATTGGAAAAGTTATATCGTGTCGAATTAGCTCAAAATTTTTATTATTAAGTATGTTAACGAGATTATCTTTATTTCCTGTGTAAAAATTATCACAACAAATAACATAATTTCCTTTATTAACTAATTTTTCGCACAGATAAGAGCCAATAAACCCTGCACCACCAGTTACCAAAATTCTTTTATTCATATATTATTACCTTAAATTAATTTCAATTTTTGTCATTCCCTCATCTTTTACAAAAAAAGAAGCATCTTCAAAAGAGGGTGGACCAAAATAAACTGGTGCATTGTTACTAAAACCATATTTTTCTTGAGGTATTGCAAAAAAAGTGTCGAATTTGTTATTGGAGTTTTCGTCGTGATAAATCGCAACTGCATAATATGATTCTTTAAGATCTTCAATTAAAACTCCGTGGTCAATTACATACTCAACATCTTTTTTAAAGCCAATTTTTTTTCCTTCGTTCTCAGGAAAAAAATCTGGGTCATCATATAATGCAAAATGTATTGATCCAACTTTTCCCTCTATATTTTTAACAACTATAAAAACTTGCCCAGCATTTAATTTAGAGAAAAAGAAAAAAAACAGTGTTAAAATAATGATGTTTATTTTCATATTTTTTAATTTTATGTTAATTATAATTTAAATATATTTAAATTAAACTATTTAATTAATGCCAAAAGCTTTTAAATTCATAATTCTCTTTTTTGCTTTTTCAATTCCCCTTTCAGTTGGAGCTATAAACGAAAAAAAACTGACAGTTGTTAATTTGATTGAATCATCTGAAGATACTTTAAAAATATTAAATCAAAATAGTGATATTAAACACTTTGAAAAATATTTATCGAAATCTAGAGCTATTTTAATTTTTCCTGAAGTATATGAGGGTGGCTTTATTTTTGGAGCTAAAGGTGGTAATGGAATCTTATTAATTAAAAAAGGAGAAAAGTTCACAGGCCCCTTCTTTTACTCATTAGGTGGTTTGAGTATAGGACTTCAAGCTGGAGCTAAGTCAGGTAGAGTTGTTATGACAGTTATGACGCATAGGGGGTTGAAGTCAATTCTTAAGGAAAGGGTAAAGCTTGGGGTAGATGTAGATGCAGTAGTCGTAACAGGTGGTGTTGGTTATTCAGCTGAAAGTACCCCACGATTAGCAGATGTTTATTCATTTTCCAACAATGATGGTTTATTTGTTGGAACCTCAATTGAAGGCTCATATCTTCAACCTCGTAACGATTTAAATAAAGTTATTTATAAAAAAAATTTAAGTCCAGATGAAATTATTAAATACCAAATTTTTAATAAAGAGGCTGATGACTTAACAAAAATAATCTCACGAATTACAAAGGATGTTGAAGAATAATAATATTGCTATAGTTCTTTGTGGGCATGGATCATCATTCAACAAGTACATTCAAGATTTTAAAAAAAGTCATAAAATAATTGAAAAAAAAATTAATGCTAGCTGTTATTATTGTTTCATTGAAAAAAATGAACCAAATATAGAGGATTGCCTAAGTTTTATTAAAAAAAAGGGAGTTCAGAAGGTATTTTTTTTCCCTTTTTTACTTTTCAATGGGGGGCATTTTGAACAAGATATCAAAATTAAAATTAAGGAGCTGTCTAAGAGTTTAAAACTTAAAATTAAATTAATTGAAAAAATTTAATTAACTGAAGATGTCAGGCCAATAGTAGAAAAAAAAATTTCAAAATTAATAAAAAAAAAAAAAACTAATGTTCTAGCCACATTCTGTTCCAGAAGTAAAAATCCAAAGGTAAGTTTAGAACTTAAAAAATATACCCAAGCAATGGCTAAAAATCTAAATATTGAGAATGCTTATTCATATTTTGTAGGCGAGGAAACTATGTTTGCAAAAGAAATTAAAATCCTAGAAAAAGAAAATTATTTTTTGATAATTCAACCAATTTTTCTTTTTAAAGGATATTTACAAAATAAAAATTTGAGTTCTCTTAAAGAACTAGAAATAAAGAATTGCCATGTATTAAAAACTTTGATGACAATTAGTGATATTCAAGACTTGGTTGCAAAAAAACTAAAAAGTATTTTTCATATTATAAATTAAGTTTTTTAAATAATTATTTCTTGAGTTTTCGACATAATCAAACATCGTTTTTCCGCTGTAATCTGTTATATTTAGATCTACATTATCTTTGTAGTCATAGCTTATAAAAATCTTTATCGCATCAATATTAGTATTTTCAATTGCATGCATCATCGGTGTCATTCCTATACTATCCTGAAAGTTGACATCGGCATGAGCCTCTAGAAGTCTAGGAAGTAACTTTGATTTTTTACTTTTAATATAAAAAATTAAAAGAGAGGTTTTTTTTAAAATCTGGTTATTAACGTCTGCATCATTTTTTATTAGAAGGTCAAACATCTTTTCATCATCATTTCTTAATGCGTAAGCTAGTGGTGTCAAATCTTCGGCATCATGAATATTTGCAGTAACACCCTTTTCTAACATTTCGATAACTTTTTCATAATTAGATTTTTTTACAGCTGTAAAAAGAACTGACTCAACAAAAATATCACTATCATCGAAAGCCAGTGAATGTTGAAAAAATAGAAAATAGAATAGAAAAACTGAAAATTTTTTAATTTTTTTTTTTTTCATAAAAGTCTATTGTAAATAAGTATGATTACACATTCTCCAAAAAAAATCCATATTATAGGTTCAAATCCAAATGACTTTTTCGATTTAACTATTGAAGCTGTAGATATTTTATCAAAATCTAATTTAATTATTTATTCAAAAAAATTTGATTTACAATATGGCAAATTTTTTGAGAAAAGTAATAAAAAAATTTTTTTTGAGGAAGATTTAGCAGAATCCGAAACTATGTTATTAAAAGTAATTCACAAACTTTTTGAAACATACAATTCTATCTCACATTTGATTAATGGAGATCCACTTTTATTTTTTGAAAATAATGAAGAGTCTTACTTTCAAAAAAAAAAAATATCAGTGGAAAAAGTTCTTGGGATTCCTGAAATAATACTTTGGATGAATAAAAAAAAATTATTTTTAACAAATAGAAACAAAAACTCCTCTGTTAGTTTTTTTTTTCCTAAAACAAAAAATGATTGTAACAAACTTCTAAAAATTGAAAATTTTGAAAAATTAATTATCAAAGTTTCAACGCAATCAGTTCTTGAAGATATAAAGAAAATTTTTTTAAAAAAATTAGATAAAAACTTAAGATATAAGGTTTTTGGTAATGCAAGGGAACTAAAACTTAATAGTACCTTAAAACTAGACAAATCAATTAGCAATGTTTATATAATTCTAGAAAATGCCTAATTATAAACCATTATTTAAAAAAAATTTATTAATGATGACTATACTGGTTTTTTTTTTACTGGTAGTAATTTTTTTTATTAATTTTTTGTACGATAAAAAAAGTCCAAGTGCCTCCTTGGGAGGCAGCTTTATTTTAACTGACCAAAATGGCAAAGTTTTTGACTCCAAGAAAGTAAATTTAAAAAAACTTTTATACTTTGGCTACACCTATTGTCCAGATATTTGCCCTTTAGATCTATTGAAAATATCAAAAATTTTTGAGAATAACCCAACCCTTAAAAATGAAATAAAACCTATTTTTATTTCAGTAGACCCAGAGAGAGACACAGTAAAAAAACTAAAAATTTTTATGGAAAATTTTGATAAATCAATTACCGCTCTTACAGGTACCAACCAAGAAATAAAAAATGTTTTAAGAAAGTTTAAAATATATGTAAAAATGAATAAAAGTAGCCCTATTGATGATGATTACTTAATAGATCACAGTTCACTTATTTTTTTATTAGATAAAAATGATAGATATATAAAACTTTTTAGACCTAATGATTTAAAAGAAGATTTGAGCTTTAATTAACTAAAAGAAATTATCTAAAATTCTTTCAAAAACACTTTTCTGTTCATTAAGCCTTTTACTCTTTGAAATAATTTTATTTATTTTATCATTATTCCTTAATTTTCTTTTTTTCTGTTCACTAACATAATTCAATGATTTGACTGGAACACCGTTGTGTGCCTTTTGCATAAAATCACTCCACAAAATTGCTGGAGCCGTACCTCCTGTAATTTCGTTCATTGGTGAATCATTATCATTACCAAACCAAACACCTACTACTAAATCAGAAGTAAAGCCTATAAACCAAGCATCTCTTAGTGATTGACTTGTTCCTGTTTTTCCAGCTGCTGGTCTATTAATTTTTGCTTTTCTTCCTGTTCCACTACTAATTGTTTGTTCCATCATTTTGGTCATTGTTGAAACGACAAAGGGATCAAGTACTTTTCCAGGACCAGAACCTTCTCTCATAAATAATAATTTTCCTGCCGTATTTTCTATCGACCTTATGCCGTGTACAAAGATTCCATCTCCATTATTAGCAAGAACGTTATAAGCCGATGTTAATTCTAATAAATTCACCTCAGAGGTCCCTAAAGCAATTGATGGTGAATTTAATAGTGGACTATTAACCCCTAATGACTTTGCAGTTTTAATTACATTTTCTCTACCAATACTTTCAGATAGTTTTACTGCAACAGTATTTATTGATTTAGCAAATGCATCACTAATAGAAACCTCACCCATATATTCTTTTTTATAGTTCTTCGGTGACCATCCATTTATATTTATTTCTGAATCAAGTATTAGATCATCAGGGGAATAACCATTCTGAAGGCCTGCTAAATAGACAAATAGTTTAAAAGCTGAACCAGGTTGCCTCTGTGCTTGAGTCACTCTGTTGAATTGTGAATCACCATAGTCTCTTCCACCGATCATTGCTAAAACCTCACCATTTAAGTTTAAAGCAACTAAAGCTGATTGATCTGCTGATTCATACTTTGATGTAATTTGATTAACAGACTTCTCTGCAATCTCTTGTAGCTGAACGTCTAAAGTAGTTCTTACTATTAAATCTTCGTTTATTTCACCCAAATACGTCTTAACTCTAGGTAATAACCAGTCAATGAAATATCTTGTACTCTTTGGTGCTGAAGTGAATTTATCATAATTTTTATTGCTTAATTTTGCTTCTTTAACATTACTAAACGTTATTAATTTATTTTTTGCCATATTTTCTAAAACTTTTGAAGTCCTAACTCTTGAAAGTTTTTCATTTGATATTGGATTATATTTTGAAGGAGCTTTAAGTAGGCTTGCAATTAAAGCAGACTCATAAAGGTTCAATTCTTCAACTTTTTTATTAAAATACTTTTCTGATGCCGCTTGAACCCCATATGTTCCTGAACCAAGATATACTCTATTTAAATAAATACTGAGTATTTGCTGTTTAGTAAATCTCATTTCTAACCAAAAACTTAAAATTAATTCATGAAGTTTACGAGTGAAAGATCTTTCGGGAGTTAAAAAAAGATTTTTTGCTAATTGTTGTGTTATAGTACTTCCACCTTGCACTATTTTTCTTGCTTTTAAATTTACATATGCAGCTCTAATTATTCCTTTTAAGTCAACTCCTATATGCGAAAAAAATCTTTTATCTTCTGTTACTATTACCGCATTTATTAAATCTTTAGGTAGGTTTTTATACTGAATAGTTTGTCCGTATATATCTCCATACGAAGCAATAATTCTACCCTCTTTATCAAGAAAAGTTATACTAGGTTGCCTAGAGATTTGTATTGATTCTGTTTCTGGTAAATTTAAAAGTGACCAAGTCACCGCTAAACTCATAAAGAGTATTAACCAGATAAATACTAAAAAAAACCATTTAAAAACCTTCACAGGCAAATTTTTCCTATAATATCATAGTAAAATAATTATTTTTAGACATCGAGATTAGAAACTTTTCTTGCATTAGACTGTATGAAAATTTTTCTTTTTTCAACGTCATCACCCATCAATTCTTCAAATATTTCGTCAGCTCTTTGAGCATCGTTAACATCAACTTTGAGTATTGATCTGTATTCTGGGTCCAGAGTAGTTTCCCATAATTGATCAGGGTTCATCTCTCCAAGGCCTTTGTATCTTTGAAATGTCAAACCTTTCTTTGACTGATCAAGTCCTTTGGTTAGTAAATCTCTTGGACTGAAAATATCAAATTTTTCATCGTTAATCTGAAGCGTTGAGCTGTTTAAGAAATATTCTTGTAAGCGATCACTAAATCTTTTTAAATTCATATAGTTAAATTCGTCAAAATCTTTAAAAAGTATTTCAAATTTTTCTTTGACTTTATTTTCTGTCTTATAAAAAACTATACATTCTCCAGATTTTATTTCAGCTGACCATATTAGAAGATCAAAATTTAATCTCTTAAGAAGATAGTCAATTGTTTTATTTGTTTTTTCTTGATTATCAAAATTACTAGATTTAAAAAAATTTGAAATTGTTGCTTGCTCTAAAAGAAAATACAAACTGTCATTACCTGCTGATAATTGAACCAATAGTTTATCAAAACTAATTAATAAATTGAAAAGATTTGCTAAATCAACTCCTTTAACACTTATCCCATTTTTTTGAAGTAAAACTGCTTGCTCAACCGCGTCATTTATAAGAAAGTTGTCTAATTCTTTATCGTCTTTGAGATATAATTCAGTCTTACCTTTTTTTATTCTATAAAGTGGTGGCTGAGCTATATAAACATAGCCTTCTTTAATTAGATCAGGCATATGCCTATAAAAAAAAGTAAGTAATAATGTTCTTATATGAGATCCGTCAACATCAGCATCAGTCATTATAATTATTTTATGATATCTTAAATCCTCAATGTTAAAATCTGGTTTAAATCCAGTACCAAGTGCCTGAATTAAGGTTGCTATTTCTGCTGAACTAACCGCTTTATCTGGTCTAGCTTTTTCGGTATTTAAAATTTTACCTTTTAAAGGTAGAACTGCTTGATTTTTTCTATCTCGAGCTTGTTTAGCAGAGCCTCCAGCTGAGTCACCTTCTACAATGAATAATTCACAATTCTCAGCCGATTTATCCTGACAGTCTGCAAGCTTGCCGGGTAACGAACTTATTTCAAAAGCTGAGTTTTTTCTAGAAACCTCTCTAGCTTTTCTAGCTGCCTCTCTTGCCGCAGCTGCCTCAAAAATCTTAGTAATTACTGCTTTGGATTCTTTTGGGTTTTCTTCAAACCAATTAGTAAGGTTTTCTGCCACTATTGACTCAATTACTGGCCTTACTTCCGATGAGACTAACTTATCCTTTGTTTGTGATGAAAATTTTGGATCTGGCACTTGCACTGATAAAATACAAGTTAGTCCTTCTCTTGCATCCTCACCAGTAAGAGAAATTTTATCTTTTTTTGAAAAGCCTGAATTATTAATTGCTGCATTAACCGTTCTTGTTAATGCTGAACGAAAGCCAGCCAAATGGGTTCCTCCGTCTCTTTGCGGAATATTATTTGTAAAAACTAAACAATGCTCGTAATAAGATTTGTTCCACTGCAAAGCAAGTTCAAGATTAATATTTTCCACAGAACCTTTAAAAAAAACAACATCTTTAATAATTGACTCTCTTGATTTATCCAAAAATGACACATATGCTTTTAATCCGCCCCGAGAAGATAACTCTGAAATTTTTTCTTCATTACCTCTTTCATCGACAAGTTTAATATTGACTCCGGAGTTGAGATATGCAAGTTCTCTCAGACGCGATTCAAGTTTCGCAAAGTCAAATTTCGTTAAGCTGAAAGTTTTTTTTGATGGAAGGAAAGTAATTTCTGTGCCACTTTCTTCAGTACTGCCAACTTCTTTTAGAGGGGACTCTGGGTTTCCGTGTGCAAAATTAATACAATATTTTTTTCCATCTCTGCAAATTTTTAGATCAAGTTTTTCTGATAAAGCGTTTACAACTGAAACACCAACGCCGTGAAGACCACCAGAGACTTTATAGGAGTTTTGATCAAATTTTCCTCCTGCATGTAATTGAGTCATGATTACCTCAGCTGCTGACACACCTTCTTCCTTATGAACATTAGTTGGAATTCCTCTTCCATTATCTATGACAGTTACCGAGTCATCTTTATTTAATTTAACTGTAATTGAGTTACAAAATCCTGCCAATGCTTCGTCTATAGAGTTATCAACAACTTCATAAACCATGTGATGAAGACCTGACCCGTCGTCAGTATCACCGATATACATGCCTGGTCTTTTTCGAACAGCATCTAGACCTTTTAGGACTTTTATAGATTCTGCGTCGTAATCAACATTGTTCTGATTAATGTTTTTTGCTTCCAAATTTATTACCTAATAATGAACGCATTATACCCTATAAATATTAAGTTTAAAACTTTATTCATCAATATTTATTTTATCGATAATTGATTTAAATTTATCTTTTTTCATGATCCAATCACCACTTACATCAGTCAACCAAGTTTGAATTTTTAACTTATTAAGCTGATCTAAAACTCTGAGAATGAAATTTTTATCAAGAAATGAAAATACATCGTCAAGTAAAAATAAAATCTTTAAGTCTTTCTGGTTCTTTAAAATTTTCATAAATGAAAAAATCATTAAAAATATAATTACCTTTTGTTCACCAGTAGAATGATTTTTAGCCTCTCTTTTATAATTTTTATTTAAAACAATAAAATCTGTTTTATTAGCACTAAAGTTTGTTCTACCACTTAAGGTATCTTTACTTCTATTTTCTTTTAATTTTTTTAAAAAAAAATCCTCTACCTCGATTGCTGGCTTTTTCAAAAGGAGTAAATCTAACTCACCACTTAACTCTATTTCCAGTGAATGAAATGAGCTATCTAGATCACCAAGGTAAAAATTTAACTGTTTAATAAATTTTCTTCGAGCATCACAAATAATAATTCCAGTTGCTGCAAGTTTTTTTTCAATTAAAAAAAGCCACTCACCTGACTTTTTATTCCACTTTTTCAATATTTTTATTCTTTCACTTTTATATTTTTCATACATCAAAAGAAATTTTTTGAAAGAAAAGTCTATTGAGCAAATCATCTGGTCAATAAAATTTCTTCTTTCTTCTCTACTATTTTGAAAAAGAAATGTCATTTTTGGCGTTATCCAGAAAATACTGAAATATTGGTCCAATTTTTTTTTTGTCTTTAAACCTTCAACATTAATTATTTTCTTTAGACCATTTGTATTTTTTTTTAACCCTAAACCAATTTTCATTCTTTTATTATTAATACTAAATATTAAGTTAACTCCAAAAAGTTCTATTGGTCCTTTTAGGTTGCTACTAATAATTTCAGTTAAATTAGTTTTTTTAAGCCCACTGCTAGAGGTAATTAGTGATATTGATTCTAAAATGTTGGTTTTTCCAGAACCATTCTCTCCGCATATTAATATAATGTTCTTCTTTAACTCAAGCTTAAGAAATTTATGGTTTCTGTAATTACTTAATATTAACTTTTCAATTCTAACATTAGAAAACATGAAAGAAATTATGCTCTCATTTGCATAATCAAAAAAACATTATTCTTAAATGAATCACTTTCAATAATTGTTGGAGCTGTTTTTTCAGAAAAATGGAATTTAACTTTACCACTTTTTATTATTCCTAAAACATCTAAAATATACTTCGCATTAAAATTAATTGATATTTGTGACCCACTAAAATCTACGCTTAGAGTCTCTGTGCCTATAGATTTGTCATTACCGAATGAACTAACTGTACAGCTCCCATTCAAAATTTGAAACTTTACTGTCCTTAATTTATCGTCAGATATAGTAGAGACCCTATCTATTGTCTCACTAAAACTTTTACAATCAACTGTCATTGTTTGGTTATTATCTTTTGGTATGACACTTTCATAATCTGGAAAAGATGCATTAATTAATTTTGAAACAAATTGTACATTACCAAAAGTTAATTTAATTCTAGTTTTTGAAAAATTTATTTTAACGTTTTCATTGTAGTCTTCTAAAAGCTTTGAAATCTCATATACTGATTTTTTGGGAATAATTATTCCATCAAATTTTTTATCTAGTTTCCCCAGAACTGAGCATTTAGAAAGCCTATGACCATCTGTCGCAACAGCTAAAATAGATTCTCCGTTTGTGTGAAGAAAAATACCATTCAAGTATTGTCTAGACTCATCCAGTCCCATACAAAACTTAGAATTATTAATTAAAATCTTTAAATCATTTGACTTCAGTGTAATTTCAGCATCTAAATTATCTGAATCCATCACAGGAAAATCCTCAATAGGTAATGTCGGGAGCGAAAACTTTGATTTTCCAAAGAAAACGATTACTGAACCACTTTTTTCATCTTGTTTCATAGATATTTGAGATGATTCAGGTGCTTTTCTTACAATCTCAAAAAAGAGTTGCGACGGAATTGTAATTCCACCTGTTGTTGAAACGTTTGCTGTTAAGCTTTCAGATAACTCAAGGGCAAGGTCAGTGGCTGTCAGACTTAAACCGCCTTCTATTGCGTTAATTTTTAAGTTGGAAAGAATTGGAATAGTATTCCTTCTCTCAACAACACTCTGAAAGTGGCTTAAACAATCCAGTAAACTTTTTTTTGCAATTGAAAATTCCATAATTTATTTTAAACTTAAGATTCCAACATCCTAATAAGTAGTTGAACATCTTCGTCAAAAGATGCATCTTTATTTCTAAGTTCTTCTACTTTTCTCACTGCATGGATCACTGTTGTATGATCTCTATTCCCAAACCTTCTCCCAATTTCAGGTAAAGATCTTGATGTTAGGTTTTTTGACAAATACATTGCAACTTGCCTAGGTCTAGCAATTGTTCTAGATCTCCTAGCAGAACTCATATCCGACATTTTGATATTGAAATGCTGAGAAACTTTTTTTTGAATTTCCTCAATGTTTACTTTTTTTTGGGAAGATTTAAGAAGATCTTTCAAAAGGTCCTGAACCATGTCTAAATTTATTTCACTTCCAATTAATGAGGAAAAAGCAGACAATCTATTCAAAGCTCCTTCCAATTCCCTTACGTTGGTTGTAATTTTATGAGCTAAAAACTCCAAAATATTCTCAGAAATTTTTGCTGTAAGTTTTTCTGATTTTGCTTGAAGGATTCCGAGCCTTAATTCATAAGTTAGTGGATGAATATCTGCAACCAAACCCCACCCTAATCTTGATCTCATTCTTTCTTCAATTCCTTCAAGGTCTTGGGGTGATTTATCAGCAGAAATTATAAGTTGCTTATTTTGATCAATTAATGCATTGAAAGTATGAAAAAATTCTTCCTGCGTGGAATCTTTCCCTGAAATAAATTGAACATCATCAATCATTAAAACATCAACATTCCTAAATTGTTCCTTGAAGGCAACTGTGTTTTTAAATCTTAAAGCCTTAATGAAATGGTACATAAACTTTTCTGCCGACATATAGATAACCCTTCTTAAAGGGTTTCTTTTCTTTATTTCATGAGCTATTGCATGCATTAAATGAGTTTTACCTAATCCAACACCTCCATATAAAAACAAAGGATTGAATGGGACGTCCTTGGCTTCTGAAACTCTTCTCGCCGCAGCGAAAGCTAGTTCATTCGGCTTACCTACAATAAAATTTGAAAAGGTAAATCTACTGTCAAGATCTGAACTTATCGATCCAAAAACATCTTGATCATTATTAGAAATTTTTACCTCATTCTTTTTTTGGATGTGTTCCAAGCTCTTTTTTGAGTCTTTTTCTGAATCTTTCTTGGAGACAATTATTTGAATATCATTTATTTTCAGGTTCTCTACTAACCAATAACTTTTAATTATATCTAAGTATTGCTCAATAACCCTTGTTCTAATAAAGTTACTTGAGACGCTTAGAGTAACTTTGTGATCATCGTAGCCCTCAAAAACTAAAACCTTTATCCAACTTTTAAATTGAGCATCTCCAATCTTTTGTCTGATTCTACCCCGAACTGTAACCCATTGAGCCTGGATTTCTACAAGATTATTATCTTGAGATTTTGTATTCATTAAAAATTATCCTTGCTTCCATGGAAGATTATGAAATTTCCAACCATTTACCAGACCTCTATGTCCAAAATTATTGTGAGAGCCCTCAAAACCCTCAGAGCAATTAAAGCAACTTTCATACCCTTGAGATGTCAAAAATTCTGCAGCAGACCTAGATCTGGCCCCGGATCTACATAAAAAAATGATTTTAGAATTTTTTGTTACGTTGGTTTCACTAATTTCCTGAAGAAATCTTGGGTTTTTTTCCATTGTAGGGAAGGTTTGCCACTCTACAAATAATACTTTTTTTCCTAAAGAATCTAAGTCAGGAACTCCAACCAAGGACCACTCAGCAGATGTTCGACAATCAACCAAAAAGCAGTCACTATTTAGTTTTATTGTGTCCCAGGCTTCATTAGGTGAGAGATCACCTGCATAATCTAAATCCATAAAAATTTCCTACAAAAGCTAAGATTAGCTAATAACAATATTTAGATCAACATAAACAAAAAAAAATTTATTTCGGGCTGGTTTTGAGCCTTTTAGACAACCTTGAGACGATTCTTGATGCTGTATTTTTTTTTAAAAAACCCTTAGTAGCAGCTTTAGCAATTTCTGCCTCTAATTTTAGAAAGTTTTCCTTAATGGTAGTCTTTTTACCAGCAGATATTGTTGACTCATAGTTTTTGATACCAGTCCTAATTCTGGAAAGCCTGAATCTGTTGATTTCTGTACGTCTTTGACTTTGTAAAATTCTTTTTTTTGCCGATTTAATATTTGCCATATCCAAGTTTTATACTTTTCTAGACATGGAGGGTCAAGGTTAATTTAATTATTTTTTGGTGAAATGATAAAGACTACTTTTGTTTCTCCATTTTCAATTAAATATTGAATTTCTAATATTTCACTTCCTCTTGCAAAAGAATTTTTTTTTAATGATTTCCATCCCAGATTTGGTAATACTTTCTTATAATACTCTTGTATTTCTAAAACCTCATATTCGCCTTTTATTTCAGAATACAAATATCTACCTTCAACCTTGTCAAAAAGAATATAAGTATCTTCAATACTTCTCATATCTTTAAAGATTGGAATATCATCTAACCCATAAACAAATTGTTCAGCTACTGCTTGGAAGTGTATAAAGAAAAAAATGATAATTTTAAAAAATATCTGCATTTATTTTTGACACTTTGCACAGAAAAACGTTGACCTTCCGCATTGTTTAATTTTTTTAATAGTCACACCTTTAAAACATCTCAAGCATTTTTTTTTATCTCTAGAATAAACTTTTAACTTATTTTTAAAGTAACCAATTTTTTCTTCAGAGACAATAAAGTTTTTAATAGTTGTTCCTCCAAAAGAAATAGATTTTTTTAGAATTTTTTTGGTTGATGTTATTATATTCTCAATCTCAAGATTATTTAAGGAGTTGGTTTTTCGTAAAGGACTAATTCTTGCCTCATGAAGAATCTCAGAGCAATAGATATTTCCTAAACCTGATATAAAAGATTGGTTCATTAATAAACTTTTTAAATCAATAGTCCGTTTCCTGAAGGAATTAAAATAATTTAAATTAAAACTTTTACTTAATGGTTCAACACCCATGTTAATGAGGTGCGATGAACCAAAAATTTCACTTTCATGGTAAATTTTTACAAATCCAAACTTCCTTATATCATTAAATATAAGTACCTTTCTGTCTAAAAAAAAAATTATATGATCATGTTTTTTTTCTTTTATTTGGTCACTTAAACGAAAATATCCAGTCATACCCAAATGTATTAATAAACTAAATTTAGAATCTTTAAATAAAAGTATTAAATATTTACCCCTTCTTAAAATTTTTGCTATTATGGAGTTTCGTAATCTTAAATTTAGATTTGAAGGGATCTTATATCTTAACTTTTCATTGACTATTGAAATTTTTAGAATTTTTTTTCCAACAATATGAGATTCTAAAAAACATCTTACAACCTCAACCTCAGGTAACTCTGGCATGCCCGATAGTAACTTAAAAAAATCAAAAAACACTAAAAAAATTGTGAAAAAAAAATTTGTAAGTCGTGTCTTTTCAAGTGTTTCGAAAAAATATGACTTTATGAATGATTTAATGAGTTTTGGCTTACATAGAATTTGGAAAGAGCAACTTATTTCCTTGTTAGAAATTTCTAAAGATTCTTTGGTTCTCGATCTTGCAACTGGCTCTGGAGATATTTCAAAAAAAATAAACGAGAAATATGGCTGCAAGTGTATCGCGCTTGACGCTAACATGGAAATGTTAGAGATTGCAAAAAAAAAAAATAACTCCAATACACCATTTTATATTAATGCTAATGCTGAAAACCTACCCTTTAAAAAATTTATTTTTGACTTTGTTGTTGTAAGTTTTGGTTTAAGAAATTTTACCGACATCCCAAAATCTCTTGAACAAATTCATGGAGTTTTAAAAAAAAAAGGAACATTTATCTGTCTTGAATTTAGTGAAGTAAATAACCCTATTTTTAGAAATATTGTAAAGGTTTACTTTAAAACTATTCCCAAACTAGGCCAATTATTTGCTAATAATAAATTTGCATATGATTACTTAGTTGAAAGTATACTCAATTTCCCAAATCAAATTCAGCTTACAAAAAAATTATCACTTGCAGGATTCAAAACTGTAAAAGTAATTGATATTATTGATGGTATAGCTGCAATTCATATTTCTAAAAAACAATGAACTTTCTGAAAGATAAAAAAATTCTTCTTATTGTTACTGGAGGAATTGCCTGTTACAAAACTTTAGATCTTATAAGAAGACTTCAAGATAAAGGAAGTCAAGTTGAATGTATTTTAACTTCCAACGCACAAGAATTTGTAAAAGTAATTACATTCGAAAGTCTATTGGCAAAAAAAGTTAAATCAAACCTATTTTCCTTAGATCAAGAAAAAAATATGAATCACATTAAACTTGCAAATGATGCTGAAATTATTTTAGTGGCGCCATGCACGGCTAACTTTATTTCAAAAATTTCTAATGGTGTGGCTGATGACCTTGCTACAAACGTTATGCTTGCTTCGAATAAGCCAAAAATAGTAGCACCTGCGATGAATACTAATATGTGGAAGAACAGAGCAGTTCAGAACAACATTAATACTCTAAAAAAGCTTGGTGTCACTGTTTTATCCCCTGAATCTGGAAAGTTAGCATGCAGAACTGAAGGAAAAGGGAAGCTAATGGACATAGATTTGATAGTAGAAAATTTAAACGTGTTTTTCTCAGAAAAAAAGCTTGATGGTATCAATGCAATTGTTACAGCGGGACCATCACTAGAAAAGATCGACCCAATAAGATTCATAGGAAACTTTTCCTCTGGGCTACAAGGGTATGAGATTGCAGAAACTTTATCTTTTTTTGGGGCAAAAACTATTTTAATTAGCGGTCCAACAAAGATTTCACCTCCGTCCAATGTTGAATTTATTCCAGTAGAATCAGGTGAAGAGTTTTTAAAAAAATCAATAGAAAAACTTCCGGCTGATGTTTATATTTCTGTCGCAGCAATCTCAGATTGGAAAGCCAAAAATATGTCAGAAAAAAAATTAAAAAAAAAAACAACTTTCACCAGTTTTGATTTAGAACAAAATAAAGATGTCCTGAGATCAATATGCACTCATAAAAAAAGACCAAAGCTTGTGATAGGTTTTTCAGCGGAAACAGAAAATTTATTAAAAAATTCAAAAAAAAAGTTTCAAATAAAACAATGTGACTGGATGATTGCTAACAAAATCACAAAAAATTATGGATTTAAATCGAATAAAAATAAAGTTTTTTTTATCGAAAAAAATAATATTGAGGAATGGAAAGTTATGACAAAAAAACTTGTTGCAAGAAAACTCGTAAAAAAAATTGTTTCTTTTTTTAAAAACTATAAGTTATAAAATTATGAATAAAATCTTTTTTAAGACCTTAGATAACGGTAAAGATCTATATAAACCTGAAAAAGCCACATTAGGAAGTGCTGGTTTTGATTTGGTTGCAGCTATACCTGATGAAATATCTCTTAAACCGAGTGAGACTCTTTTAATTCCTTGTGGCTTTTCACTGGAACTACCAAAAAGCTTTGAAGCTCAGGTAAGACCTAGGTCAGGAATAGCTTTAAAAAACCAGGTAACAGTTTTAAATTCTCCTGGAACAATTGACTCTGATTACAGAGGTGAAATAGGTGTTATATTGATTAATCATGGTAAAAGGAATTTTGATATTGAAAGAGGTATGAGAATTGCTCAAATTGTTTTTCAAAAGCTTCCCGAAATAGAGATAATTGAATCAGATACTCTTTCCAGAACCGATAGAGATAAAGGAGGGTTTGGTTCAACCGGTTTGGATTGAATGGAGGTAATTTGTTCAAAATACAAAAAAGAATCATTTACGCAATTGAAGCTGTTTTAGATATTGCTCTAAATGCAGGAATCAATCCAGTTCAAAACGTAGCAATAGCAAAAAGACAAGGAATTCCAAAAAGATATTTAGAACAGACTCTTCAAATATTAGTGAAGAATAATATTTTAGTGGCTTCTAGGGGACCTAGAGGCGGGTATCGTTTAGCAAAAGAAAGAAGAAAGATAAATATTTTAGATATAATAAGATCTGTTACTAAAGAAAAGGAAGTAAATGACTTGTATAAATCAAATATTTCTAAAATAATTATTCAACCAATGATCAATAAATTTCTTGAAGATTCCATGGTTTATCTAGATAAGATTTCGGTTGAAAATCTTTATAATCAATACAAAAAAAAAAATAAAGATAATCCTAATAAGAAAGTAGACTTTGTTATTTAAAAATAAAAAAGTATTTGAATCTATTGACCAAACTATAGGAAATACACCAATGGTAAGGCTAAAAAATTTAAAAAAAAAATTTAATTTAAACGGACAAATAATTGCCAAACTAGAATTCTTCAACCCTCTTGGGTCAGTGAAAGATAGAATTGGTTTGGCGATGATTGATCAAGCTGAGAAGGAAAAAAAAATAAATTCTGAAACAACAATAATTGAACCTACCTCTGGCAATACCGGAATCGCATTAGCTTTTGTATGTGCCACAAGAGGCTATAAACTAATTCTAACAATGCCTTCAAGTATGTCTTTAGAAAGAAGAAAAATGCTTAATTTTTTTGGAGCTAAAATTATTCTTACTCCAAAAGAAATGGGAATGTTTGGTGCAATCAACAAAGCAAAAGAAATTAACAAGAATATACCGAATAGTATAATTTTGGATCAATTTTCAAATAAAGCAAACCCGTCTATTCATTATAATACAACAGCCAGAGAAATATGGGATGGTGTTGATGGAAAAATTAACAATTTAATATCGGGTGTAGGTACAGGAGGAACTATTTCTGGAGTTGGTACTTTTTTAAAGGAAAAGAATAAAAATATAAAAATTATTGCTGTAGAACCAGAGGACTCAGCCGTTATAAGTGGAAGAGAGGCTGGTTCACATTCAATTCAAGGAATAGGCGCTGGTTTCATCCCGAAAAATTTAGATGTAAGTATAATTGATGAAACCCTTTCAATAAGTAACAATTCTGCTTTTTTTTTTTCACGAGAATTAGCTAAGTGCGAAGGGATCCCAGGCGGTATATCCACTGGTGCAGCTATTGCTGCAGCAATTGAAATTCATGAAAGAAAAGAAATGCAAAATCTTTGTAGTGTAATAATTATTCCTTCTTTTGCTGAAAGATATTTATCAACTGAACTTTTTAATGAATCTTGATGTCAAAACTTACCGACAAACAAATTGAAAAATACTCTCGTCAAATCATAATTGAAAAGATTGGTTTAAGTGGTCAAAAAAAAATTCTTAACTCTTCTATTTGTATAGTTGGCTGCGGGGGGTTAGGTTCCTCTGCAGCTCAATACCTTTCAATGACTGGGATTGGAAATATAATGCTTATAGATAATGACCTTATCAATCTTAGTAATTTAAATAGGCAAACTTTATTCTTTGAGAGAGATATTGGTAAATTTAAAGTTGATACTCTTAAAAAAAATTTACAGGAGATCAACCCTGAAGCAAAGATTAATATTAGTAAAAAAAAGATTAACAAAAAAAATATAGACAGCTATTTATCTCCGTACAAAATAATACTTGATTGCACAGATAATTTTAAATCAAGATATCTAATTAATGAGTACTGTTTAAAAAAGAAAAAAATATTAGTAAGTGCAGCTCTTCAAAATTTTGATTTACAAGCATCAGTTTTTGCATCATGGAAAAAAGGACAGTATTATCCATGTTACAACTGTATCTTTCCTAAAATACATAATACTATTAATCAAAGCTGTGATGAACAAGGAATTGCTGCACCTGTTGCTGGTTTTGGTGGGGTATTACAAGCTATGTTAACTATTAAATTAATAATTTCTTCGTCTCAAAAAATTTTTCAGGAACTTATTTTATTTGATACATTTGAAAGAAACTTTCAAAAAATTAAAATTAAGAGAAACCCTGATTGTAAGATCTGCAAGACGTGACTTAGTCTCTTTTTCTTACCACTAAGTCAGGAAGGGCTTTTCCTTTAGCAAAAAATAAAATATTTTTAAGTACCCTTTCACCCATTGCTTCTCGGCTCTGACTTGTTGCAGAACTGATGTGAGGAAGTAGAACAACATTGTCTGATTCAAAAAGTTTTTGAGTAATTTGTGGTTCATGTTCAAATACATCAAGCCCTGCGCCACCAAGTTTTTTTTTTAACAAGAAAATCAGCTAAGGATTCCTCATCGATTATTTCCCCTCTAGATGTATTAATAACAATACAGTTTTTCTTTAATAGTCGTAGTCTCCTTTTTGACAATAAATGAAAAGTTTCAGGAGTATAAGGACAATGAATTGAAAGCACATCAATATGAGTGAGCATTTTATCTAAATCTTTCCAGTAGTTTGCATCATATATTTTTTCTATTGTTTTATTTAGCTTTTTTCTATTATGATAATGTATTTCCATACCTAAGACTTTTAATCTTTTTGCGACAGCTAACCCAATTCTTCCCATACCTATAATACCAATCTTTTTTCCCAGAACCCTCTCTCCTAGTGTTTCGCTTGGCCCCCAACCACTCCATTCTCCTTTTATTATTCTTTCTCTAGCAACTAAAATTTTTCTGCAAATCATCAGTAGCATAGTTAAAACGACATCAGCCGTATCGTCAGTCAGAACATCTGGGGTATTTGTTACTTTTATTTTTTTTTCATTCGCTGTAATTAAATCTAAATTATCTACGCCATTGCCAAAGTTAGATATTAGCTTAAGTTTTTTTCCTGCTTTAATGATTGAGGCGTCTATTGTATCTGAAATACAGGGAATCAGTATATCTATATTCTCAATTTTTTTTTTTAAATCTTTATAAGAATATTTCTTATCATTTTTGTTTGGTACAACTGAAAAATTTTCTTCTAGCTTTTTTTCTATTTTTTCTGGTAATTTCCTAGTTATGAGAACTTTTATTTGTTTAAAATTCTTTATCATATCGTTAATTATATTAACTATAGCATTTAATAGAGTCGATGCTTCGAAAAAAAATAAATATTTGACTACCCGTTATGACAAAGTAAATGTAAGAAATGGTCCAGGACTTAACAACCTTATTCTTTTTAAAATTCTTAAGAAAGGGTACCCATTACTTGTCATTGAAAAATTTGAGAACTGGTATCGTGTCATTGATTTTAATGATAATAAAGGCTGGATATCAAAAACTCAACTTTCAAATGATCCTTTTGTAATTATGATAAATGGCTCAGAAAAAATTTTAAAATTTCCAAACTATAATTCAAAGGTATTAGCATTAGTGAGAATGAATTATATTTTTAAACTAGAAAAATGTAGAAAGAAGTGGTGCAAAGTGTCAAGTGATAAAATTAGGGGGTGGGTCCCAAAAAAAAGTCTGTGGGGTGTAGACTAATTTATTCAATATCGAAATCCTTTTCTAATTCAGACTTTACTTCTAAAGATAACTCACTAAAGTGCTTGTAGTTTTTGTGATTAAAGCCTAGAAAGACCGTACTTTGATCTTTGACAAACTCTTTTATAAGACCTTCAGTAAAATCAAAATGTAAAAAATGAACTGAAGACGCCTTACCATCTTCACTTGTTCTATCTGTGTCTTGTTCTGGCCTAGACATAATCTTATGTTCACCTATTTGAATGAAAGTTTCTTCTTCAATCCCACCGACTGAATTCAAAAATTCTTTTCTTTTAAACTCATTATCTATCTCAAACATCAAGGTTGCAACTAGTTCTTTTCCTTTTGGAACAAGAGGATTGTATGCTTTCAATTCATCTTTCATCTGTTCGATACCTCCCCTTTCTATATAAAGCATTTCTTGTACTTGATAAATCATTGTGTCATAGCACTCAAAATAAAAAGTAGCATAAGGACCCACAGGAATTCTTCTGAATTTTTTGATTTCAGAGATTTCCTTTTTTATCTTAGGTCTTTCTTTTATATACTTATCGATATTAATTACATCGCCTTCTTTGATGTTAAATTTTTTCATTACTCCTCCATTAAGTTTATTGACATTGATTTAGCTAAAATCTCTAACGGATGCGACAATACCTTTACATTCTTAGAATTATCAATTTTATTTGCACCTTGCTGAATATGAGTTCCTGCAAGAGGACATTCTGAGACAACGTATTCGTTTTCAAATTGGATTACTTTACGTGCAACTGGCTTACCAACTTTAATTGCCATTTCAAAGTTATTCTTTTTTATGCCCCATGAACCACCATGACCAGAACATCTTTCAATAACATCTAGCTTGAGTTTAGGTATGAGTCTTAATAATTCTGTTGCTTTTTGTCCTATATTTTGAGCTCGTGAGTGACAGGAAATATGAAGAGAAACATTATTTACCTTATCAACTGGCTTGAGAAGATGCTTATTTTCATCAGTAATATTTTGAATAAGAAACTCACAAATATCTTTTGTGTTTTGTGATAACCTTTTTACATCAGTATTTTTTGGTAAAAGTAATGGCCATTCAAACTTTAGCATTAACGTACATGAGGGAACTATTGACAAAACTGTATACCCTTCATCAATAAAATTTTTAAGCTTTAAGCTCGTGTCTGAAGCTTTTTTTGAAACAGATTCGATATCCCCACCTTCGAGTTGGGGCATTCCACAACAACCACTGTAAAAAAATTCATTATGAATTTCTAATTTATCTAATATTTTTTTGGTAAGAAGACCAAGATCAGGGTTATTATAGTTTACGAAGCAAGTAGGAAAGATTACTACTTTTTCCTGATTTTTTTTTGCTTTGATTTTCTTGGTATCAACTTGGTCAATTAATGTTTTTTTATAAAACATAGGTAGTTCTGCTTCTTTATCTATTTTAAGAAGCATTTCCATAATTGGTCTTGTTATTTTATTTGATGTTTTGGTTGACCAATTTGCAAGGTTGGAAAATTTAGAAAAGAATTTTCCATTCCTGTCTGTTTTTGTAAGTTGATCATCAATTAGTTTATTTTTTCCCTTATTTCTCTCAGCAACTCTATATCTCAACATCAAATGTGGAAAATCAATGTTGAATTCGTGAGGAGGTACATAAGGGCATTTTGTCAGAAAGCACATATCACACAAAGTGCAAGCATCCACAACATCTTTAAACTTCTCGCTTGGAACGGTATCCAGTTCTCCTGATTTAGATTCGTCAATATAATCAAATAATTTTGGAAAACTTTCACAGAGATTAAAGCATCTTCTGCATCCATGACAAATATCAAATACACGCCTTAGCTCATCGTCTAAAAGCTTTTCATCGACAAAGTTTGGGTTATTCCAATCAATAGGGTGTCTAACTGGAGCCCCTAAGCTACCTTCTTTTGTTGACATAAAATATAAATATTAGGGGAGATCACTCCCCTAATTTCCCATTATATGTCGTCTAATGTTCTTTGAAATTTGCCTGCGTGAGACTTTTCAGCTTTAGCTAAAGTCTCAAACCAATCAGCTATCTCATCAAAACCTTCGTCTCTAGCAGTCTTGGCCATACCTGGGTACATGTCTGTATATTCATGAGTTTCCCCAGCTATTGCGGCTTTTAGATTTTCTGGAGTCGACCCAATTGGTTCTCCAGTTGCTGGATCACCAACTTCTTCTAAAAACTCAAGATGGCCATGTGCATGACCAGTTTCGCCTTCGGCTGTGGACCTGAAAACAGCTGCGACGTCATTATGACCCTCTACATCTGCTTTTTGGGCAAAATAAAGGTATCTTCTGTTTGCCTGAGATTCTCCAGCAAATGCTGCTTTCAAATTTTCCTCAGTTTTACTTCCTTTAAGTGACATAATCAATCTCCCATTAAAATTAAGAAATTTTAATATATTGTAAGTTAATTAAATTATCAAGGTTAAATTAGAATTATTCTAATTTAAGATAATGATTATTAATATCAGTCTGAAATATTTACAACTATCTCAACTGATTTTAATTTTTTTCCTTTAGGTATTTTAGGCAGATTTGTTATTTTGACATCTGAGTATTTAATATCGCTAAGTTTTTCTGTACTTTTGCAAAAAAAATGGTGATGTCCTTCGGTGTTGGTGTCAAAATAAACCTTATCACCTGACATCCTAACTGATTTTAAAATCTCATGTTTAGTAAATTGGTTAAGACAATTATATATAGTTGCTAGTGAAATATTATATTTATTCTTATTAACCTCTTTGTGAACGTCTTCAGCTGTAAAGTGATGATCTCCATTTTTAAATAGAATCTCAATTAATCTTGTTCTTTGAATTGTAAGTTTAAGTGGTGATTTTTTAAGATTATTTAAAGCTCTTGCAATATGTGGGTTCTTTTTCATGATCGTATAATAAATGAAATTAAAAAAGATTACAATCCCTTCATAATTCTATCAACTAGTTGATTTACCTTCGGGATAAATCCACCCTTATAAAAAGGATCCATTGCAAATCTATAAACCGAGTGACCAGCAAACATTAATTCGTTTTCAAGATTTGAAAGACCATGACTAATTTTTTGAAGAGTTTTTTGTATACAAAAGGATCTAGGGTCAGCTTTTTTACCAGTGGTTCCGCCTTCTTCTTGTGACCAATTACTAAATAAACATTGAGATAGACAACCCATACAATCAATTTGATCCTTTACAATTTGACTTGCTTTTTTAATAGTAACCCATATTAATGTATTATTAGGTGTTGTCATAGGTTTTGAAAACCCTTTTTTAACCCACTCTACAATTCTTGGTTTATCAGAATTTTTTACATAGAAAGTCCTTTTTCTAGGCCCAATTTCAATCTTTTCATTAAACTCGTTTGTCTGCTCCTTGAGAAAGGGTGTTTGTCTTTGTGATCTCTCTTCAAGTTCAAGCAGAAACTTATTTTTGACAGCTGAAGAATAAAATCCTGTTGGACTAAATTTATGAAGACTTACTTCACCTTTTTTAATCGTCATAAGTTTTTTTTTCCACGCCTCTGGTATTGGACTTTCTTTTGTTAGTAATGGCCTTGTACCAAATTGAAAGGCAATTTTTCCTATTTCATCATTATCAATCCAATCTTCCCACTCAGATAAATTCCATACTCCTCCAGCCATTATGATAGGTGTATCTTGAAGTTTAAATTCATTCATCAAACTACGCAGGTCTCTTACACGATCATAAGGTGGTTGAGGTTTTAATGGATCTTCATTGTTTGACAGACCATTATGCCCTCCTGCTAACCATGGATCTTCATAAACCACACCTCCTAGAAATTCCGAAGTTTTTCTGTAAGATCTTTTCCACAATGCATTGAAAGCCCTAGCAGAAGAAACAATTGGATAGTAAAAAATACCATATTTTGCAGCTATATCTGATAACTTATAAGGCATTCCTGCACCACAAGTCACTCCGTCAATTATATCACTTGCCTTTTCCAGTGTTCTTGTCAATATTTCTTCAGCAGCAGCCATTTCCCATAAAATATTAATATGAATTGGAGCTTTTTTTCCTGCAATATCTCTGGCAATTCTTGCTTGCTCAATAGCTCCTGAAACTGAAAAATCAATTAATTCTTTATGTCTTCCTGACCTGGTTTTTTCTTTATAGATTTGAGGTATCAAATTTCCATTTTCATCATAAGAATCAGCGTTAACTCCAGAAAATGTTCCAACGCCTCCTGCCTTAGCCCATGCTCCAGAACTTTCTCCGCTACTAATGGCTATGCCTTTACCCCCTTCTATTAAGGGTAGAGTTTCTTTTCCTGACAAAACAATAGAGTCTATTTTTTTCATATTAAACTTCTTTAATACTTAATTTTACCTTACCTCTATCATCAACACCAATAACTTTTACTTTAACTACATCGCCTTCATTTACGACATCTGTTGTTTTTTCAACCCTCTCTTCCTTGAGCTGACTAATATGGACCAAACCATCTTTAGAGCCTAGAAAATTAACGAAAGCTCCAAAATCGGTTGTCTTTACAACTTTTCCCTCATAAATTTTGCCAATTTCTGGTTCAGCTACAATATCATTTATCATTTCTTGAGCTATTTCACCGTCTTTTGATGTTGAGGCAAATATTGAAATAAGTCCATGATCATCAATTTCCACCTTTGCACCAGATTTTTCACAGATATCTTTGATAACCTTACCACCGGAACCAATAACTTCTCTAATTTTAGACTTATCAATTTTTATGGTAATAATTTTAGGGGCACTTGGCTTAGTTCCATCTCTAGCTTTATCTATAACTTTATTCATCTCTTTCAATATGTGTTTTCTAGCCAACAAAGCTTTTGACAATGCAACATTCATTATTTCTTGAGTGATACCATCAACTTTTATATCCATCTGGAGAGCCGTTATACCCTCGTTAGTGCCTGCGACCTTAAAATCCATATCGCCGA
>NZFP01000016.1 GCA_002689325.1 Rickettsiales bacterium
TCTTTTTCCTCTTTTGAGACCTTTAAATAAATATTAAGTAAATCACCTTCTGTCACCACACCCAAAATCTCTTTATCTCCCTCCAAAACTGGTATTGACTCTCCCACAAAAGTTTTACACTTTTCAATTGATTGAAGAACGCTACTTGAAGTCTTAAGTTTTAAATATTGGTTTAATTTTAAATCTTTTAAAATTTTCTTTTTATTTTTTTGATTTAACAAAAAATGTAATTCAAATTTATTAATTAATATTTTTTTATCATCAACTAGATAGCCTTCCGATTTTTGTAATTTCACCATTTTTTTAATTGCTTCATTTACATTCATTTTTAAAGATAATGAACAATAATCTTTATGGGAAATTTCTGAAACTTCAATTTGTTGAAGCTTTATATTTTCTCTTCCAACTTTTAAATCAACTTTTTTATTTAACAGAACTCTATCAAAAACCGATTGTCCAATTACTTTATAGGAAATTAAAGAGGCAAAAACTATACTTAATCCAGCTACAAGTGTTGCTTCATAATCTGATGTAAGTTCTAAAATTATCATCATATTTGCAACGGGTCCCCCAATTACACAGCTAGCAAATGCTGACATTGAAGCTACAGTTAGTAGGTTCAGATCTAATTCAGGATTAATTTGTTGAAAGAAAAAACCTAAAATGACTCCAATACTGGCGCCGATAAAAAGGGCAGGCGCAAATACACCGCCAATTAATCCCATTCTCAAACAAATTACCGTTAAGAGTAATTTAAAAAATAGAAAATAAACTGCATATTGTAAATTAATTTTACCTTCAATCATTTCTCTTATTGATTCTGTTCCCAGTCCAATTACTTGAGGAAGATATAAAGAAACAAATCCACAAATTAACCCAGCAATTGCTGGTTGTAAAACTGGTTTAATTTTTGAAATATCTGGAAAAAAATTTTGGTGTGTTAATCCTTTCATATAAATTATAGAGATAAAACCACAGATTATACCTGCCGCTATAAAGAAAGGAAAGTCATATAAAGATTCAATATCACCAATGCTTCCTAAAAATATAGGCTCTATTCCAAATACACTTTTAGTAAAAACATACGAAACAATTGAGGCGACAAGTATTGGAGCAAATGATGCCATTGATTGATGACGAAGAATGACCTCTCGTGCAAAAATTAATCCTGCTAAAGGAGCCCCAAAACCTGATGAAATTGCAGATGCTACTCCTGCACCAACTACAATGTCATACTGTGTTTTTTTCGGAAATAAATTGTTAATTTCTGCTCCAATTGTTGCCCCAAAATGAACTAATGGGCCATATTGCCCAACTGACCCTCCTGCAGAGATTGAAAGAATTGAGGCAAATGAACTTATAAAACCAGATTTAATATCAAGGGGTTTTTTTTCAGAATGGGTTGCTAATATTACATCTGGAGGACCGTGCCATCGATCACCTAAGGCAATTTCTCTTAAAATTCCAACTATTAAACCTATTGCAAAAGGAATCAGAATTATAAAAAGTATAAATTCACTTGTATTGGTAAATAAGGCGTTAATAGTTTCAAAATTTCGTTCAGGGTTTCTAAAAACGTTGGTGAGAAATTTCACCAAGCTTATAAACCCGTATACGCTCATGGAAGTAATGATTCCAATTATTGAACCTAAAACAAGAGTTATAATTATTGATAAAAACATAAAACTCCCCAGTAAAGTATAACTTTAGAGGGGAGTTTTTCTATTTTTAAATTAATAAATTTGTAATTAGTTTTTTCGATACTCTTGAGGAATATCGTCCCAGGCTTCCTTTAATTCAGTAGCAACTTTAAAAGCCGGTTGAACATAATTCATGTCTTCATTATCTTGAATTCTTTTGCTCATGTATCTAATAAATCTGTAAAGCCAATTTAAATTTTCAGCTATTTCATTTTTGTTCTCAAGATCTAAACAACTTTGAAGTGTGAAGGCTATTTTAGATATTTTTTCTGCTTTTTCTTTGGAGACATTTGTTACAGCAAGATCTGTAAAAAGAATTTTTTTCAGTTCTTCGATTTCTAAGACCAACCCATCAAGCATTTTTTTAATTATTTCATATTGCGAAAGTTTACCAACTTTAATGGTATCATCCACAAGAGTTTGCTTTTTTTCAAGCTTGGTTTCCTTAACTGCTATATCGTTATAATTATCCATTATCCATTAACCTTTCTTTATTATAATTTCTACCATAATTAACGACCTTATAATCATTTGTTTAGGCTAATAATTTAAGTTTTTCCATTTCTTCAGCATTAGCTGTTGCAACCATTGCTGTTGCATAATTTTTGAAAAGTGATTGCTTCGTAATTTTTGCTGTTTCTTCAGCAAAATCAGTGTCTTGTAAATTTGAGGCTGCTTTTAATAAATGAGCGGCAGTGGTAGTTGCTACATTTTGATAGGCTCGTAATGATGCAAAACCTCCTGCAACTGATCCTAATGATTCAGTAATCTCACCTATTGTTGTGTCCATAGAATTATTAGCATTGGTTGCATCATTAATATCGGTTGCTGCTATTCCAATTGTTGATTTAATTTGCTGAGTATCGCCAGCATCGCTTATCCCAATATTAAATGTTTTTGCTGACGTACCCAAAATATTTATTCCATTGTAAGTCAAAGAGCTAACTATTGAATCTATGGTATCACTAATATAAATGGCTTCAGAATTAAGGGCAGCTGTATCAGAGGCTGTATTATAGGTTTGCGTATCAGCAATACCTACTTCTTTAAGCCTTGTTGCTAAATCATTTAATTCTAATAAAGCAGACTCTGCAAGATTTAACAGAGTTAAACCTGATGCAGTGTTAGTTTCAACTGCTTTGAAGCTTTTTGCTCTTGCATTCAATGTATTGGCTAGTGATTCAGATGCGGCATCATTACCTCCAAGTACTCTCAAACCTGTGGCTACTCTTGATATAGAATCATGAAGGGTTCTTGTTAACCTGCGAAGGCTACCGATAGGAATAGCACTTGAGGCTGGCACAGAAATATTTGACAAAATTAATCCTCCAAAAGACTATATAACGACAAACTTTCAATTTTGTTTAATTGGCATAAAAATTGTAAGATTTATTACCAAAATAAAGGATTTTATATGAAAGTTAGATCACATCACTCTTTGGAAGAAGAGTTAAAACAAATATTAGGTAACCCTCACTCAAGTAATAATTTAGAAAAAGCTGTTCAGATCGCTGAGCAGATTATTACAATTAATAAAACAAGTAATTACGCCAATTATGCCATGGGTCTTCACGAATTAGCATTAGCCAATAGAACTGCTCCTCAAGTTAATTATGAAAGACCAATTGAGGCTTTTAAAAAAATAATTAAGATGGACCCTAATTTTGTTGAGCCTTACCTAATGCTAGCTAAAATTTATAGAGAAATAGACAGAAACCTTGAGTACAAACTCTTATTAAAAGCTAACAAGCAATTTCCTGATCATTACTTAATAATGTTTGATTTAGCAAATTTAATGACCTTTAAAACCGGTGAAAAAGAAGAAGGCTTAGAGCTATTTGCAAAATGTGTTCAGAAACTTCCAATGGTTGATACGGCTTGGTCTGGTCTAGGAACTGCCTATCTTTTGAATAGAGAGTTTGATATGGCTCTTAAATCTTTTGAAACCTCATTAGCCATTAATTCCGAAAATACAACTTCAATTCTAGGAATTGGTGTTATTAAATTTGAACAGGCTAAGTTTAAAGAAGCTAGAAAATATTATGAAAAAGCTCTAACCATTGATAAAGCTTCTTATTGGGGAAACTTTAATATTGCACTTTTAAATCTTCTTGAAGGTGATGATGCAATAGGCTGGAAATCCTTTGAAGAAAGGGATAAAGATCAATATCTTAGTCATTACGGTGGGTCAGCTATACAAGAAATATTTAAAGAAAATATTTCCAGAAACTCAAATCAAAAGATTGTTATTTTAAGAGAGCAGGGTTTTGGTGATGATATTATGTTTAGCCGATATTTAAAACCATTAAAAAACCTTGGATACGATATTACATTTGCTTGTTCACCAGAATTAAAAGGTTTTTTTAGGTTATCACCAGATCTTGATGATATTGAGCTTACAAGTTCAATTCCTGATACTAAAATATTTGACTATAGAGCCTTTCTAATGAGTTTACCTTGGCTAATGTCAGATTTTCAGAAACTAAGACTAAATGATCCACTAAGAGTTGATTTTAGTAGATTTAAAGAAAAAGATTTACAAATTAAAAGTAGTGTAAAAAAACTGGTTAACACAAAAAAATTAAAGATTGGATTAGCCTGGAGCGGGAGTCCAAAGCATCTCAGAGATTTAAACAGAAGTATTGATCTTAAATTACTTAAAAATATTTTTGAAACGTCAAACGTAGAATTTTTTGTCATTCAAAAGGTTTACAAAGAAAATGATATAAAATTTTTGAAAAAACTTAAAAACGTACACGATTGTACAGATCATTTGAAAGATTTTATGCATACGGCATATTTTATAGATAAAATGGATATGATCTTTACAGTGGACACATCGCTTGTTCATATAGCTGGAACAATGAATAAGAAAACATTTTTATTCCTACCTAAGGTTCCTGACTACAGATGGGGATTAAAGAATAATCAAGAATGGTATCCATCTGTTAGCCTTCTTAGGCAGGAAAAATTTGATGATTGGAAAAAACCAATAGAGGATTGCCAAAAGATTATTAATAGTTCTTTAAGCAGCCGCAGTTGAAACTTTTGACCAACCTTCTGTGAGCTCAGCTGTTACTTTTTGTGCACTCTGAAGATATGAAAAATCATTATCATCGATAACCCTTGCAACTGAAAACCTTATATGTTGATAAAGATGATTAAGGTTTGAAGCCACTTGACCACCTTGTTTCAGATCCAAAGAACTTTGTAAAGCAATGCAAATTTTAGATATTCTTACTGTTTTCTCTTTGATTGTTTCAAGATTATTTTCAATATCTTTTAATTCATTTAGCTCTTTAATGTCCTTATGCATTGCAGCTAATAGTTTTTCAACGACTTTAACCGCTTTTTTTTGCTTACTACTAACTAAAGTATTTTCATTTTTTTCCATTACATTATCCTTTAATAAAGTTACACTATATTCAACGACTTATAGAGGATTTGTTTAATGCTAAAAATTTTCATTGCATTGTCCACTTACAATAGAAAAAAAATCACCACTCTTTGTTTAGAAAACCTAAAAAATATTATTGATAATGATGGCTCAACTTTTTTGTCAATTTATGATGACGCCTCAACAACTTATGATGAAAAATTTTTAAAAAAATATTCTGAAAATGTTTTAAGGTTTAGGATTAATGGGGGGATTGAAAGATCGCGAGCAAGAGCTATCAGGGATTTTGAGCATATTTATAAGAACTTTGATCTTTTTTATATGACTGATAATGATACCATACATGACCCTACTTTTTTACAAATTTTAAGGACTATTTACGAAACTTCCAGTAAAAAAAAACACGAAAAGTTACCCATTGGCCTTTTTAACAGCATTTTTCATAATCAGCCAAAAAATATTATTCATGATAATGATGTAATATCTATTCGAAAAACTTGTCCAGGAGTAAGCCAATGTTTTGATAGATCAATGATATCTCGTATGGTAAAATTTATTGATGAAAATCCTGTTTATGAAACACTTTATGGTTTTGACTATTACTGGCCTGCGTCTTTAGGAATTCCTTTTCTTCAAACCAAAACATCTTATTTGGAGCATTTTGCAAGAGACAAAGATGAAAAAGGCCTCCATTCGTCTTTTTCTGATAATCCTATGGATGACTTTAATAGAGATAGAGCCTTATTTCCAACGTCATATTTGCAAAAAATAAGAAAAGATATAATTAAAAAGATTTTAGGAGATTAGTCTTTCTTTTCAAGCATTGCGGTCAACATATTGCCAGTTTCTTGAAAAGAAGCTACCGTTGATTCCATCGCTGAATACTGACGGGCATATCTTTGTGTGAGACTTTCTATTCTGCCCTCTAAAGCTGATCTTTTATCAGCAACTGTAGTAAGAGTATCATTTAAATTATTAACTCTTTGATCTAGAATACTATTAAATTTTAAGTAAACATCTAATTTATCTGTGACTTGATTAATAAAACTTTTACCATAATATATTGTTCCCGATGTTACACCACTTCCATTAGCGACAGTAATTTGAAGTCCTTGAGGATCACCACTAGCAACACTATAGTTATCGCCACTTTTTGTAGCTGATACACCTCCTATTGTGTGTGTGGAACCATTTGTTGCGAAAGCATATGATCCAGGTTTTGTAGTGGTAAAGTCAAAGGCTGTGATGTCTATATTGCTGTTACTTGTGGAATAGTTGTTAGTAAAAAAAGCTCTAACTGTTTCGGGTCTGGCTTTAAATTGATTCTCCATTTGGCTTTTATCAAAATTAAGGGTACCATCTCTATTAGTTTTCACCCCAAGGAACGAAAGATAGTAGGGCCCGCCTTCATAGCCTTTTATAGCTGTTGATGACATTTCTCTAAGTTCACTTCTTATCTCTCTTAATGTACTGTCACCTATTAAAGCACCATCATTTTCACTATCAGTAGGATCATCTGATCCCATTGCGGTTAAATTAAGCATGAGTTGGTTATAAGTTTCGACATACCCAGTCAAAAGATTTGTTACGCCATCCAAATCGACACTGCTAGAAATTGTTATAGGGCTACCTGAAGTTTTTTTAAGATCCAAAGTAAAACCGGAAAACAGATCATCCACACGATTTGATGACCTTGTCATTGATATTCCATCAACAGTAAAAGCAGAGTTCACCCCTGCCACTCTTTGTGTTAGTTGAGCACCATCAGTGGTATCGTAAGCGTAGGCTGGAGTTGCATGGCTATCAGTGACCTTCATTTCATTACTTGCACCAGATTCACTTTTTAACATAAGCATGTAATTTGATCCGTCATAAATAATTGAGGCTTGTACATCCTTAGTTCCATCACTATCAGAATCAGTAGCTGCACTATTAATTGCATCTCTTAAATCAGTAAGTGTAGTGGATGAAGTTGCTGCAACAGAAATTTGACTTTGTCCATTTGATGTAAAACTTTGTCCACCACTTGCCGTTGGATCAGCAGACCAGGTTCCAAAATCAATTGTTATATTTCTTTGCCCAACTGTAGAGGAGGGGGAAGCAAGAGAGGGACCAGTTAAAGTATGGCTTGTTGCTAATGTAGTGACTGTTAAACTTGAATTAATATCTGAGCCTGCTGCGCTCCCACTAGCAGTTAGTGTTGCTACAGTTGTATCTGATGAGCTTCCAACATACCCAAATTCTTGTTGAGACTGTATATCTTTTAAGATATTTTTAAAATCCTGTAGATTACTTTTTAAAATTCCAAAAGTTGAAATTTTATCTTTGGTTTTTTCTTCAAGATTATCTAGATTTTCTTTTTGAGGGGCGGTGTCAGCGTCAACAAGAGCTTTTATTAGTTCGGTTGTGTTGATTCCTGATCCAACACCTATATTCGATAAAATTTCAGTTTTAGTCATTTAACCTCTTCAATATAAACGACCAGAGAATAACTTCATTTATCCTTGAAATAAAACAAGGACGTTTTGCATTGTTCTAGACGCTTGAGCGATCATATTCATAGCTGATTGTTGAAGAATCTGAGACTTAGCAAGTCTAGAAGATTCTTTTGCAAAATCAGCATCAAGTATTCTTGATTTAGAAGCTCTCTGACTCTGTGAAATTGTTGTTAAGTTATCAATTACTACATTCATTCTACTCATTAAAGCTCCAAATTTTGCTCTTTCCATGTGAACTCTATCAAGAGCTCTATCAACAACCTTTAATGCATCAACAGCACCAGCCATTGTTGTGACATTAATCGTGGAAATTTTGTTCAAACTTGACGCAATTGCTGTTGATTCAAAAACACCACCATTAGCATTAGCTGGGACAATTGAAAATGATTGTGATGAGTGAAATGTAACAATTCCACTTGCTCTGAAACTGTCAGTTGCAGCTGTTGAATATGATGAATCAGTAATGTCAATTGCTGAGCCTGCAACTGCCTGAGCTTGATCAAATGATGTTGCAACAAATTTAGTAGTATTAACGTTAGTTGTAACACCAGCAAAATCAACATTTTCAATAACAATATCTAAGCCTTCATCTTGTACAAGCATCAATGATGCTTTGTCAGCACTTAATTGAGCTGAAATTCCAGTAGTTGCACTATACGCATTAAACTGATCTCTTAAATCAGTCAAATCTGATGTAGCAAGTGAAGCTCCTATACCAATTTGTGCTGTAATTGACTGTGCAGTTGAATTTTTTCCATAAATATTCATACTAACAACTTTTCCAGTTCCTTGCATGCCTCCAACAGAAGATGTCACTTGTAACTTAACTGTTGTTGTTGCAGTAGCTGATACACCAGTATTATCAAATTTGTCATTTGTTAATTCAACAATATCTTTAGCAGTATGACCAGCTAATACATCTACTGTTGCTGTACCTAATAATCCTGTAATATTAAAATTATCAGCATCTGCAACTTTACTGGCAATACCTGCTGCACTAGCTCCAGCAGTCACATTAGCTGCAAGGTTAGTTTCTCCTGCTGTGTGTTCTGTTGATGCCTGGTATGCACCAAGCATATCATTTCTCATATTGGCAACAGAAATAACTGCCTTTTCTCTTTCATGAGACCCAATTTGAAAGCGTCTATCAGCAAATGTACCATCAAGAACAGCAATTTCGTTAAAAGTTGTATCTCTTGATACTCTGTCCATTTCGCTTAGTAATTGATTAACTTCTGTTTGTAAATAAACTCTTTGTTCTGCATTTAAGATGTCGGTTGCGGCCTGGATAGATAATTCACGAATTCTTTGGAGAGCTGAGGAGTGTTCATCTAATGCACCTTCGGCAACTTGCGCCATTGATAAAACATCAGCAGCGTTTCTAATTGACATATCGAGTGCTCTAATTGTAGCAGACATTCTATCACTGATGGCTGCACCAGCAGCATCATCGCCTGCATTATTAATTCTTTTACCAGAAGAGATTCTCTCCATTGCTGAGAGCATTTCCCTTTCTGTTTTTAGGAGACTCTTCATTGAAGCTGAAGTCCCCATGCTTGTATTTATTCCCGGCATCTTATATTCTCTCCGTTTTGTTCATATAATTTTCCA
>NZFP01000017.1 GCA_002689325.1 Rickettsiales bacterium
ACATTATTTAAATATCATTATTTGAAAAATTTGCATATTTACTTTTTTATTATATATTCAGCTCATGGATGGTCTCAATAAATTTATTTATGAAATAGGCAGTGATAGTGCTTTCTCAATACTGGCTAGAACCAACGAACTTACAAAACAAGGAAAAGAAGTCATTAATCTTGGTATTGGTCAACCAGACTTTCCCACCGCCCCTAATATTGTTGAATCGGCTGTCAAGGCACTTAGGGAGGGGAATCATGGATACTCTTCATCAAACGGTATTTTAGAATTAAGAGAAGCAGTTGCTGATGATTTTTTTAATCGCAACAATGTTAAAATTGACCCAAATGATATTCTCGTCACACCAGGGGGTAAAGCTGTAATCTTCTACACTTTATTAATATTTGGACAACCAGGCGTTGAAATTATCACGCCTGATCCAGGTTTTATTGCATATAGATCAATGATAGATTACATGGGAGCAAAAGCTATAGCCCTTCCGCACAGAATGGAAAATAATTTCTCATTTGATGCTGAGGAATTACTGTCTTTAATAAATGATAGGACAAGATTAATTATATTAAATTCACCGGCAAACCCTACTGGTGGGGTGGTTCCACATTTGGAATTAGAGAAATTGGCGAAAGGATTAAAAAAATTCCCAAATGTTTTTATCCTTTCAGATGAGATCTACAGTAGAATTCTTTTTGATGGTCACAAACACTCAAGTTTACTTTCATTTCCGGAGGTTAAAGATAGGGTTATAGTTTTAGATGGCTGGTCAAAAACCTATTCAATGACTGGCTGGAGACTTGGTTATGGAATTTTTCCAAAAAACATTTTCAAGTATGCTGAAAAACTTGCAATAAACTGTCACTCATGCATAAGTATTCCAACACAGCTAGCTGGAATAGAAGCATTAAAAGGTAGTCAAGATTCTGTAAAAAAAATGATTCAAGAATTTCAAGAAAGAAGAGACTTTCTTGTAACTGAATTAAATAAAATTAAAGATGTATCCTGTGTGTCCCCAGGTGGAGCATTTTATGTGTTTCCAAAAATTAATAAAGAAAATCAAAAATCGAAAGAGATATCAAACTTTCTTCTCGAAAAAAAATTTGTTGCAACTGTACCAGGTTCATCATTTGGAATTAATGGTGAGGGATTTCTGAGAATTTCTTATGCTAGTAAACTAGAAAACCTAAAAAAGTTTATAAATCTTCTAAATGAATATATGAATGAGTAGAAATTAAACTATAAATGCCTAAAAGTTAGGCAATATTTGTATTTTTATTTAAAAAAATCAATAAAATCAATAATTTGTTGGATTGGCATATTTCTTGCTTTCCAATCTGTATGAAAAAAATAGAAGCAATAATTAAACCATTTAAATTAGACGAAGTTAAAGATGAACTAAATAACATCGGTATACTTGGTCTTACTGTCTTAGAAGTCAAAGGTTATGGTAGGCAAAAAGGTCATACTGAATTATATAGAGGCGCTGAATACGCCGTAGACTTCTTGCCAAAAATTAAAATTGAGATGATAGTGTTAGATGATATCGTTGACGATGTTGTGGAAGCAATAAAGTCTAAAGCTCATACAGGAAGAATAGGTGATGGAAAAATTTTCATATCATCTGTTGATGAGGTTATAAGAATTAGAACAGGCGAAAAAGGCAAAAATGCTATATAGTATTATTATAAAAAGGAGGAAATAATGAGTGTAGCCAAAGTTTTAAAAATGATTAAAGATAAAGAGGTCAAATTTGTGGACCTCAGATTTACTGATACCAAAGGGAAGTGGCAACATACCGCTCAAACGGCTTCAACAATAGATGAGAATACTTTCAAAGAGGGTATAATGTTTGATGGATCCTCAATAGCTGGTTGGAAAAATATTAATGAATCAGACATGATATTAATGCCTGATCCTAATACCGCAGTTATGGATCCATTTACTGCCCAGCCACAAATGATTCTCTTTTGTGACGTGATTGAACCGTCTGATGGTAAACCTTATGGGCTAGACCCTAGAAGCACAGGTAAAAAAGCTGAAGAATATTTAAAATCTTCTGGTATTGGAGAAAAATGTTTTTTTGGTCCAGAAGCTGAGTTTTTTATATTTGATGATGTAAAGTGGGCTACAAACCAAGAATATACATTTTTTAGTATCGATTCCGAAGAAGGCGCCTACAATACAGGTTCTGAAATGGAAGGTGGAAATATGGGACATAGACCCAAAGATAAAGGTGGTTATTTTCCAGTACCTCCAGTTGATTCTGCTACAGATATTAGAGCTGAAATGGTTTCCACAATGATTGAAATGGGATTGGATATGGAAAAACATCATCACGAAGTTGCCCCATCCCAGCACGAATTAGGTTTTAAGTTTGGAAGTCTGATCGAAAGTGCTGATAATCTTCAAAAATATAAATATTGCGTGCATATGGTCGCACAAGCCTATGGTAAAACAGCAACCTTTATGCCCAAACCTGTCTACAATGATAATGGATCTGGCATGCATGTTCACCAGTCAATTTGGTCCAAAAGTGGATCCCTATTTGCTGGTAAAGAATATGCTGGTTTATCGGATACATGCCTTCACTACATTGGTGGTATAATCAAGCATGCGAAAGCTATCAATGCCTTTTCCAATGCAACAACAAATAGTTATAAAAGATTAGTTCCAGGATTTGAAGCTCCAGTTTTATTAGCTTACTCCGCTAGAAATAGATCAGCTTCTTGTAGAATTCCCTATGCTCCTTCTGCTAACGGTAAAAGAGTAGAAGTAAGATTTGGTGATGCATCTGGAAACCCCTACTTTACATTTGCAGCAATGTTAATGGCCGGAATTGACGGAATTAAAAATAAAATCCACCCTGGTGACGCCACGGATAAAGACCTTTATGATCTACCTGAAGAGGATTTAAAAGGTATACCAACTGTGAGTTCTAGTCTAAGGGAGTCTTTAGATTCATTAGATAAAGACAGGGATTTTTTAAAAGCTGGAAATGTATTTACAGATGATTTAATTGACTCTTATATATCATTAAAAATGGATGAAGTTTTACAATTTGAACACACTCCACACCCAGTTGAATTTAAAATGTACTATTCTGTCTAGTCTAATTATTTGATAAATTTACCAGATAGTTTTTTAAAAAACTGGTTTTTAGAATCTCTGATTAATTCAAAAAATACCATTTCAAAGTTAATCAGAGATGATCCTTTTTTTAGCATTCTCTCCACACCCATTTTTGCATCCCCTAGCTTTCTGGATCCAACGCATTCATCAACAATATAAACTTGTCTATCATTTTCTAATAAATCTATAGCAGTTTGTAAAACACAAATATGAGACTCAATTCCAATAACAATGACTTGCTGTTTTTTTATTTGAGTCAAAAATTTTTTTAAGTCTTCATTTTCATAAGCAGAAAAAGTTGTTTTCTCAATTCTTTTTGAATTATTTTCCATTAATTTTTTTTTTAAACAACTAACAGTCGAACCAAGCCCATTTGGATATTGTTCTGTATAAATTATTGGAACTCTAAGTTCTATGAAAAGTTCAACTAGTTTGTTTGAATGGTATTTAATCTTTTCTTTGTTGAATATGTGAGATAATAATTTCTCCTGCAAATCTATTATCAGGAGACAGCAATTGTTAATGTTAAGTTTCATTAATTATAAAGAGCTTGTTCTACCTGCTTTAAAAGGCCTTCAGAGGTTGGGCTAGTCATTGAAGAAAACCAATTAAGAATCTGTCCTTCTTTGCTGATCAAATATTTATGGAAATTCCATCTAGGCTGACCTATAACTGAGGTATTACCAGATATCCATTTATATAGTGGATGCGCACTATCTCCTTTAATCTTTTGAATTGAGGTTAGGGGAAAGTTCACACCATATCTAATTTCACAGAATTTTTTAACATCTTCATCATTTGAAAGTTCTTGGTTAAAGTCATCAGAAGGAACACCCAAGACAACAAACCCGTCATCTTTATATCGGTCATAAATTTTTTGAAGACCAGCATACTGAGGAGTAAAACCACATTGCGATGCCGTGTTAACTAGTAAAACAACTTTATCTTTATAATCAGCTAAAACAATATCTTTCCCGGAAATTGATTCGATGCTAAAATCGTGGAAACTTTTTTCGGAGCTAATGGATTTTGTAGTAAAAAACATTGTTATAATAACTATAAAAAATTTAAACATATATAGTAATTTAATGTTTTACATTTGAAAATTAAAGTGTTTAATTAATATTATGATACAGTTTAATAGTTTTCTTTTATCTATATCTACTTTATTTTTCTTATATTCTTGTGCTGGAGATAGTTTACTACCAGTAAAAGGCCCTGAAGGGGATCCCTCAACAGAATTAAGTTTAGCTGAATTTGATGACCTTCCAATACCACTGAACTCTAAACTTGATAAAGAAAAATCCATTATATTTTCTAAAAAAAATGGATGGTATGGTCGATTAACCTTCAATACATCGGAAAAACAAATCAACGTGTACGATTTTTTTAGAAATGAGCTTCCAAAATTTGGTTGGAAAAAATTATCTGAAATCTCTTCCGAAACAAGTATATTAAATTATCAAAATCAAGCAAGATTAGCACTTATTCAAATAAAAGAGAATCTCTTATATGGAAGTAATGTAATGGTAACAGTTACTGAACTTGAATCCTCAAAGTAGAATATTTGTATCAGAATATTCAAGTTGTTCTAACCAACTCTTTTTCATATCAAGACTTATTTCTCTATTGTAAAGATTGTTCTTTTTTGACCGCCCTATTATCTCAAGAATCACTTCCTCAGGACATTCAATTTTAATAAGCCTTGATATAAAAAAAGATTTTATACCACCCAAAGGCTTTATTATTGAATTATTAATTAAAATTTTTTTAATTAAATTTTCAAGATTTTTAATTTTTTTTTTATCAAAAAGAACCTTGCCATCATTTAACTTATTTAATATAAACTGAGCGCCAGATTTTGATATTCCAATTAATGGAATAGTTCTATTTTTATAAATACTTTTAATTGGTCTTGTTGAATTATTTCTTATTATAATAAAAGATTGAAATTTATCTAGATAAATATCGCTAGTTTCCAAGCCCATTAACTCATAAAGATTAGAACCTGAATATAACATCATTGAAAGTAATGAACTTTCAACTGATGGACATCTTTTACAGAAATTTTCTAATTTTTTAAAATCTTCGAATGTAATTGAACTATTGGTCAATTTTTTTTTTATTGAGATTGACTTTGTGGGTGGAAAAATTTTTTTCTTAATTTCAAATTTGTCAAATGCCATTAAAAAAACTTTTTTTAAGAAGTGCAACCGAAAGTCCTTATTATTGAGTAAACTTAGATGAATCTTTTTAATATCTCCTGAGTTATATGAATTTATAGGTTTATCCCCACAAACATAAATAAAATTTGTTACAGTTTTTTTAAATTGGAGAAATTGATTAGGTTTAAATTCAAATTCCTTAATGAATGTTTCATTGAAGAAAACTGATAAAACAGGAATAGACTTGTGTATATTTGTAAAATATTTTTTGATATTTGAAACATTAATTTTAGAAAAATTTTTGTTTGAAAAAATTAAATCTGAAACGTAATCTTCATAATCATCCAAAAAATTAATGTCATAATCTTTTACTTTTATTTTTTGATTTTTAAAAATTTTAAGAAATGAGTCTTTTCGTTTTTCAGACAATTTATTAAACATCTTTTTATGTTCAATAGCCTGTAGCTTTGATCTAGTAATGGCTGTTTGTATTTTATTAGTATTGAGTGAGACTTTAATACTTCTAACTCCAACTAATTCTACTAATTTAAGAGGAACAGCTCTTTGATACCAAAACTTATTACCATGTTTATAAAGATATTTCACATATTAATACTACATATCTACCACAATTTTTCAATATTTATCTGGTGCGGCCGAGAAGACTCGAACTTCCACAGGATATTTCCTACAACGACCTCAACGTTGCGCGTCTACCAGTTCCGCCACGGCCGCATAAATATTTTACTCGAATTCAAGTATAATTTGCTCAACTTCAAGGCTATCCCCTTCTTTACAATTCACTTTTTTTACGACTGCTTTTTTTTCTGATTTTATAATATTCTCCATTTTCATTGCCTCTACAACAGCCAAGGGCTGTCCCTCTTCAATAACATCAGCTTCCTCAACAAGTACAGATACTAAAAGTCCAGGCATTGGAGCCATTAAAAACTTAGATTTATCTTCTTTTTTTCTAGGTTTCATTATTTTGTTTAATTCAGAATGTCTTTTTGACAAGACTAGTAAATCAAGTATACATCCTTTGTGGCCGATACTAATTTTTGGACCGTTTCTAAGTATTGAGAAGTAATGTAATTTATTATCTACAATTGCAGAAAATAATGGATATCCTATCTTCCAATTACTTTTTATACTTATATGTTTATCTAAAAGATAAAGATCATAATTGTTATTATAGTTATTATAGTTAATCTTAACTTCAATTTGCTTTGATTTATCTATAACATTCCATATATTTCCAACAGTTTTATTAAAACCTTTAAGCTGATTTGCAATGGATGCAGCCCTAATTAAATACTGAAAATTTATAAAAGTTGCTACACAATACAATATTTCTTTTTCTTTTATATCTATGTCGTAAGAATTATATCCTTTTGGATAATTTTCAGAGATAAAAGATGTGGAAAATGTTCCCTGCTTAAATTCTTTATTTTGAAGAATATTGGACAAAAAATCTTTATTTGTCTCAACACCTTCAATAAAATATCTGTCCAGTGCATTTAACATCTCATTAATAGATGATGCTCTATCGTTTGAATGGGTGCAAAGCTTTGATATCATTGGGTCATAAAACATACTAATCTCAGATCCTTCTACAACTCCTGAATCAATTCGTATTTTTTTTCCGAACGGTTCAATATACCTTGTTAATCTTCCAATTGAAGGAAGAAAATTTTTGGATGAGTCTTCAGCGTAAATTCTGCATTCAATTGCGCTCCCATAAAAATTGATATCTTTTTGTTGAACTGAAAGTTTGTCTCCATAAGCTATCCTTATCATTTGTTCTACTAGATCAATCCCAGTTGTAAGTTCAGTTACAGGATGCTCAACTTGTAATCTTGTGTTCATTTCTAGAAAATAAAAATTTTTATCTCTATCAACTACAAACTCTACTGTTCCAGCTGAATAATATCCTACTGCTTTGGCAAGCTTTAATGACTGGTCAACCATCTGTTGTCTAAGGTTTGTATTTACAAATGGGCTTGGTGCTTCCTCAATTACCTTTTGATGTCTTCTTTGAATTGAACATTCTCGTTCTCCTAGGTGAACAAAATTTCCAAACTGATCACCTAAAACTTGAATTTCAATGTGCTTAGGAAATTCAATAAATTTCTCAATAAAAACCCTTTCATCTCCAAAGCTAGACTTGGCTTCATTTATTGCTGAATTGAAGTTTTCCTTAAGTTGTTTTTCATTAAATGCAATTCTCATTCCTTTGCCTCCTCCTCCAGCGGAAGCCTTTACCATTAAAGGATAACCAATTTTATTTGCTTCATTTATTGCTTTGTCTAAATTCTTAATTGTATTAAGCCCACCAGGAACAACAGAAACCCCAGCTTTTTTTGCAATCTTTTTTGATTCTACCTTATCACCCATTAATAAAATTGCCTGACTTGGGGGGCCAATAAATATTTTTCCTGCTTTATGTACTTCATCTCTGAATTGAACATTTTCTGATAAAAATCCATACCCTGGATGAATAGCATCAGCTTTAGAAGATTTTAAGGCATCAATGATCTTAGAAATCACTAAGTAACTCTCTGCAGATGTCTGTCCACCAATATTAATGTATTCATCTGCCAAACTTACATGTGGTGAGTTTTCGTCTGGGTCAGAACAAATTGCAACAGTTTTAATACCTAGTCTCTTTGCAGTTCTTATAATCCTGGAAGCAATTTCTCCTCTATTGGCTATTAAAATTTTTTTAAACATAGTTATAAGGGGATATTATCGTGTTTTTTCCATGGGTTCTTCAACCTTTTATTTTTAAGCATTTCCAAAGATCTACAAATTCTTTTTCTTGTTGTATTTGGCATTATCACATCATCTATGAAACCTCTGCTACCAGCTATAAATGGGTTGGCAAGTTTCTCTCTATATTCATTTGTTTTTTGATCAATCTTTTCTTTGTTGCCTATTTCACCTCTGAAAATAATCTCAACTGCCCCCTTCGGACCCATAACAGCAATTTCTGCTTGAGGCCAAGCATAATTTACATCTCCTCTTAAATGTTTAGAACTCATTACATCATAAGCTCCACCATAAGCCTTTCTTGTAATTATAGTTATTTTAGGAACGGTAGCTTCTGCAAATGCAAAAAGTAGTTTAGCCCCATGTTTTATTATTCCATTATACTCCTGCGAAGTTCCTGGAAGAAAACCAGGAACATCAACAAAGGTTATAATTGGTATGTTAAAACAGTCACAGAACCTAACAAACCTAGCTGCTTTGCGAGCCGAATTATTATCTAAGCAACCAGCTAAAACCATTGGTTGATTGGCAACAATCCCAACTGGAGAGCCTGTCATACGAGCAAAACCAGTAATTATATTAGCTGCATAATCTGGTTGAGTCTCAAAAAAATCTCTATCATCGACTACTTTTGTTATTAATTCCTTCATATCATAAGGTTTATTTGAATTCTCAGGGACAAGAGTGTCGAGAGAAAGTTCTAATCTATCAGCTGGATCATCAGAGGGTCTGGTAGGAGGACTCTCTTTATTAGAGGAAGGTAAAAAACCCATAAATCTTCTAAGTTGAAATAATGCCTCCACATCGTTTTCGAAAGCTAAATCAGCAACGCCTGACTTTTTAGTGTGTGTTGTAGCCCCTCCTAATTCTTCATGACTGACTTCTTCATGAGTAACTGTTTTGAGAACATCAGGACCAGTTACAAACATATATGAAGTATCCTTTACCATAAAAATAAAGTCAGTCATTGCTGGACTATAAACAGCACCACCAGCACAGGGACCCATAATTACAGAAACTTGAGGAATTACACCAGATGACAATACATTTCTTTGAAAAACCTCTGCATATCCTGCAAGTGAAGCAACACCTTCTTGAATTCTAGCTCCACCAGAATCGTTTAATCCTATCACAGGGGCACCAACTTGTAGTGCTTTATCCATAATTTTACATATTTTCTCAGCGTGAGACTCTGATAGGGATCCACCAAAAACAGTAAAATCCTGACTAAAAACAAAAGTCAATCTACCGTTAATTGTACCATAACCAGTAACCACGCCATCACCAGGTATTTTTTGTTTATCCATTTCAAATTCAGAGCACCTATGTTCAACAAACATATCCCATTCTTCAAAAGTTCCTTCATCTAATAAAACTTCAATTCTTTCTCTAGAGGTAAGTTTACCTTTTTTGTGCTGAGAATCTTGACGTTTTCTTCCACCACCTGCAATTGCAAGTGATCTTTTTTCGTTAAGCTTTTTTAAAATTTCTTTCATGATTAAAATTGAAACTATATCAAAAAAAAAAAAATTAATTTACATTTTTTAAAAAAAAAGAAATTTTTTTTAGACTAGATAAGTAGTATTGATCGTTTTTTTTTTGTTCGTCAACATATCCCCAATGATTTTGCTGAAACTTATTTTCGAGATTTATTAATCTAAAAAATTCAGGAATATTAACTTTATTTTCTAAAAAAAAATAACTCAAAATCACTGATTTACTTATACCTGAAAGCTTAAATAATGCTGTTAGATAAAAATTATTTAATTTTTGAATAAATTTTTTAAAAAATTTTTTGTCTAAATGATGGTTAGCATTTTCTATGAAGCCTTCAATTACTTTTAATTTCATATTAAATGATTCATTAAACTTATTAATAAAAGGATCATATTTTTTATTCATTAATTTTAGCAATATTTGATCATCAAAATACCTATAAAGTAATAGGTCAAAATCCAAATTTTTTAACAACTTTAAAACAATCTCATTAATTAGTTTTTTATCAAGACTACTCGCAAACATAGTTAAACCAAGAATTGAGAATTGATCTGGTTTAACTTCTTTTTTTCTTAAATCTTTAAGTATTAATTCAGCATGTTTTAAGTTAATTGCTACTAGTGGATTATTATCAGAAACTTTTATTAAGGAATCATTTTTATAGAATATAAAAAAATCATCATTACTTTTGTAAGAAAATTTCATTAATCTTCTTTCAATTGATTAAGATAGTTTTTTATCCTTGAAATAGAATAATTCATTTCTTCTAATTTTTTCTCAAAATAAAATGGAGGAGCGGCAAATAAATCATACTTATTCGACGGTTCATTAAATCTTATAGAAAGTGAATGTAAGAAAAAATTTTGGCTTTTAATTTTTTTTTTAAAACCGAACCCAAATTTTTCATCACCAATAATCGGATGTCCAATAGATGAAAAATGTCTTCTTAATTGATTTTTTCTACCGGTAACAGGGTGTGCTAATACTAAAGAAGAGTTTTTTCTTGTTTTTAATATTGAAAAAAGAGTAAGTGACTCTTGGTCTTTGTTGTTAATTTTAATTGGTGTATCTATTAACCCACCCTTGATATCTGGAAATCCATGAACTAAAAGCAAATAATTTTTTGTTACACTTCTATTCCTGAATAGTTTAGTTAGAAACTGTGCATACTCTAAGTTTCTTGCAACTATAAGTAAGCCAGATGTATCTTTATCTATTCTATGAACTAGTTTAGGCTTATTAGAATTTCTAAATTTTAAATACTCCAAAACATCATCTAAACTAATCTTTATTTTTGATCCACCTTGTACTGGAAAACCACTTGGTTTATTAAAAGCAATAAAGTTTTTATTCTTAAGTATTATCCAGCCCTTTACCTCTTCTATTACTTTTTGATCAACGTTAATTTTTTTTTTCTGTGTATTAATAGAAATATCAAAATATAACTTAATAGAATCACCATTTTTTAAAAAATATGAATTATTAATTTTTTTTCCATTTACTTTGAGCTGGCCTTTTCTTATTATTTTACAGATTATGGGGTAGCTAATTGAGGTTAACTTTTTTTTTAAAAAATAATCAATTCTTTTATTGTTATAATCAGCTCCGACTATCCACTCATCTTCATTGGAATTTTTAATCATTAAAAAGCATTAAAACCTAGTCTTTAGAATCTTTTTCTTTCTTTTTTGAACTTGTAGTTTGTTTTGTATTTTCTAACTTATCTTCAACTACCTTTTTATTTTTTTCTTTATCCTTTATTTGAGCTTCATCATTTGTGACTTTTTCCTGAGGTGTTTCTTGTTCACCTTGTTTTCTCTGTTCTTCAACTCTTTTTTTATCGGCATATCCTTTAGCTGATATATCTCTATCAACAAGTTCAATTATTGCTTTTGGAGCAGCATCTCCATACCTAAATCCAGACCTAAGAACTCTGGTATACCCTCCTTTTCGGTTGGCATATCTTTTTGCAAGAACATCAAAAACTTTATTTACAAGTATATTATCTCTAAGAAAGCTAAAAACCTTTCTTCGAGAGTGCAAACTATTTTTCTTACCTGAGTGTACTATTTTTTCTACAAATGGTTTGAGCTCTTTTGCTTTAGGTAGAGTTGTCTCTATTTGTTCATTAGTTAAAAGAGATTTAGTAAGATTTTTCAATAAAGCCATTCTATGACTAGTTTTTCTATTAAGCTTTCTTCCTGAAATTCTATGTCTCATGTTTCATTTCCTATTTTAGTATGGGTCATCAAGTTTTTTTCTGATATCTTCAATATTTTCTGGAGGCCAACCCTCAATCTTCATTCCTAATTCTAAGCTCATAGTTGCCAAAATCTCTTTAATTTCGTTTAACGATTTTCTACCAAAATTTGGAGTTCTAAGCATTTCTGATTCTGTTTTTTGAACCAAATCACCAATATAAATTATTTCGTCATTTTTCAGACAATTTGCTGATCTCACAGAAAGTTCAAGTTCTTCAACCTTCCTCAAAAGATTTACATTAAGTTGAGGTTCTTCTTTTGTTGGAGCAACAACTTCCTCAACAGGATCTTCAAAATTGATAAACATTTTTAATTGTTCATCGATTATTCTTGCAGCATATGCAACGGAATCCTCTGGCACAACTGAGCCATCTGTTTCAATTTGCATTATTAATTTGTCATAATCAGTAACCTGACCAATTCTTGAATTTTCTACTTTAAATGAAACTTTTCTAACTGGTGAAAAAAAGGAATCTATAAAAATTGTCCCTAATGGTGCGTCATCATCACCATTACTATGTTTTATAGCAGGAACATATCCTTTACCTTCATCAACATTTAAAGTCATGTCAATTTTTGCTTTTGAGTCAAGGGTACATATGTGCAAATCTTTATTTAGCACTTCAACATGAGCACCACATTCAATATCACTGGCTTTGATCTCTTTGGGTCCATTTGCTTTTATGTAAATTTTTGAGGATTCAACATCATTTAGTTTTAAGGCTAATTGTTTTATGTTAAGAATTATTTCTGTAACATCTTCAATTATTCCAGGTATAGAAGAGAATTCATGGGTAACTCCCTCAATTTTAATAGAAGTGACAGCTGCCCCTCTAATTGATGATAATAGAACTCGTCTAAGCATATTACCTAGCGTTTGCCCATACCCGCTTTCTAAGGGTTCGGCTACAAGTTCTGCTGAATTAAAACTGTCTTTTTCTTTATTAAACTCAATCTTTTTTGGTTTGATTAAACCTTTCCAATTTTTATTTATCAATCTTTACCTCTCTAATTAAAATTTCTATTAAACTCTTCTTTTTTTTGAAGGTCTGCACCCATTGTGTGGAATGGGTGTTATATCTTTAATGACAGTGATAGTTAACCCTGTTGATCCCAATGCCCTGATAGCTGATTCTCTACCATTACCTGGACCTTTGATAACAATTTCAATGTGCTTCATACCATTTTCAATAGCTTTCTTTCCAGCCTCTTCGGCAGCAAGCTGTGCTGCGAAAGGAGTAGATTTTCTGGAACCTTTAAATCCTTTGTTACCGGAGGATGACCATGAAATTGTATTACCTGAAGTATCTGTAATTGTAATAATAGTATTATTAAAGGTAGAATTTATATGCGCTATTCCAGATGGAATGTTTTTTTTGAGTTTTTTTTTTTTTGTTTTATTTATCGCCATTCGGATCAGACTGCTTTCTTCTTACCAGCGATTGGTATCGCTTTACCTTTTCTCGTTCTTGCATTAGTATGGGTTCTTTGACCTCTTACAGGAAGCTTATTTCGATGTCTCAAACCTCTGTAACAACCTAGATCTGTTAATCTCTTTATATTATTGGAGACCGATCTTCTTAAATCACCCTCAACTAAATAGCCTTTATCAATGCATTCTCTAATTTTAATGATTTCATCCTCTGTTAGATCATTGACTCTCTTATTTTTATCAATAGATACTTTTGTGCAAATATCATCTGCGTACTTTTTGCCAATTCCTAAAATATAGGTAAGTGCAATTAATAATCTTTTAGAGCTGGGAACATTTACACCCGCTAATCTCGCCACATTTAACCCCTAATAATACAAATCTGGATTATATTTTTTTTTTTTTTTAAGTCAACACCGTCGGACTAATAATCTTTAATATTTCCTTGTTTACATTCTCAATTGACTCCATACCATTAATTGCATTAAGAATATTTTTTTTTTTATAAAAATCAACGATTGGTAATGTATTATTTTTATAGACCTCAATCCTTTTCAGAAGAGTCTCTAAATTGTCATCCGAACGTTTGACATCAACTGACTCAGCAATTCTGTTTTGAATTCTTTCTTCCAAAATTTTAAAATCAACTTCAAACAATATTGCGTGATCTAAATCAATCGAAGATTCTCTCAATGATTGATCCAATACCTCTGCCTGATTAATGTTTCTAGGAAAACCATCAAAAACTATGTTTTCATCCTTTAAACTTAAAACTTTATTAATTATCAAGTTTATAACAATTTCATCTGTTACTAAATCACCTCTTTGCATGATTTCATTTATTTCTTTACCATATGGTGAATTTTTATTCATAGTCTGTTCTCTTAGTAAATCACCGGTTGAAAGTTGAAAAAAACTAAATTTATCGACCAGGATTTTGGATTGAGTTCCTTTTCCACATCCTGGTGGACCTAAAAGAACAATTTTTTTCATCTATCTTCTTCTCAGATTTGACTTTCTAATCAAACCCTCATATTGATGAGCTAAAAGGTATGACTGAATTTGGTTGACTGTATCCATTGTCACACTCACAACAATTAATAAGCTTGTACCACCAAAGTAAAAAGGGACTTTGTATTTTGAAATTAAAAGTTCCGGTAATAAGCATATAAAAGAGAGGTAAATGGAACCAATAACTGTCAGACGTGTAAGAACAAAGTCTAAGTAATTCGCCGTATTTTCACCTGGTCTTATACCTGGGATGAAGCCTCCATATTTTTTCAAATTATCAGCTGTATCTTTAGGGTTAAAAACTATTGCAGTGTAAAAGAAAGCAAAAAAAACTATCATTGCAGTGTAAAGTGACAAATAAACTGGATGACCTCGGCTAAGAAATTGGCTTAAAACATTTAACCACTCAGGTCCAGAACCAGCATTAAAGCTAACAAAAGTTATTGGTAATAGTAAAAGTGAACTGGCGAAAATTGGAGGAATTACTCCAGCAGTATTTATCTTAAGAGGAAGGTGAGATGAATCAGCTACTTTATTTCCTGCACCAGGTTGCCTTTTAGGATATTGAATAGTTATTCGTCTTTGTGCCCTTTCAATAAAAACCATAAAAGCGATAACTGCAACTGACATAACTAGTAAAAAAACTATAAAGATTGTAGAGAGTGCTCCAGTTCTGCCAAGTTCAAAAGTTGTACTTAGTGCAACTGGTAATTGTGCAACTATCCCAGTAAAAATAATCAAAGAGATTCCATTTCCTATACCTCTTTGAGTGATTTGCTCACCTAGCCATACCAAAAAGATTGTTCCTGAAACTAGTGTAATCACAGTGGTAAATCTAAAAAACATTCCTGGGTCAATAACTGCCTGCATACCTTGACTATTAGACATATTTTCAATTCCAACGGCAATACCGTAGCCTTGGACTGTAGCTAAAAAAACAGTTCCATATCTAGCATATTGATTTATTTTTTTTCTACCAATTTCACCTTCTTTTTTTAATTGTTCAAGCTGGGGAGAAATAACTGTCAAAAGTTGCATAATAATACTAGCCGATATATATGGCATTATATTTAAAGCAAAGACTGTCATTCGACCTAACGCTCCACCTGCAAACATATCAAACATACCTAAAATACCACCAACATTTGCTTTGAATACCTTCTCAAGAGCAACTGGATCTATTCCAGGTAATGGAATATATGACCCTATTCGATAGACAATAAGAGCGAGAAGTGTAAATAATATTCTTTTTTTTAGATCCTCGGCTTTGGTAATTGATCCTAGGTTAATTCTTGATGCAATTTGTTCAGATACAGATGCCATTATAAGTTACGGTTTTTTTGAGGGTTTATCTTTAGTGCTTTTAGAGCTTACTTTTGGTTTCTTAGACTCTACTTTTTTATTTAAAAGCTTTTTTCTAGCTGAGGAAGAAACTAATTCTTTTTTCACGGTTTTTTTGGAATCATCAGATTCTTTATTTTCTTTTAAAACTTTTTTCTTGATATTATTAGACTTACTTGAATTTTCTTTTTTATATTTAATAATATCAACTTCACCGCCTACCCTTTTAAATTCTTTCAGAGCATTCGCAGAAACAGCATGAGCTTGAACAAATACTGGTTTATCTAATTTCTTTCCAAACAAAAACTTAATATAAGAATTTTTACTAGATCTTGAAAAATTAACAATTTGTCCGATATCAAGTTTTGCTTTATCTGAGATAATTTTTTTTTCTAAAAGTTGATTAATAAAATCGGTTTTTAAAATAATTTTTCTATATTTAGATTTTGACTTAAAACCATGTTTCGGCATTCTCATATGAAGAGGCATTTGTCCACCTTCAAAACCATTTATAGAAACTCCTGTTCTAGATTTTTGTCCTTTCATACCTCTACCGCCAGTTTTCCCTTTACCAGAACCAATACCTCTGCAAATTCTTTTTCTTTTTGAATTCTCTTTGGTTGTTTTAAATTCATTAAGCTTCATTAGTTTACCTTTTCAACTTTTAGAAGGTGTTTAATTTTATCAATCATACCTAAGATTGATGGATGATCATTGTGAACTTTAACTCTATTAATTTTATTCAACCCAAGTGATATGAGTATTTTTCTTTGTGCAGAATTTCTTCCAATGGGACTCTTAATTTGCTTAACACTAATTTTTGGCATTATCTGAAACCTCGTTAAATTTTCTTCTTTTAGTAATATCATTAATCTTTAGACCTCTTCTCATAGCAATTATCTTTGGCGATGATGATGATTTTAATGCTTCAAATGTAGCTCTAACCATATTATGAGGGTTAGAACTTCCAACAGATTTTGCGACAATATCCTCTATTCCTAGGGCTTCGAAAACAGCTCTCATAGGCCCCCCTGCTATTACTCCTGTTCCTGATGGTGCGCTTCTTAAATAAACTTTACCTGAATCAAATCTCCCTTTTATATCATGGTGAAGAGTTTTTCCGTGTCTTAATGGTACTCTTATCATATTAGTCTTAGCTTCATCAGTTGCTTTCTTGATAGCCTCAGGAACTTCTTTTGCTTTTCCTTTACCATGACCAACCATACCATTACCATCACCTACAACCACCAATGCAGCAAAACTAAACCTTCTTCCACCTTTTACAACTTTAGCAACTCTATTAATACTAACAAGCTTTTCAATAAGTTCGTTTTGGTCAGTATTTTTAGATGAAGAATCATCGTTTTTTGTTTCTCTGGAGCTGGTTGGTGAATCTTTTTTTAAATTTTTAGAACCATTAGTTTTAACAGATAGCTTTGATTTCTTATCTAATTTTGTATCGTCTGATTTTTTATTAGGTTCACCTTTTTTTTGTACTGTTTTAACTTTTTGATCAACATCTGAAGGAGGGAGGGCAGTAGACGAAGATTCCAAAGAGGTATTCTTTTTTAATTCTTTATTTTTAGTTGAAAGATGTGTTGCATCTTTAGGCTTATTAGAAGTATCAGCTTTGACAGCCTTTTCGTCCTTTCTAATTTCATTACTTTTTTGTGGTTTATTTTTTAAATCATCAGCCATAACATATCCTTAAAACTTAACTCCTTTGGATTTCACACCCATTGCGAATTCTTTAACTCGCCCATGAAAAAGATATCCGCCTCTATCAAAACATATTTTTTTCTCTATTTTTTTTTCTAAAATTTTTTTTCCAAATGACTCGCCAATTTGAAACGCAATTTCCTTAGGCGAGCCTTTAGCGTTCTTAAATTCTTTTTGAATAGAGGATGATGATAGTAATGTTTTTCCATTAGAATCATCAATTAGCTGAGCATAAATAAACTTGTTAGATCTAAACAAACTAAGCCTTAAGTTATCTTTTCTTTTAATTTTAAACCTTACTCTTTGAGTTCTTTTCTTTTTATTAGTCAATGTACTCATTATTTTTTCTTACCCTCTTTTCTTCTTATATATTCATCTTTATATTTAACACCTTTACCTTTGTAAGGCTCAGGTTTTCTGTAAGAACGAATGTTAGCTGCAATCTGACCAACTCTCTGTTTATCAATACCTGATATCTTTATTGATGTTGGTTTGGGCACTTCAATTTTTAGATCTTCAGGTATTTCAAAATTAATTGGATGTGAAAAGCCAAGACTCAACTCTAGAGTCTTTCCTTTAGGTGCTGCTTTGTAACCGACACCGACTAATTCAAGTTCTTTTGTGTAGCCAGAAGAAACTCCTTCTATTAGATTAAAAATTCTTGACCTAACAGTACCCCACATTTTTGCAAAATATTGACTTTCTCCCCCTTTTGAAACAATAACAGTATTTTCCTTAACCTCAACTTTAGCACTGTTTTCAAATTTAAAGGAAAGTTCGCCTAATTTACCCTTTGCAATAATAACTCCTTCATCTACTTTTACCTCAGTATTCTCAGGAATAGCGATAGGTATTCTCCCACTTCTAGACATTAAAATATACTCCTAGAAAATTTTGCATAAAATTTCTCCACCAACACTTTCAACTCTTGCTTCACTATCTGAAAGAACCCCTTTAGAAGTCGATAAAATGTATATACCAAGTCCATCAAAATGTCTTTGCAGGTCTTTAATCTTAGAATAAACTCTCCTTCCAGGTTTGGAAACTCTAGATATACTTTTGATAACTGGCTGACCATCAACATATTTTAATTCAATTTTAAATTCATTCTTGTTATTGGCAATTTCAAGTTTTTTAAAACCTTTTATATACCCTTCTCTTTGTAATACATCAAGAACATTTCCTCTAAATCTAGAAGCAGGCATCAGGACAGATTCTTTTCCTCTCATCTGACCATTTCTAATTCTTGTTAACATATCTCCAAGTGGATCTGACAAACTCATAATTAATTCCTCACTTTCTACCAACTTGATTTTGTAATTCCTGGTATGTGTCCTTTTGAAGCTAATTCACGAAAAGCAATTCTTGAAAGTTTGAACTTTCTGTAAACTCCTCTACTTCTTCCGGTGAGAACACATCTATTTCTAATACGAACTTTAGAGGCATTTCTTGGGATTTTAGATAATTTTAATCTAGCTTGAAACTGCTCCTCTGGTGTTAACCTCTTATTACTAGCTTGCTTTAGAAGTTTATCGTGTTTTTCCTTAAACTTTTTATAAAGCTTAATTCTTTTTTTGTTTCTTTCAATCAAACTTAATTTTGACATAAATTCACTCCTTATAATTTATTTCCTGAATGGTAAGTTAAAGCCTTTAAGTAATTCGAAAGCATGGTTTTTATCATTAGTTGAGGTAACGATGCTTACATCCATTCCTCTAACTTTATCTATTTTATCATAATTGATTTCTGGAAAAATAATTTGCTCTTTAATCCCAATAGAGTAGTTACCACTTTTATCAAATGATTTCTTTGAAAGGCCCTTGAAATCTCTCACCCTTGGTAAGGCAATATAAATTAATCTATCCAAAAATTCATACATCATATCTTTTCTCAAAGTCACCTTGCACCCAATATTTACCCCTTTACGAAGCTTGAATCCTGCGATTGATTTCTTGGCTTTAGTTATCATAGGCTTTTGACCAGTAATTGTAGTTAGATCAGTTTTAGCTGACTCAATTTTTTTTGAGTCAGAAGCTGCCTCACCAACGCCCATGTTAACAACAATCTTTGTAATCTTGGGAACCTCAAATACATTTTTAAAACCAAGTTTATTTTTTAATTCGTCTCTTAATTCAGTTTGATAATATTTTTTTAATCTAGCCATTATTGATACCTAATATTTAGTTTAGAGTTTCTCCAGATTTTTTTGCAAATCTCACTTTTTTTCCGTCCTCTAATTTTTTAAATCCAACCCTCGATGGTTTTAAAGTTTTGGGGTCTTGAAGTGCTAATTTACAAAGGTGTATTGGCATTTCTATACTTTCTATACCGCCTTTACTTGTCGCTGATTGTTTAGTGTGTTTTTTTACAATATTGACACCTTCAACCACAGCTTTAACTCTAGAGTCAGTTTTAATCTTAACTATTCTTAATACCTTTCCATTTTTTCCTTTATCCTTTCCTGATAGAACTATAACCGTGTCACCTTTTTTAATTTTTATAGCCATGACTAAAGTACCTCCGGAGCTAATGAAATAATCTTCATATATTTTTTGGCTCTAAGTTCTCTTGTAACAGGTCCAAAAATTCTCGTCCCAATTGGTTCTCCATTATTATTTATTAGGACCGCTGCATTTCTATCAAATCTAATAGACGAACCATCCTGTCTGTATACTTCTTTAGCTGTTCTTACAATAACAGCTTTATGGATATCACCCTTTTTAACTTTACCTCTAGGAATCGCATCTTTTACTGTAATCACAATCACATCACCAATAGATGCAAACCTTCTCTTCGAGCCACCTAACACTTTAATGCATTGTACTTTTTTGGCTCCCGAGTTGTCTGCGACAAATAATGTTGACTGCATTTGAATCATAAAACTTTTCTTTAATTAATTACTATCCATTTTTTTGTTTTGGAAATAGGTATATTCTCTTGAATACTGACTATTTCACCATTTTTAAATTTGTTGTCTTTATCGTGAACTGAGTATTTTTTTGATTTTTTTATGTATTTTTTATATACGGGGTGCAAAACTTTTCTACTTACAAGCACAGTTATAGTTTTATCTAATTTATCAGACACAACAATTCCTTTTAAAACTCTTTTGGGCATCTTATTTTTTACCTTTCATTTTAGAGGTTATTGCAGTCTTAATTCTCGCAATCTGCTTTCGTACTTGAGAGATTCTGGCAGTTTTATCAAGTTGACCTGAGCTTTTTTGAAACCTGATATTAAGAGACTCTTTTCTCAAAACAAAAATTTTATCTTTTAAGACCTTAATTTCTAATTTCTCTAATTCTGAAAATTTTTCCATTTATAAACCCAATCTTCTTACAAATTTATTCTTATTAGGTAGTTTAGCAGATGCTAGTTCAAAAGCCTCTTCAGCTAGTATTTTTGAAACACCGTCGATCTCAAAGAGAATTTTTCCAGGCTTTACTCTGGCAGCCCAAAATTCAACAGCACCTTTTCCTTTTCCCTGCCTAACCTCAGCAGGTTTTTTTGTAACAGGTACATCTGGAAAAATTCTTATCCATACCTTTCCGGATCTTTTTAAATGACGAGAGATGCATCTTCTGGCTGATTCTATTTGTCTGGATGTAATCCTAGCTGGAGTGACTGCCTTGAGCCCGAAAGACCCAAAGTTAAGGTCATTCCCCCCTTTAGAGTTTCCATGCATTCTCCCTTTAAATTGTTTTCTAAACTTAGGTTTTTTAGGTTGTAACATGTTTTTACTCCCCTGCCTTTTTTATCAAATCGTTTGAAGGTTTGTCTTTTTGAACATCATTAACTTCTTTATCAAACTTTTCACCTTTAAAAATCCATACTTTTACCCCACAAATTCCATAAGTAGTGTTCGCTCTTGAAACACCATAATCAATGTCAGCTCTTAGGGTATGAAGAGGAACCCTTCCCTCTCTATACCATTCAGTCCTAGCAATTTCAGCACCACCAAGTCTCCCACTGCAATTAACTCTGATTCCTAAAGCACCAAGTCTCATAGCTGATTGAACGGCTCTTTTCATAGCTCTTCTAAAAGCTACTCGTCTCTCCAATTGTTGGGCAATATTATCTGCAACTAATTGTGAATCTAACTCAGGCTTTTTAATTTCAACAATATTTATACTCACATCGCCTTCTGTGAAATTACCTATTTCTTTTTTTAGTTTTTCAATGTCTGAACCTTTTTTTCCAATAATGACCCCTGGTCTCGATGTATGAATCGTTATTTTAGCTAGCTTTGCAGGACGTTCAATAACAACTTTTGAAATGCCTGCTGTAGAAAGTTTTTTCATAAGAAATTTTCTGATATTTATATCTTCCTGAAGAAGTTTTGAGTAATCTTTTTCAGAAAACCATCTCGACTCCCAAGACTTGATGATGCCAAGTCTAAAACCAATAGGGTTAGTTTTTTGTCCCATTATTCTTTTCCTCTACTTTTTTATTTTTTTCTTTTTCATTTACTTTTTCTTGAACCAAAATTTTGACTTTTGAAAAAGGTTTGAGTATTTTTCCTGACCTTCCTCTTGCTCTTGGTCTGAATCTTTTTAAGACCATTGATTTACCAACAGTTGCTTCTTTAATGTACAATTTATCTATATCAAGTTGATGATTGTTTTCGGCATTAGCAATTGCGGATTTTAAAATTTTTGTAATTTCATTGGAAATTCTTCTTTTTGAAAATCCAAGAATGTTAAGAGCATTCTCTGCCTTTTTACCTCTAATCATTTTTAGAACTAAGTTTACTTTTGTAATACTAGTTTTAATAGACTTTGCTTTTGCCGATGCTATATTTTTATTTTTTTCACTCATATTTTTATTATTTAGTTTTTTTATCTGCGTTGTGTCCTTTATAGGTTCTGGTAGGAGAAAACTCCCCAAATTTATGTCCAACCATGTTTTCGTTAACCGTTACCGGTATATGTTTTTTTCCATTATGGACTCCAAAAGTTAAGCCAACAAACTCAGGAAGTATAGTTGACCTTCTAGACCAAGTTTTAATTACATCATTTCTTCCTGAATTTCTAACAGCTTCAGCTTTTTTTATTAAATACATATCTACAAATGGTCCTTTCCAAACTGATCTTGTCATATGAATTACTTCCTTCTTCTGTCCTTTAAGATTAATTTGTCTGTTCTTTTGTTATTTCTCGTTTTCTTACCTTTAGCTGAAATTCCTTTACGAGAAACAGGGTTGCGTCCTCCAGAAGTCCTTCCTTCACCCCCACCATGAGGATGATCAACTGGGTTCATAGCCACACCTCTGACAACGGGTCTGATACCAAGCCATCTTTTTCTGCCGGCTTTACCTAGTTTAATATTCTTTTGATCGGGGTTTGAGACCATACCAACGGTTGCTCTACATTCAACTCGAACAATCCTAATTTCACCCGAAGACAACTTTATCTGAGCATAATCTGCATCTTTACCAATAAGCTGTCCATACGTTCCAGCGGATCTTGAAAGTTGGGCGCCTTTTCCAGGCTTAAGTTCAATATTATGAATGATTGTATCAGTAGGCATATTTTTTAACTTTAAACAATTGCCGGTTTTAATTTCTGCTTTATCTGAAGATACTATATTATCCCCTACCTTTAGGTTTTGAGGACAAATGATATACGAAAACTTGTCGTTATCATATTTAATAAGAGCAATATGGGCAGTTCTATTAGGGTCATATTCAATTCTTTCAACTTTGGCGCTAACATCTAATATATTTCTCTTAAAATCAATTATTCTATATTTTCTTTTATGTCCTCCACCTTTTCTCCTTGAAGTTAAATGACCAAAATTATTTCTTCCACCAGACTTTGTAAGTCCCTTGGTAAGTTTTTTAAGAGGCTTACCTTTATGTAATTCAGTTCTATCAACAAGAACTAAACCACGTTGTGAGGATGTAATTGGCTTATATTGTTTTAATGACATTTACTTAACCTCCACCGTCGTGTCAATGGTTTGGCCCTCAGCAAGTTTAACAAAAGCTTTTTTAGTGCTCGCTCTAAATCCAACTTTACCTCTAAATCTTTTCTTTTTTCCTTTTTGATTTAGAGTATTCACTGACTTAACCTCCACTTTAAAAATATTTTCAACTGCATCTTTTATTTCTTTCTTATTTGAATTAGGTGAAACTTTAAAAACATAGTAATTAAATTGCGAAATAAACGTTGATTTTTCTGATATTAAGGGTGACCTTATAATCTCGTAAATTCTTTCAGTAGAGGTTTTACTCATTTTTAAACCTTTCATTAATTCCTAAAAGAGCTTTCTCGGAAATAACCAAAAAGTTTCTTCTAATAATATCGTAAACGTTAATTCCAGAAATCGGAAGAAAATCAGTTTTAGGAATATTTCTTACAGCATGTTTAAAGTTTTTTTCAACATCCACTCCGTCAATAAATAAAGCTGAATCAATTTCCATTTTTACTAGCTTAGATGTTAAAAAAGAAGTTTTTGGTTTACTGATTTTAAAGTCTGAAATTACTTTGAGTTTTCCTTCTTTAAGTTTATTAGAAAGTGCCATTTTTAATGCTAACGCTCTAATTCTTTTTGGAAGCTTATGAGCATGAGAACGAACTTGTGGTCCAAATATTACAGATCCACCTCTCATTTGTGGGGACCTTCGACTACCTTGCCGAGCGTTACCAGTCCCCTTTTGTTTAAAAGGCTTTCGCGTTGTACCTGATATTTCAGAAATACCTTTAGTTTTATGATTACCTGATCTTTTTTTTGCAAGTTGATATCTAACCATTCTATGAATGATTTCGTTCTTGACCTCGACACCAAAAATTGTTTTATCTAAATCAATTTCTTTAATTACTTTATTTTCTAAACTTTTAATTTCTTGCTTCATTCTTTAACTTCATTATTGTTAGTTTCTTTATCTATTTCATCAGATTTCTGTGTTGTTGACTTCTGATCAGAATCCTGCTTATTTTCTCCAACATTAACCACCGTTTCATTTGGTTTATTTGATTTGTCTTCAGTCATTTCTTGTTGTTTTACAGAATCGTTTATTTTACTTTTTTCAACTTGGCTGGCTTCATGTTGATTCATTGAATCGTTGGTTTGACTAACTTCATCTTTTGTTGGTGGCTTAATTTCCTGATTTTTTTTTACAGAATCAAAAACCTTTAGTACACAATCTTTATGACCTGGAACAGCACCTTTTACAAGAATAATACCATTGTCATTGTCAACTTTTAATACTTTAAGATTTTGAATGGTAACCTTAACATTACCGAGTCTTCCAGCCATCTTTTTTCCCTTAAAAACTTTACCTGGATCTTGACACTGTCCAGTAGAACCATGAGATCGGTGTGATATTGAAACTCCATGAGTTGCCCTATTGCCTCCAAAATTATGTCTTTTCATTCCACCAGCAAAACCTTTACCTTTTGAATTAGAAGTTACATCAACAAACTGGCCTTCAATAAAATTACTTACTGTTACCTTTTGGCCGACCTTGTAATTAGAAGTTTCACTAACTCTGAATTCTTTAGAAAATAAAAACGAAGGGACATTCTTCTTCTTAAGAAAACCTTTAACTGATTTATTATCTTTTCTTTTAGATTTTCCTAATGATAATCTAACAGCTGAATAACCGTTTTTTTCGACATTTACGATATCCACAATATTTGATTCATCAACTTTTAATATTGTAACTGGGTGGTTAACTCCAGAGGAATCATAAAATCTACTCATTCCAACTTTTTTTGCCAGCAAACCTAATCTCATAACTCTAACCTATAATTTAATTTCAATGTCAACACCTGCGGCAAGCTCGAGTTTTTGAAGAGCATCAACGGTTTGTGGTGTCCACTCTGTTATATCCATCATTCTTTTATGTGTTCTAAGTTCAAGTTGATCACGAGACTTTTTATCAACATGAGGGGACTTCAAGATAGTGAACTTTTCAATACTTGTAGGTAGAGGTATTGGACCCTTTACGTTGGCACCTGTTCTTTTAGCAGTGCTGACGATTTCCATGGTGGTTTGATCAAGAACTCTATGATCAAAAGCCTTTAACCTTATTCGAATGTTTTGGTTGGCCATATTCTTTACCTTGTTATTATTAATTAATCAATTATCTCAGCGACTACTCCCGCACCCACAGTTTTTCCACCTTCTCTAATAGCAAATTTAAGTCCTTTATCCATTGCTATTGGAGTGAGAAGCTCAACTGTAACAGATACATTGTCACCCGGCATTACCATTTCTGTTCCAGAAGGCAGCTCAATTGTTCCTGTAACATCAGTTGTTCTAAAATAGAATTGAGGTCTATAGTTTTTAAAGAATGGGGTATGTCTTCCACCCTCATCTTTATTTAAAACATACGCCTCAGCCTTGAATTTTTTATGAGGTTTTATTGAACCAGGTTTCGCTAAAACTTGGCCTCTTTCAACATCCTCTCTTTTTGTTCCTCGCAAAAGAACCCCAACGTTGTCACCAGCTTCTCCTCTGTCGAGTAATTTTCTAAACATTTCAACTCCCGTACAAACAGTTTTTTGGGTTTCTTTGATTCCTGTAATTTCTATTTCATCATTGACATTAACAACTCCTCTTTCTACTCTTCCTGTTACGACTGTTCCTCTACCGGAAATAGAAAAAACATCCTCTATTGGCATTAGAAAGTCTTGATCTAATGGTCTTGCTGGTTGAGGAATATGCTCATCGACTTTTTGCATTAATTCAAGAATGGCTTTCTTACCTGTTTCCTCATTAGAACCCTCAATAGCAGATAAAGCTGAGCCTTTAACTATTGGAATGTTATCTCCATCAAATTCATATTTAGATAACAACTCCCTAACTTCCATTTCTACTAAGTCAAGTAATTCTGGGTCATCAACTTGGTCCACTTTATTCATAAATACTACAATTGACGGAACTCCAACTTGTCTGGCTAAAAGAATATGCTCTTTAGTCTGAGGCATTGGACCGTCTGCTGCTGAAACAACAAGAATTGCTCCATCCATTTGTGCGGCTCCAGTTATCATATTTTTGACATAATCAGCGTGGCCTGGGCAATCAACATGAGCGTAATGCCTTTTTTCAGTTTGATATTCGACATGCGCTGTGGAAATTGTAATTCCTCTCTCTTTTTCTTCAGGGGCCTTATCAATTTGGGCATAATCCATTGCAGTTGCACCTCCTGTTTCAGCCAAAACTTTGGTTATTGCTGCTGTCAATGTTGTCTTACCATGATCTACATGACCGATTGTACCAATGTTGCAGTGTGGTTTACTTCTATCAAATTTTTCTTTTGCCATTTTATTACTCCTTCATAAAATTAGTTAACCAGAAACTTTTTCTTTAACTTCTTCTGCGACATTATGAGGCACTTCCTCATAATGATCAAAAGTCATTGTATAACTAGCTCTACCCTGGCTCATAGAGCGTAAATTGTTTACATATCCAAACATGTTAGCAAGAGGTACCATACTGTTAACAACATGATTTACACCTCTTTGCTCCATACCTGAAACCTGTCCACGTCTAGAGTTTAAATCTCCAATAATATCCCCCATATACTCTTCAGGTGTAACAACTTCTACTTTCATCATCGGTTCTAATAAAACTGCCTTGCCTTTAGGCATTGCTTCTCTAAAGGCGGCTCTAGCTGCAATTTCAAAAGCCATTACGCTAGAATCAACATCATGAAACGCGCCATCGACCAAAGTACATTTAAAATCTATCACGGGGAAGCCAGCTAAAAAACCTGTCTCTGTAGATAATTTAATACCTTTTTCAACTCCAGGAATATATTCTTTTGGAACCCTACCACCTACAATTTTACTTACAAAAACAACACCTTCTCCTTTTTTTAAAGGTTCAAATTCTAAGACAACCTTAGCAAATTGACCAGCACCTCCTGATTGTTTTTTGTGTGTGTAATCAACAGACGTAGGTTGGGTAATTGTCTCCCTATAGGCAACCTGAGGTGCTCCTACAGCCGCATCAACTTTAAATTCTCTTAGCATTCTGTCAACAAGAATTTCTAAATGAAGTTCGCCCATTCCTTTCATAACTGTTTGACCTGACTCATGATCAATACTGACTTTGAAAGAAGGATCTTCAGCAGCGAGGCGTTGCAGAGCAATTCCCATTTTTTCTTGGTCAGCTTTCGTTTTTGGTTCAACAGCAACTTCTATAACGGGATCAGGAAATTCCATTCTTTCAAGAATAACAGCTTTTTCAGAGTCACATAAAGTATCACCGGTTGTTGTGTCTTTTAGTCCAGCGACAGCTATTATATCTCCAGCGTGTGCAGTTTTAATATCTTCTCTTGAGTTGGAATGCATTTGTAGCATTCTTCCGAACCTCTCCCTTTTGTCCTTAACAGAATTAAGGACAGAAGAACCTGCTTCAACTTTACCAGAATAAATTCTCAAAAAAGTAAGGGAACCAACGAAGGGGTCATTCATAATTTTAAAAGCTAATGCTGAAAAAGGTTCGTCATCAGAACTTTTTCTTACTATTGGATTCTCCTCATTTTTATATTCAACTCCTTTAATTGATGGAACATCTAATGGCGATGGTAAAAAGTCAACAACTGCATCAAGCATTGGTTGCACCCCCTTATTTTTAAAAGAACTACCACATAAAACTGGAACAAATTTGCTTTGTATTGTACCTTTTCTAATTAGTTTTTTAATTTCTTCTTCAGATGGCATTGTTCCGTCAAGATATTTCTCCATGATTGGATCATCAAGTTCGACAACCATTTCAACTAATTTTTCTCTATATTTTTCACTGTCAGCCTTTAAGTCATCTGGGATTTCTTCATAAGTGAATTTTGCACCTAATGTCTCTTCTTGCCAAACAATTGCCTTCATCAAAATAAGGTCAATGACACCTTTAAAATTCGATTCAGACCCTAAAGGAAGTTGAAGGACCAAAGGTGTTGCGCCTAATCTTTCAACAATCATGTCAACGCATCTATAAAAATCAGCTCCAACTCTATCCATTTTATTTACAAAACACATTCTGGGAACACCGTATTTATCTGCTTGTCTCCAAACTGTCTCTGATTGTGGTTCAACACCAGCTACTGAGTCAAATACACAAACACTTCCGTCTAAAACCCTAAGAGATCTTTCTACCTCAATGGTAAAATCAACATGTCCAGGTGTGTCAATTATGTTTATTCTTTTATCCGCCCAAAAGCATGTTGTAGCAGCTGAAGTTATTGTTATTCCTCTTTCTTGCTCCTGCTCCATCCAGTCCATTGTTGCTGCACCATCATGAACCTCACCTATTTTGTGAGAAACCCCAGTATAATATAAGATTCTCTCAGTAGTTGTTGTTTTACCAGCATCAATATGAGCCATTATACCAATATTTCTATAATTTTCTAAGGGGGTTACTCTTGACATTATCACCACCTGTAATGGGCAAAAGCTCTATTTGCTTCAGCCATTTTATGAGTGTCTTCTCTTTTTTTTATTGATGCACCCTTGTTTTCATTGGCATCTATGAGTTCTTGCGCTAAGCGATGCGTCATCGATTTTTCAGATCTTTTACGGGATGCGTCAACTATCCATCTTATAGCCAGAGCCAATGCTCTCTCATTTCTAACTTCGACCGGGACTTGGTAAGTAGCTCCACCAACTCTCCTTGACCTAACTTCAATTCCAGGTTTCACATTGTTAAGAGCAGTTTTGAAAAGATCTAAAGAATTCTTTTCCTTTAGTTTATTAGAAGCAATCTCAAGAGCCTTGTATACAATCTTTTCAGCAATAGACTTTTTACCATCATTCATTACAATATTAATAAATCTTGAGAGAACCCTATCATTAAATTTTGGGTCAGGAATAATATTTCTTTTATCTGCTTTTCTTCTTCTAGACATTTCTATTTAGGCCTTTTTGCACCATATTTGGATCTGCGTTGTTTTCTATTTTTTACACCTTCAGTGTCTAATATACCTCTTAAAACATGGTACCTTACCCCTGGTAAGTCTTTTACTCGTCCTCCGCGAATAAGTACAACAGAATGTTCTTGTAAATTGTGGCCTTCTCCAGGTATATAACTTGTTACTTCAAATCCGTTGGTTAGTTTTACCCTAGCCACTTTTCTTAGTGCCGAGTTTGGTTTTTTTGGGGTTGTGGTGTATACACGGGTGCAAACCCCCCTTTTTTGTGGACAACTTTCTAAAGCAGGAACTTTATTCCTCTTCAATTGTTTAGATCTTGAAGATCTAACTAGCTGATTTATAGTTGGCATTTAATCCCCTAAATAAATAAATAGAAATTGTGTTTGGCTTTAAACCACTACCAATTATTCGTGCATACTAATATATCTTTATTGGCTGTCAACTAAGAAAAAAATTTTTTTAATGCATAAAATTATTCTTTTTCATTAGCTTTGCTTAAAAGTTCTCTGTCTTTTTTTGAGGCCTCAAGTTTTACTTGAGACATGAATGAGCCAGTCCCACAAGGAACGAGTCTTCCGACAATAACATTTTCCTTAAGACCTTGTAAATTATCAACCTTTCCTGATACCGCGGCTTCTGTTAAGACTCGTGTAGTTTCCTGAAAAGACGCCGCAGAAACAAAACTATCAGTTTGGAGAGAAGCTTTTGTTATACCCAAGAGAACCTGATGACCTTTAGCCAGCTTTAATCCATCAGCTGATGCTTTTAAATTAATTTCGGTAAATTCTTTTTTACTAACTTGTTCTCCAGAAAGGAAAGTCGTTTGACCTGGATCTGTTATTTCAACCTTTTGCATCATTTGTCTAACAATAACTTCGATATGCTTATCATTTATTTTAACGCCCTGGAGTCTGTAAACATCTTGTACTTCCTTAATTAAATAACTTGCCAGCGCTTCAACTCCTTTAATTCTGAGAATATCATGTGGAACTGAACTACCATCAACTAATACGTCTCCAATTTCAACATAATCACCTTCTTGAACTGTCAAATGCTTTGATTTAGATATAACATACTCTACTGGTTCAATTGCAGCATCTTCTGGAATAATTTCAATTTTTCTTTTCATTTTGTAGTCCTTACCGAACTTTATTTTTCCTGAAATTTCCGCAATAATTGCATGATCCTTTGGTTTCCTTGCCTCAAAAAGTTCTGCCACTCTTGGTAAACCACCAGTTATATCTTTAGTTTTTGTTGACTCTTTTGGAATTTTAGCAATGTAATCACCTTGTTTAATTTTCATATCACCAGTTACAAGAATGATAGAGTCAGCTGTAAGTTCGTATGATGCTAAACTTCCATTTTCAAGCACTAGAACTTTTCCATTACTCTTTTTATCATGAATCTCTACTCTAGGGACAAGGTGTTGAATTTTTGCCTGTTGTTTCCAATCAATAACAATATTACTGGTCAGTCCTGTAGAATCATCAACAATTTGACGTGTAGTCACACCCTCTTCTAGGTCTTTTAAAACTATGTGTCCATCTGTTTGGGCAACAATGGGTAAGGTAAATGGATCCCATTCAGCAAGAGCATCAGAGGCCTTAATTTTTTTATTGTTTTTAAATTTTAATTTGCACCCAAAGGGAAGTCTGTGCTTTGCTTTTTCTTTGTTTTTATCATCCATTATTGACAAACTACTATTCCTAGAAATGTTAATTAAATTTTGAGAACTATCAGTAGCAATATTTACATTAGTATATTTTACCGTACCGTCATATTTAGATTCTATACTTGAAACTTCAGTTCCTTTTTGGGCAGCACCCCCTATGTGAAAAGTTCTCATAGTCAACTGTGTTCCTGGCTCACCTATTGATTGAGCAGCAATAACTCCAACTGCTTCACCAACATTAACAGGAGTACCTCTAGCTAAATCTCTTCCATAACATTTTCCACAAACACCAAATTCAGCTTCACAAGTCAAAACCGATCTGACTTTTACGCTAGTCAAACCTGAAGAATCAATTAAAGAAAGGTGCTCTTCAGATACGATATCACCTGTTTTTGCAATTACATTATTAGTTTCTTTGTCTGTTATATCTTCAGCTAAAGTTCTCCCTAGACATTTCTCGGACAAGCTTTCAATTACCTCCCCATCCTCCACTAATTCTTCTAGTGTAATAAATTTATTAGTAAAACAATCGTCTATTGTAATGATAGAATCTTGAGCAACATCTACCAACCTTCTGGTTAAGTAACCAGAGTTAGCAGTTTTTAAAGCTGTATCAGCAAGACCTTTCCTTGCTCCATGACTGGAGTTAAAATACTCCAGAACAGTCAGCCCCTCTTTAAAATTTGAGACAATAGGTGTTTCGATAATTTCTCCGGACGGTTTAGCCATCAAACCTCTCATTCCAGATAATTGTTTTAATTGCGCAGCGGAACCTCTAGCACCTGAGTCTGCCATCATGAAGACACTGTTAAATTGTTCAACATTATCAGTTGTTCGTGGAACCATAATTTTTGTCATCTCCTCAGCAACTTGATCCGAACATTTTGCCCAAGCATCTACTACTTTATTGTATTTTTCACCTCTTGTAATAAGGCCCTCCGAATATTGTTTTTCATAAAGTTTAACCTTTTTTTCTGTTTCAGCCAATAAATCACTTTTATTACTAGGAATCATAAGATCGTCCTTGCCAAAAGAAATTCCAGCTTTACATGCTTCTCTAAATCCAATTTCCATAAGTTTATCGGCAAATATAACTGTTTTTTTCTGCCCACAGTGTCTGTAAACAACGTCAATGGCATTACTAATTTCCTTTTTAGTTAAAATTCTATTTATCAAATCAAAACTAACCTTTGGGTGTTTAGGAAGAATCTCACTCACTATCATTCTTCCTGGTGTTGTATCAACGGTTAATATTTTTGGTTGAAAATTTTCATCTAATGTTTGGTATCTAGATTTAATCCTAGAGTGAAGTGATACTACACCTTGATCCAATGCAATAGTTAACTCCTCAATACTTGAAAAAAGCATTTTATCTCCGGCACCCTTATGGCTTACAAGGCTAAGATAATATAGGCCTAAAATCATATCTTGAGAGGGAACAATTATGGGTTTGCCATTTGCCGGGGAGAGAATGTTATTAGTTGACATCATTAATACTCTTGCCTCTAGCTGAGATTCTAAAGACAATGGAACATGAACAGCCATTTGGTCTCCATCAAAGTCTGCATTAAATGCTGTGCAAACTAGAGGATGAAGCTGAATAGCTTTACCTTCAATCAAGATTGGTTCAAATGCTTGAATACCCAATCTGTGAAGAGTCGGTGCTCTATTAAGTAGAACTGGATGCTCTCTAATTACTTCTGCTAGTATATCCCATACCTCTGGCCTTTCTCTTTCAACCATTTTTTTTGCAGCTTTAATTGTGGCTGCTAAGTTATACTTTTCTAGCTTTGAGTAAATAAAAGGTTTAAATAATTCAATAGCCATTTTTTTTGGAATACCACACTGATGAAGCTTAAGCTCCGGTCCAACAACAATTACTGATCTCCCTGAATAATCAACTCTTTTACCTAAAAGGTTTTGTCTAAACCTTCCCTGCTTACCTTTCAACATATCAGATAGTGATTTCAGTGGTCTTTTATTTGTTCCTGTTATAACCCTACCTCTTCTTCCATTATCAAAAAGAGCATCACATGCTTCTTGAAGCATTCTTTTTTCATTTCTTACTATTATGTCAGGAGCCTTAAGTAATAAAAGTCTTTGGAGCCTATTGTTTCTGTTTATTACTCTTCTGTACAAATCATTTAAGTCGGAAGTTGCAAAACGCCCCCCATCAAGTGGGACAAGAGGTCTCAATTCTGGAGGAATTACTGGAATAACATTCAGGATCATCCATTCAGGTTTTAATTTTGAATTAATAAATGCCTCGATAAGTTTTAATCTTTTTACAAGTTTTTTGATTTTTGTTTCTGAATTAGTTGATTCTAAATCTTCCCTAACTTTTTTTTGCTCAGCTTGAAGGTCAACCTCAGATAAAAGCTTCTGAATGGCCTCTGCCCCAATCATACTTTGAAAACTATCACCATATTCCTGTAGTAGTTCAGTATTTTCGTCATCTGAAAGAATTTGAAATTTTTTTAATGATTTAACCATTCCAGGCTCGGTAACAATAAAATTTTCGAAATAAAGAACCTTTTCTAAATCCTTTAAAGCAAGATCAAGAAGGAGACCAATTCTACTCGGAAGAGATTTTAAAAACCATATGTGAGCAACCGGTGCAGCCAATGGAATATGACCCATTCTCTCTCTTCTAACTTTAGAAAGTGTAACCTCCACACCACATTTTTCACAGATTATTCCTTTGAACTTCATCCTTTTATATTTTCCACAAACACACTCGTAATCTTTAATGGGACCAAAGATTCTTGCACAAAATAAACCACTTCGCTCGGGTTTGAATGTTCTATAGTTAATTGTTTCTGGTTTCTTAATTTCTCCGTGAGACCATGATAAAATCTCATCAGGACTGGCTATTGAAATTTTAATTTGGTTAAAATCTATTGCTCCTGGTTTTTCTATGAGTTTAATTATTTCGTTCATTTTACTAGTCCTTGATTAACGTTACTCTCTAGCAACTCTACATTAAGCCCAAGAGATTTTAGTTCCATAATTAAAACGTTAAAAGATTCTGGAATACCAGATTCTATATTATCGTCTCCTCTTACAATAGTTTCATAAGCTTTTGTTCTTCCTGACACATCATCTGATTTAACAGTTAACATTTCCTGAAGTGTGTAAGATGCCCCATAGGCCTCAAGCGCCCAGACCTCCATTTCACCAAATCTTTGTCCACCAAATTGAGCTTTGCCGCCTAGTGGTTGCTGAGTCACAAGACTGTAAGGTCCAATAGATCTTGCATGAATTTTGTCATCAACCAAATGATTAAGCTTTAGCATGTAGATTTGTCCAACAGTTATCTTTCTGTCAAAGTAATTACCAGTTCTGCCGTCGATAAGTTTTTTTTGTCCGCTAGTATCGCTTCCAGCAACTTTAAAAAAATTATTTATATCTAGCTCTTTTGCTCCGTCAAAAACAGGTGTTGCGAAGGGAACACCATCCTTTAAGTTAAGAGCTCTTTTTATTAATTCATCAGCTTTTAATTTATCAAATCGATCCTTAAAAATTTTCTCACCATAAACTATTTTAAATAGACTTATAAGATCATCAATTGAAGTTTTTTTATTTTTGATGCTAATTGCTGTATCATAAAATTTCTTACCAAGGTCTACTGAAACTGCTCCAAGATGTGTTTCTAAAATTTGTCCAACATTCATTCTAGATGGAACACCTAGAGGGTTTAAAACTATGTCTACTGGAGTACCATCTTCCGTATAAGGCATATCCTCAACAGGAATAATCCTGGAAATAACACCCTTATTCCCATGTCTTCCTGCCATTTTGTCGCCTGGAGCTAGTTGTCTCTTTACTGCAACAAAGACTTTTACTAGCTTCATTACACCGGGCAGAAGTTCATCGCCTGATTGAACTTTATCAACTTTTGACTGAAAAGTTTTGTTTAAAACATCAAGACTTTTCTCAAAGGCTTCATTCAAAAGCTCAACTTTTTTCATTACCGCATCTTCTTTAACAGAGATATCTTTTAATTTTTTTAATGATAGTTCTTTTAATGTTGCTTCTGTAAGTTTGGTGTTTTTGGAAAGATTAGCAACTCCGCTGATATGAGTTTGATTTACTAAAAGTTTTTTTAGACTATCTGTAAAACTACTTTCAAGAATAAATCTTTCGTCTTCCATATCTATATGAAGTTGTTCGATATGCATCCTCTCATTCGATAAAGATCTTTCATCTTTATCAACTCCCCTTCTAGAAAAAACTCTGACTTCAACAATTGTTCCCGATACTCCAGGAGGTAATTTAAGCGAGGTGTCCTTAACGTCAGCTGCTTTTTCTCCAAAAATTGCTCTTAAAAGCTTTTCCTCGGGAGTCATTGGGGACTCACCTTTAGGTGTTACTTTACCAACAAGTATATCGCCAGGATTAACCTTAGCTCCAATATGTACTATTCCTGCCTCATCTAAATTCACTAGTGATTCTTCACCAACATTAGGAATATCTCTTGTTATTTCTTCCTGACCAAGCTTTGTATCTCTGGCTAAAACTTCAAACTCTTGGATATGAATCGACGTAAATACATCATTAACAACAAGGTTTTCAGAGATCAATATAGAATCTTCATAGTTGTAACCATTCCATGGCATAAAAGCTACTGTCACATTTCTTCCCAATGCTAATTCTCCAATTTTTGAAGCCGGACCATCAGCAATGATATCTCCCTTTTCAACGTAATCACCAACTCTTACAAGTGGAGATTGATTAATGCACGTATCTTGATTAGACCTTTGAAATTTGCTCAATCTATATATATCAACACCTGTATCGTTATCACTTTTCTTTACAGCACTAATAACTATTCTTGAGGCATCAACTTGATTAACATAACCGGAGCGTTTTGCTACTAAAACAACTCCTGAGTCTCTGGCAACAACTGATTCCATACCAGTACCAACATAAGGTGATTGACTTTTCAAAAGTGGAACTGCCTGACGCATCATGTTTGAACCCATTAATGCTCTGTTTGCATCATCATTTTCCAAAAATGGGATCAGTGCTGCAGCAACGGAAACCAACTGCTTAGGAGATACATCCATGTAGTTTACTTCTTTGGGATCAACCATTAAAAAGTCTCCACTTCTTCTGCAAGAAACCAGTGATCTCTCAAAAGACCCATCATTTTTGAGTGGTTCATTTGCTTGAGCTATTGTATAATTTTGTTCTTCCATTGCAGAAAGATAAACAATTTCTGAGGACACTTTTGAATTATTTACTTTTCTGTAAGGTGTCTCAATAAAACCATATGAATTTACTTTTGAGTAAGTCGCCAGTGAATTTATTAAGCCAATATTAGGACCTTCTGGAGTCTCAATTGGACAGATTCTCCCATAGTGAGATGGATGAACATCTCTTACCTCAAAACCTGCTCTTTCCCTTGAAAGACCGCCTGGACCAAGCGCAGACAACCTTCTCTTATGTGTGATTTCAGATAATGGATTGGTTTGGTCCATAAACTGAGATAATTGACTTTGACCAAAAAATTCTCTTATAGCTGATGAAGCTGGCTTGGGGTTTACAAGGTCATTTGGCATTACCGTCTCAATATCAGGTGCGTTAGTCATTCTTTCTTTAATAGCTCTTTCCATTCTAATTACACCAATAGTATATTGATTTTCTAACAACTCTCCCACTGACCTAACTCTTCTGTTTCCTAAGTGATCGATATCATCTATATGACCAAAACCATCTTTAAGACCAGCCAGATATTTGACAATTTGTATTATATCATTGTTCTCAAGAATTCTTTGACCTTGTTTAGCGTCAAGATTTAATCTTGTGTTAAGTTTTAACCTACCAACCAATGAAAGATCATATCTTTCTCTATCAAAAAACAAACTTTTAAATAACTTGTCAGCAGCTTCAACGGTTGGTGGTTCACCAGGTCTTAAGATTTTATAAATTTCAGTAACAGCATCATTTCTGTTTTTATTTTTATCAGCATTAAAGGTATCTCTGATGTAAGAACCTTGACTATTTGAATTAATTTTTAAAATCTCAATAATTTTAATATTTTTATCCTCTAAATATTTGAATGTATTTTCAGTTACCTCATCACCTGACTCAAAATAAATTATTCCTGTTTTTTCATCAAAAATATCATTAGATAAAAAGGAACCTAAGAGGTTTTCATCATCAATAAATATTTTTTTTACAGAATCTGATTTCAAATTTTTTGATATTAATGCATTAAACTTTTCACCTTTTTTTGCGTAGACTTTTCCATTTGAGGAATTTATTAAATCAAAATCTAATTTACTTCCGATAAAATCTTTTTCAAAATATTCAAATTCCCATCCTTTATTTTTCCTATGAAGCTGAGTTTTTTCATAAAAATAAGAAAATAGAGTCTCCTGGCTTAAACCATTGATTTTTGTATAATCAATTTCTTTTCCCTTTTTTTGGCATTCATATCTATATTCTGCTGACCTCTCATCATCTAATGCTAACAACAATGATGAAGCTAAAAGCTTTCTTCTTTTATCAATTCTTACATAAATTAGATCTTTACCATCAAACTCGAAATCTATCCAAGATCCATTGTAAGGAATTAATCTAGATGCAAACAAAAATTTTCCAGTACTATGACTTTTACCTTTATCATGATCAAAAAAAACTCCAGGTGATCTGTGCATTTGCGACACCACTGCTCTGGTAGTACCATTAAAAACAAATGTTCCCTTGGAAGTCATTAATGGCATATCACCTAGATAAACATCTTGTTCTTTAATATCTTTTACGGACGAAACTCCCGTTTCTTCGTCAACTTCCCTTATAATTAAGTTTAAAGTTACTCTCAGAAGTGAACCATAAGTCCCCCCCCTTTGAATGCACTCATCAACATCATATCTTGGTTCTTCAAGTTCATACTTAACGAATCTGAGTTCCGCTGTACCGGAAAAATCAGTAATAGGAAACACTTTATTAAACACTGCCTGCAAACCGGTGTCTTCTCTGTCTTCTGATTTGACATTTTTTTGAAGAAAAAGATCGTAAGAATTCTTCTGAATTTCCAAAAGATTAGGCATGTTGACTAGCTCTGGAATTTTTCCAAAACTTTTTCTAATATTATGTTTGAAAGTAAATGATTTTGTCATATTCAATGCTTACTTCAGTTCAACAGTTGCTCCGGCTTCTTCTAACTGTTTTTTGAACTTTTCAGCATCTACCTTGCCAACTCCATCTTTAAGCTTACTAGGTGCTCCTTCGACTAAATCTTTTGCTTCTTTTAAACCTAAGCCTGTAATAGTTCTTACCTCTTTGATAACATTTATTTTTTTATCACCCGCAGCTGCTAAATGAATTTCAAACTCTGTTTTTTCTTCAGAAGCTCCTGCTTCACCAGCAGGTTGACCAGCAGGGGCTGCCGCCACTGCTACTGGAGCAGCGGCCGATACTCCCCATTTTTCTTCTAATATTTTTGTTAATTCAGACGCTTCGATAACTGTTAAGCTCGATAAATCATCTGCAATCTTTTGTAAGTCTGCCATTATTTTCTCCTTGATTATGATTTATTTTTGTTAGTAACTAATCTTATTAAATTGGATTGGTTAGCTTGAAGTGTGCTCATTAAACTTCTTTGAGAGGCTGACAATAGACCAACAATTTTTGCTCTTAGATTTTCCATACTCGGAAGAGAAGCCAGTTTTTCGATCTCGTCTATTTTTAGTTCTTTACCACTCATTGCTCCACCAAGGATCTTAAGGTTTTCATTTTCTTTGGCAAAATCAATCAATGCCTTTGATGTGGAAACCGGATCGTCAGAATAAGCAACTGAAGTTGGTCCAACAAAAAGTTTATCTAAAACCTCAAAGTTAGTATCCCTTAAGGCCCTTTTTGCAAGAGTATTCTTAGCAACTTTGAAAATTGAGTTAGCTGATTTAATTTTTTGTCTTAAAGATGAGATCTCTGAAACTGATAGACCTTTGTAGTGAGCTACAACTAAAAAATCTTTATCTTTCAAAGTTTCATTAAAGTTTTTAACAAATTCTTGTTTTTCAGCTTTATGCACAATAATCTCCAAAACCTGTCTGAGTAAATCAAAGATAAACCCATCTATTCAGAATATTTAAGGCTTTGCCATCTGAAGTCTAGGACAGATTAAAATAAGTTTTTACATTACATAGCACTACTCGGGTCAACTTGCAAGCCTGGACCCATAGTTGTGTTAATAAAAATTTTTTTCAAAAAGATTCCCTTAGAAGATTCGGGTTTTTTGTTCTTTAGTTCATTAAGAAAGAAATTAGTATTTTTAATTAAATCATCATCGGAAAAGCTTACTTTTCCAATACTTGCGTGAACAATTCCGGCTTTATCTGTTTTATATTCTATTTGGCCTGACCTGACTTTTTTAATTGCGTCAACAATATCACTTGAAACTGTCCCTAGTTTGGGGTTTGGCATTAAACCTTTTGGTCCCAAAATTTGTCCTAATACACTAACTTTTACCATCATTTGAGGCGTGGAAATACATTTATCAAAATTAATTTCCCCGCTTTTAACCTTTTCGATTAAATCATCAGCACCAACAATATCAGCACCCGACTTTTTAGCATCATCAGCATCTTTTCCATCAGCAAAAACTGCAATCTTAACTTTCTTTTCAGGCATTTTGGGAAGGCTTAAGACTCCTCGAATTTGTTGATCAGACTTTTTAGCATCAACTCCCAGAACTACAGATATATCTAATGATTCATCAAATTTTTTTGATGAAAACTTCTTTGCGACTGGAAGTGCTTCACTAAGTTTAAAGAAACTATTTTCTTTAAGTTCTTTGCTAATTTGTTTTTTTTTATTACTCAATTTCATTACTCTACCTTAATTCCCATCGATCTGGCTGTACCTGCAACCATTCTTTCAGCAGATTCAGCATTGTCAGTATTTAGATCCTGCATTTTTGTTTCAGCAATTTGTTTGATATCATTTTTTGAAATAGATGCAATAAATTCTTTTCCTGGTGTTTGAGATGCTTTTTTTAATTTAAGAGCTTTTTTAATAAAGAAAGAGACAGGGGGTGATTTAGTTTCAAAAGAAAAACTTTTGTCCTGATAAACAGTTATTACAACTGGAATAGGCATACCTTGTTCTAATTTTTGAGTATTAGCATTAAAAGCTTTACAAAATTCCATTATATTTACACCTTTTTGTCCTAATGCCGGTCCTACTGGAGGAGAAGGGTTAGCCTGTCCTGCAGGAATTTGTAATTTTATAAAACCGTCAATTTTTTTTGCCATAGCTAACTAAACCTTTCTGTTTAAATTTTTTCAACTTGCGAATATTCAAGATCAACAGGTGTAGATCTTCCAAATATAGAAACGCTTACTTTAAGTCTTGCTTTTTCCTCATCAACTTCTTCTACCATTCCATTAAATGAAGAAAAAGGACCATCAGAAACTCTAACTTGCTCACCAATTTCAAAACTAACAGAAGGCTTGGGTTTGTCTAACCCATCTTTCATTTGATTAAAAATAGAATCTATTTCAGCCTGTGAAACTGGTATAGGTTCACCTTTTTTTCCGCCTAGGAATCCATAAACTTTTGGTATTGTTCTAACAGTGTGCCATATTTCGTCATCCATAGTCATTTTTATCATCATATAGCCAGGGAAAAACTTTCTTTCTGTGTTAACTTTTTTACCTTTTTTCATTTCAATGACATCTTCAGAAGGGATAAGAATCTCATCAATATTTTTTTTCAAACCTTTTTTTTCAAGCTGAGCTAGAAGTTCTTTTTCAACTTTCTTTTCGGTACCCGAATGTACCTGTAAAATATACCAGTCCATAAAAACCCTTAAAACAAAAGATACTCAACAAGAAAGGAAACTATTTTATCAACTAATAAAAAAAATACTGAGGCTAATATTACAAAAATAAAAACCATAATAGTTGTGGTGATTACCTCTGGCTTTGTGGGCCAAGTTATTTTTAACCCCTCTTGTTTAACTTCTTTGTAAAACTTAACAATTTTTTGCATTTTATATGAAAAATTTTTTTTGTATTGTTAACATAATGTATAGAAAATACAAATAATTAATTCAATAAATTATGGACGTAAAAAAAAATATTTTTATACTAACCGGTGCTGGAATCTCAAAAGAAAGTGGAATTCAAACTTTCAGAGAAAAAGATGGACTTTGGGACAATCATCGTATCGAAGATGTATGTACTGTTGATGCTTTTTTAAGAAACCCAGATTATGTAAATAATTTTTATAATCAAAGGAGAAAAACACTCACAGAAGCCAAAATAAAACCAAACTCAGCGCACAAAAATTTAGCTATTCTTGAAAATTACTGGAAAGGTGAATTTATTCTAGTTACACAAAATATTGATAACCTTCACGAGCAAGGTGGCTCAAAAAAAATAATTCACATGCATGGCTCACTTGATAAAGCTTATTGTATGAATTGTTTAAACAAAATTAACTTAGACTTTGATTTATCAACAAATTATCAGTGTGAAAAATGTAAAAAAAAAGGTGAGGTTAGGGTTGACGTTGTTTGGTTTGGTGAACAACCAAAAAATCTTGATTTAATATACAAATATCTTGAAAGAACAGATATTTTTATATCGATTGGAACATCTAATAATGTATACCCTGCTGCTGGTTTTATAGACTTTATTTGTAATCAACAAAGGAGAGTTGAATTAATAGAATTTAATATCGAAAAAACAAACAAAAGCTCATTATTTGAAAAGTCAATAATCGGGCCTGCAAGCGTCACAATAGAAAAGTTCGTCAGAGAAATTGTCAGAGATTAGTGGCAGGGGCGGAGAGACTCGAACTCACGACCTACGGTTTTGGAGACCGTCGCTCTACCAACTGAGCTACACCCCTAAATGGAGCGGGTGAAGGGAATCGAACCCTCGTAACCAGCTTGGAAGGCTGAGGCTTTACCACTAAGCTACACCCGCAATTTATTTTTGCTATAATG
>NZFP01000018.1 GCA_002689325.1 Rickettsiales bacterium
AAATAATTTAATATAATTTTCTATTATCTGATTATTTATCCAAGTTGATTTTCTGTTTAGGTTTCTAGCACATAAATTTATCGTTTTTTCAAAATTTTGATTAACTTTAATTTTGAAATGACTTTTTTTTAATTCTTTTTTCAGACTTCTTGATACCTTAAATTCATTTAATTTAATTATTCCTCTTTCTTTGGGCTCAACCCAATAAACAAAGGGGTCATAGAAGGAGTCAGCCATAGGAAATAAACCTTTATTATACCCATCTAAAATAATTTTAGGCGAAAGAAACATCTTATTTGAAAGAAGTGCTTAACCAATTGATATCAAAGTTGCCTTCTATAAAATCTTTGGTTTGTATTATTTTTTTTAATGTAGGGATATTTGTTTGTACACCTTCAATTACATACTCATCAAGAGCTCTTTTAAGTTTCATAATACACTCATGCCTTGTATTCCCATTACACACTAACTTTGCAATAAGTCCATCATAGAAGGAACTAATATTACATCCTGTGTAAAGAGCTGAGTCTATTCTTATTCCTGGACCTCCAGGTGGATGGTAAGTTTTAATTAAACCTGTTGAGGGTAATTGAGTTATTGGATTCTCTGCATTAATTCTGCATTCAATTGAGTGTCCCTTTTTTTTTATTTCATCTTGTTTGAACGATATTTTTTTTCCACTAGATATATTCATTTGTTCCTTTACTATATCAATATTGTAAACTTCCTCTGTAACTGTATGTTCAACCTGCAACCTTGTATTCATTTCCATAAAAAAAAATTTTCCATTATCATATAGATATTCAACTGTACCAATATTGAAATAACCAATTTTCTTCATCGCTTTGATTGTTGTGTCGCAAATTTTTTTTCTTTCACTATCACTAATAACTGGGCTCGGACACTCTTCTATTATTTTTTGGTTTCTTCTTTGGATAGAACATTCCCTTTCTCCTAAATGAATAGCATTACCTTGATTGTCACAAAGTATCTGAATCTCAATATGACGTGGGTTACTTAAATATTTCTCAATATAAACTTGACTGCTACCAAAACTTAATTCTGCTTCTTTTTTTGCTAAAAGAAAATTATTTTTCAGATCTTTTTCTTTTAAAACCACTTTAATTCCTCTGCCACCACCTCCATTAGTTGATTTAATAATAATTGGATACCCGATATTTTCAGCTATGGACTTTGCCTCTAAATAATCTCGAACATTATCTCTGCTTCCAGGTAAGATTGGTAGCCCTACTTTTTTAGCAATAGATTTTGCTTCGACTTTATTGGCCATTTTTTCAATATGTTCACACTTTGGACCAATAAATTTAAAACCGTGATCTGTAGTAATTTTCGCAAAATTTGGGTTTTCTGAAAGCATTCCAATTCCTGGATGGATTGCATCAGCATTAGCAATTGTAGCTGCAGAAATTATGGAAGGGATATTTAAGTAAGAGTTTTTGACTTGCGGAGGACCAATACATACACTTTCATCTGCTAATCTTACGAACATTTCCTTTTCATCTGCAGTTGAATGTACAACAACAGTTCTAATACCCAACTCTTTACATGCTCTTAAAATTCGAAGGGCAATTTCCCCCCTATTTGCTACCAAGACTTTTTTTAGCATTATTCAATTAAAACTAATGGTTCCCCAAATTCTACTGGAGATTCATTTTTGACGAAGATTTTTTTAACTTTTCCGTTTTTATCTGCTGTAATCTCATTCATGGTTTTCATAGCTTCAATGATAAGTAAAACCTGTCCAATTTTTACACTCTGTCCTTCTTCAATGAATTGTTTGGCGCCCGGTTCTGGAGCTAGATAAGCCGTACCGACCATCGGAGACTTTAAAGCATTTTCTATTAGGTTAACTTTTTTTTCAATAATTGGCTTACTTTCAGAAGAATTTAAATCATTTTTATCGTTAACTTGAAATTTAGGATACTTTTTTAATTCATATGAAATATTTTCAGTTGAGAACTTAACTTCGCATAAGTTATTTCTTTCCATTGCTTTTGATAAAATATCAATATCTTCTAAAACTTTTTTATCGATTCTACTCATTTTAAGATAAATTTTTCATTGATCTGAGTGCCATTATATATACGTCTATTCCAAAACCTGCAATAATACCATGTACGGCGGGGCTAATGAAAGATTTTTTTCTAAATTCCTCTCTGTTATAAATATTTGATATATGAACTTCAATTTTTGGTATTTTAAGAATTTTTAAAGCGTCGTGAATAGCTATTGAGGTATGGGTAAGTGCACCAGCATTTATTATAAACCCGTCATAATCTAGGCTTTTTTGGATCTCATCAATTATTTCAGACTCTGAATTACTTTGAAAGAAAGAAATATTTAAATCTAATTTTTTTGATTCATTTACACACTTTTTTTCAAGTTCTTTTAAAGTAGTTTTTCCATAAACTTCTGGTTCTCTTTTCCCAAGCATATTGAGGTTAGGTCCATTAATAATTAAAATTTTTTTTTTCATTCAGACTTTCTTTTTAAAATTTCTTTTTCCAGATCCTTGATTTTATTTTTTAATACTGGATCTTTTGTAAATCTTTTTACTCGTTGAATGTGTATTTTAGCATTTTTTATTTGATTAACTAACAAATATTTTTCTGCTAATGCATACGATGAAAAATCATGTTTTTTCAATTTGCCATAGTTTAGTCCTAAATAGTGCCAAGCTTCATATGGAAAGTCATCTTCTTTTATATATGACCAAAGTATTTTAATAGATTCTAAATATGAAGTTTCTTCATTCATATGATGTAAAGATTTAGCAAGAAAAAGTTTGAATGACTTTTCACTAGGATTTAATTCTATTGCCTTTCTAAATTGTGGGATCGATTCAATAATCATTCCATTTTCAAAAAGTATCTGGCCTTTTAATTCAAAAAAATAAGGGTTTTTGTTATCAATTTTTATACATTGATCAATAAGTTTAAGCGCTTTATCAATTTTACCAACTCTATAATTTCTCAGTGCAAAGGCATAAAAACTTTCTATTGCATTTTTATTACCATAAATATTTTTGAGCTTTGTGTCGTCTAAAAAAAATCCATTTATCTTTGCTTTGATTAAATTATATTTTTTTTCTAATAGACCAAAGTTTTTAGTTTTTTGATTTTCAAGATTTAAATATATATATTTTTTTCTCTCACTAGATAATGGGTGGGTTAAAAAATATGGATTTAACTGTTTAAGACTTTCATTTCTCTCTAAAATTTTAAAAATATTCAGCATGCCTTGTAAAGAGAAACCGGATTTTTTTAAAAGTTTAATTGCATTTTGATCTGCTAGTGACTCTTGTGACCTGGAAAAGGATAGAAAACGTGAAGCACCTAATTGTTGTCCACCTAAAAGAATTGCTGATCCCGCTTGACCGGCACCAGCTGCTATCGCCCCTGCTGCAAGGATTGAAGAAATTATACTTATCATAGAAGTTTTTTCAGCAGCTTTTAATTTGTCTGAAAAATGTCCACCAATGATGTGGCCCATTTCATGTGCAATTACACCTGCTAAATCTTCAATTTTCTTGCTTTTCATTAGTAAGCCTCTAGTTAAAAAAATTTTTTGACCTGGGATTACAAATGCATTAATGAAATCTTTATTATCGATAAAAAAATTAAGATTATTTAACTCTAAATTGTTGTCTTTTATTAAAATATAAGAAATTTCTTTTAAAAAGTTTTCTGTCTCTGCATCTCTAATAATATTCAAGTTTGAAGATTTAACAGAAAAAAAAGAGAAAGTTATGACTAAAAGAATTATGAAAGACTGCATAGGATGATATAGTTTAATTATATTTTAACCTGTTAAAATGAATAATAAATTTTTTTTTCCTTCTAAGAGATCAAACATTGATTCATTCAAAGTAATGCAGTTACTTTCTGATGCAAGTAACTTGGAAAATAATGGAAAAAAGGTCTACCATTTAGAGCTGGGCGAACCAATACAATTTACTCCTTTAATTGTAAGGAATGAAGTAAAGAGACTTATTAATTTGAATTTACCAGGTTATACACCTTCCAATGGAATAAAAGAGCTAAGAAAAAAAATATCTAATTTCTATGAATATAAATACAATCTAAATATCAATCACGATAATATTTTCATTACAACAGGTTCGTCCGGAGCATTTTTATTATCTTTTATTTCATGTTTTGATAAAGAACAGAAAGTTGCAATATTTAACCCAGTTTATCCTGCTTACAGAAATATTTTAAAATCATTAAATATTGATGTTATTGAAATATTCCCAGAAGACTCTGATATTTGCAAAATTGATTTTAGAAAAATTGAGAAATTTAAGAATTTAGATGGTTTAATAATTTCTAACCCAAACAACCCTAATGGACAAGTTTTTTCAAATGAAGAATTATACTACATTTATGATTTTTGTTATAAAAATAATATTTCACTAATATCTGATGAGATTTATCATGGTATTGAATTTGAAAAGTCATCAAAGTCAATATTAAATTTTGGTCAAAAAGCCATCGTGATAAATAGCTTTTCAAAGTATTTTTTAATGCCAGGCTGGAGATTAGGTTGGACAGTTATTCCCGATTCATTGAAAGAAAACTTTTTAAAGTTATCTCAAAACCTTTTTATTTCATCTGGAAATATAGCACAATATTCCGCACTCAAGATTTTTCAATGTATAGATGAGTTAAATGAAACAGTAAAAAAATATTCAATTACCAGAACACAAATTTGTAAACTATTATCTGAAATAAAAGGCATAAATTTTAGAAAACCTGATGGGGCTTTTTATTTTTATCTTGATGTAACTGACTTTAATAAAGATTCAGAGGAGCTTGCAAAAAAAATTTTAAATGAAACAGGTGTTGCGCTTACTCCGGGTACTGATTTTGATAAAAAATTCGGCCATAGAACTATGCGACTTGCGTTTTCATCTGATAAACAAAAAGTAATGGAAGCAGTAACAAGATTAAAAAAATGGTTTATGCAGAATTATTGATTCCACCAACCCTGTCTTTTTTCTTGATTTTCTTTCTTTTTAATGACATCTAAATTCTCACTATTTTGTGAAATTTTACTGGAACCTTTTGGTTTTAATTTATTTGTCTTAAAATCTTTTACCTTTTGTCTGTAACTCTTTCTTTTTATTGATGTGATATTTTCTTCTTTAGAATCTTCATTGTTCTTAAAAGAATTTGAGTTTACATGTTCATCTTTTAGAAGTTTTTTTTCTTTTTCAACCCTGGGATCATTAGTATTCTTTTTAATTTTTTTGTCTCCCCTTTTTAAGTTTGTTAGTTTTTCTATATCTATCTCGCCATCCTTGTTAGTTAAGATAACTTCGTTATCTTTGTAAATTATAAAATCTAAATATTTTAATTCATGATCTACAATAATATTTTCTTTTCTTTTTTGGAAAACTTGAGAGTTTGGGTTTTTTTGAATTAGCAATTGTAATTCTTTACTACAAATAATATTAATAGGTTCTTTTTTTTTATCATAAGTGAGCTCTTCAAATACTCTTATAAGTTGATTTATTAAAAAATGTGTAGAAGGAACTTTTCCATATCCATTACAATGCCAACATCTAACTGAAATTTTTGAGTCTTCATTAACTTTTAACCTTTGTCTTGAAAGTTCAAGCAAACCGAAATTACTTATTCTCCCTACCTGAACTCTAGCCCTATCACTTTTGAGACAATCTTTAAGTTTTTTTTCAACTTTAAAATTATGGTTTCTATCTAACATATCTATAAAGTCAATAACAATTAACCCTGCCAAATCTCTTATCCTAATTTGCCTACTTATTTCTTCAGCAGCTTCTAGATTAGTTTGGAATGCTGTATCTTCAATATTACGATTTTTAGTAAATTTACCGGAATTAATGTCAATTGCAACCAATGCCTCTGTTTGATTTATTACAAGGTATCCACCTGATTTCAAATTCACATTTGGGTTGTTAATGTCTATAATTTTTTTTTCAATTCCATGATTAAAAAAAATAGGTTTTTTATCTTTGTAAAGTTTTAATTTCTTAACAGAATTTGGCATAAACTGTTTCACAATTTCTTTACATTTAGATAAGATTAATTTGTTGTTTATTAAAACAGATTCAAACGAAGCATCAAAATAGTCCCTTAGACATCTTTTTATAAGATTATCCTCTTCATGAATTAAACACGGTGCATTAGATTTTATTGTTTTGGATGTAATTTCTTTCCACAGCTTTATTAGTGAATTATAGTCTCTTTTAATTTCTTTAAGGGTCATTGTTTCACCAGCAGTTCTAATTATAGCACCCATACCTTTTTCTATTTTGAGTTTGTTTAATACATCTTTTAATTTTTTTCTAAGTTTAAAATCAATTATTTTTCTTGAGATTCCTCCACCTTTATTTGTATTAGGCATTAATACACAATATTTACCAGCTAAAGACAACCTAGTTGTCACTGCTGCACCCTTGTTTCCTCTTTCCTCTTTAACAACTTGTATTAAAATCACTTGGTTGCTTTTAATTACTTCTTGAATGCTATACTTTTTGTGAAAAATAATGCTTTTATTTCTTTTTGGAGTTTTAATAAAGGGTCTTTTTTTTTTAATCCTTGATTGAGGGTAATCATCAATTGGTTTGTAATTGAAAAAATCAACAATTTTTGAAAGAAACCCATCTTTTGCATCATTTTTATCCTTCACTTTCTGACTACTATTTTCCTGACCTTCATTAAAACTTTCATCAATAAAACTTTCATCATCTTCATTAACGCTCAGGTTTTGTGATTCACTGAATTCCTGTTCCAATAATTTTTTCTTATCTGCTGTAGGAATCTTAAAATAGTTTGGGTGTATTTCGTTGTAAGCTAGAAATCCGTGTTTCTTGGCACCATAATCAACAAAAGCCGCCTGTAGGGAAGGTTCGACCCTAATAATTTTCGCCAAATAAATATTTCCTTTAACTCTATCATTTTTAAAATTTTCTGACTCATAATCAATTAAATCGTTTTTATTGACTATAGCAACTCTAACCTCATCATTCTGGTTAGCATCAATAAGCATTTGTTTCATTGTTACTTCCTTTAAACTTTATTTTTATTATTATTATAAAATCAACAAATTACAAAAAAAAAAAGAACATATTGTTTTTTTTTGTAAAAAAACCACTATATTTAGTATAATTTAACTAAAAAACTAAAATTGAAATTTTCCATAAAACTTATAATATATTTTTTATTTTTTTTTTACAGCAGTGAATTATTTTCATTGGAAATTAACAATATAAGGTTCGGTTCAAATGCTGAAGTTAAAAGGATAGTTTTGGATATTTCTGACAACGTTACTTTTAAAACTAAAGTTTCACATAACAAAATTGAAATAAAATTTGATAAAACCTTGTTTTTTAAAAAAAAAATTACAAAAAATAATGATTTAAAAGAAATAAATTTTGATACTGTAAACAATTCAATAATTTTAAATTTTAAAAGAAGCATTCATTCTCCAAATATTTACTTTCTTAAAAAGAATAATAATAAGTACGCCAGAGTTGTTATTGATTATAAAAATAAAAAAAAAAAAAGAAAAATAATAGTCGTTGACCCTGGTCATGGTGGGAAAGATTCAGGAGCTGTTGGTATTACAAAAAAACTTGAAAAAAATATTACACTTAAAGTTGCTTTATTACTAAAAAAAGAATTTAGTAAATATGACGAATTTCGTGTAATATTAACTAGAGAAAAAGATGTTTATTTAAAATTAAGGGAAAGAACAGAGATTGCTAAAAATAGTAATGCTGATATATTTATCTCATTACATGCTGATTTTAACAAAAATAGGAGAACAAGAGGTATATCACTTTATACATTGTCAGAAAGAGCCTCAGACAAGGAAGCGGAGGCACTAGCAAGAAGAGAAAACAGGTCTGATTTTTTAGGAAACGTTGATCTTTCATCAGAAAATTCGGAGGTTACAAATATTTTGATTGACCTTACAAAAAGAGAAACTTTGAATCAGTCCAGTCATTTGGTTAATTTTTTAATTAAAGATATTAAAAATGAAATGAATTTATTAAAAAGAGCTCACAGATTTGCAGGTTTTACTGTTTTGAAATCCCTTGATATTCCATCAGTTTTAATTGAAATGGGGTATTTGTCAAACAAAGAGGATTCCAAACTTTTAGTTAGCAATAACTATCAAAAAAAAATAACTTCAAATATAGTAAAAGCTGTTAAGAATTATTTTGATTGGATTGAAAAGAACAATTAAATGGATATAAGATGCCAAAAAGTTTGATAAATATTTTTTACTCTATTCTAATACTTTTATTTTCTATATTTTTTCTAACAGTATTTATTTTGTTTTTTTTTGGGAAAGATCTTCCTAGTTTTGACAAATTATCATCTTATAAACCTAGATTGGTTTCAAAAATTTACACTGCGAATGGTAATTTTTTAGAAGATTATTCTAATGAAAACAGAGTCTTCATTAAATATGAAGATATTCCTACTGAACTTATTAACTGTTTTTTAGTGTCTGAAGATATTAATTTTTATAATCATGATGGAATTGATTATAGAGGAATTTTAAGAGCCTTTTTAAAAAATGTTTCGAATACCTTTACTAATAAAAGATTACAAGGGGCTTCTACTATAACACAACAAGTTGCTAAAAACTTTTTACTAACAAATGAAATATCTTATACCAGAAAAATAAAAGAAATAATAATAGCCTTAAGAATGGAGAGAGTTTTAAGTAAAGAACAAATAATGGAATTATATCTTAATGAAATATATTTAGGTAATGGTTCTTATGGTATTGCTTCTGCGTCTTTAAATTATTTTAATAAATCTGTAGCTGACCTTAAAGTCCATGAAATGGCAATGTTAGCTGCACTTCCTAAAGCTCCTTCCACCTACAACCCATATAGAAATTCAATAAGAGCCCTTAAAAGAAGAAATTGGGTTTTAAAAAGACTATTGGATGAAAGATTTATAAATGTTGAACAATTTTCAGTTTTAATGAGTGAGGAGCTGATGTTATCAAAAAGTAAAAAAATTTTAAATAATAAAGCCTCTTTTTTCAAAGAAGAAGTTAGAAGAGAGATAATTTCAAGATTTAATGAACAGAAATTATACGACAGTGGACTTACAATAATGACAACAATAAATGAAAAGTTACAAGTTGCAGCTGAAGATTCATTTAGGAGAGGATTGAGAAACTATTCTAAAAGGTCAGGCTGGAATGGGCCAATTGAAAATTTAAAGGTAGATCAGAATTTTGAGTGGGCTAAAGTAATTTCTAATTATAAGAAGCCAGCTGGCCTTTACAATGATGAAATAGCAATTGTTAAAAAAATCGAATCAAAATTTATTGTAGTTATCACTAGTAGTGAAAAAACCTTAAATATAACTCGTGACGAAATGAAAATATTAAAATCAAAAAATATTGATTGTAAGAAGTTTTTTAAACGTGGTGATATTTTAGTAATTTCCCTCAACAAAAAAATTGATAAATATGAATTGAGTCAAATTCCAAAAGTAAATGGTGGTATGGTTGTTATAGAGAATAATACTGGAAGAGTTCTTTCTATGGTAGGTGGATATGATTCAAGTTCTTCATTTAACAGAGTTACTCAAGCTAAGAGACAATTAGGATCATCTTTTAAACCATTTGTTTATATAACGGCATTAGAGAATGGATATTCGCCGGTTAGTCGTATTCTTGATGCACCTTTTGTGATTGACGATCATTCAAAAGATGGAGTTTGGAGACCAACTAACTATGGAGAAAAATTTTATGGACTTAGTACTTTGAGACTTGGTATAGAAAAGTCAAGAAATCTCATGACTATAAGACTTTCTGACCAAGTAGGATTAGAAAAGATAGCTGAGCTATCAAAGAAACTTGATATTTATGACGATTTTCCATTTTTAATTTCAAGTTCTTTGGGTTCCCTGGAAAGTTCATTGATAAAAATTACTTCTGCTTATTCATCCATTGCCAATCATGGATTCATAATTTCACCAAGATTAATTGATGTAATATATGATAATTCTGGTAAGATTCTTTTTAAAGGCGATAAAAGAAAATGTATTAATTGTTCATTTGAGAAAGATGAAAACTTGACAAGTTCACAAATTTTTGAGCTGCCAAAACCAGAAATCAAATATACATCTAATAGGATTTTCTCTGAAGAGTCCGCTTATCAAATGATTTCTTTTTTAATGGGTGTTATAAAAAGAGGGACTGCAAAGAATATTAATAGTTTTGATTATCAAATTGCTGGTAAAACAGGAACAACTAATGAAAATCAGGATGCATGGTTTATAGGCTTTTCATCTGAATTAACGGTTGGGGTTTTTGTTGGTTATGATGTTCCAAAATCTTTAGGTAAATTTGAAACAGGTTCAAAAGTGGCAGCGCCAATATTTCATGATTTTTTTAAAAATATTTATAAAAGTAAAATTCCTAAACCTTTTAATATTCCAAAATCAATAAAATTTATTAATGTTGACATAGCTACTGGAAAACCGAGTAATGAAAATTTTATAACTGAATCTTTTAAAAATAACTTTAATTTTGATAGCAAATACGATATTAAAAAAGACTCTAGCGAAGACTACAAATTTAAAGGGTTTTATTGATGAAGTATGAAGTTGTAGAGTTGTCTAACGGTATAAAGGTTTTACTGAAAAACCTAAGGGGGTTTGTTTGAAAAAAAAAAAATTAATGAGAAACTAGTTGACCTAAAGAAAAATCTAGAAAATCAAAAAAATTGGGATGACTTTGAAAAAACAAATAAAGATCTAAAAAAACTTAATTATCTTTCTAACTTTTTAAAATCAATTGACGAACTTCAAAAATCTTTTGAGGATACAACTGAACTTATAAAAATTACGGATGAAAATACTAATGCTGATATGCATTTAGAGTTAGAGAATGAACTAAAAGTAATCAAAAAGGTTGCAAATACCCTTCATATTGAAACATTAATGTCTGGTAAGGCTGACTCAAAAAACGTTTTATTAGAGATTCATTCAGGAGCGGGTGGTGTTGAAGCTCAAGATTGGGTGGAGATGTTACTTAGGATGTATTCTAGGTGGGCTGAGTCAAAAAGCTTTAAATTACAAATTATAGACCAAAATGTAGGAGAGGAAGCAGGTTTAAAATCTGTAACATTAAAAATCGACGGTGAAAAAGCTTATGGATGGTTAAAGCTAGAAAATGGAATTCACAGATTAGTTAGAATCTCTCCTTTTGATTCTCAGTCAAGAAGACACACAAGCTTTGCTTCAGTTTTTTGTTACCCCGAGGTTGATAATAGTGTTAAAATTAAAATTGAAGAAAAGGATCTTAAAATTGATACTTTTAGAGCATCAGGAGCTGGAGGTCAGCATGTTAACACAACAGATAGTGCAATAAGAATTACACACATTCCTACAAAAATTGTAGTTCAATGCCAAAATGATAGATCTCAACATAGAAATAAGTCTACAGCTATGGATATGCTTAAGTCAAAATTATATGAGTTAGAGATAGCAAAGGAGGAAGAGGAAAATAAAAAAACTAGATCACAGAAGAATGAAATTAGTTGGGGTAATCAAATTAGATCTTATGTAATGCAACCATACACGATGGTTAAAGATCATAGAACAAAGACTGAAGTATCAGATGTAAGTTCTGTTTTAAATGGTAATTTAGATAAACTTTTAGAAAGTCAATTGATAGCGTTGAATTAGTCCAAATTTTTAACAAAATTTAAAACTTCATCAACATGACCTTTAACTTTTACGTTTCTCCAAATTTTTATAAGCTTTAAATTCTGATCAAATAAAAATGTTGCTCTCTCAATACCCATATATTTCTTTCCATACATCGATTTTTCAACCCATACGCCAAACTTTTCGCAAATAGACCCATCATCTGAAATAAGGTCTATTGTTAAAGAGTGCTTTGTAATAAATTTCTTGTGTTTATCTATGCTATCTTTTGAAACACCTAAAATTTTTGTATTAAGTCTAGAGAACTTATTTTTAGTTTTAGAAAAATCTATTGCTTCGACCGTACAGCCAGGAGTGTCATCTTTTGGATAAAAATATATAATCAGGCTTTGCCCTTTCAAATCCTCAGAATTAATGACTTTATCTTCGTTAATCTTAAATTTTAAATCATTTAACTTTTCGTTTATAATCATATGAATTTATTTATTAATATTTGGTAGATAGTTGATATAGTATTGTAATAATATTATGAATTTAAAATTTTTAAAGAATTTTTCATTTTTTTTTTCAATATTAATTTTAGTAATTTTTACTTGTTTATTTTCGTTTACTTTAGTTGTTTCAGAAAAACCCATGAAAATAAATATTCTAGATTTATTTGACAGAAAAAGTGAGATTTTAAAAAAAAAAGATGTCCGCGAAATAGGTGATATTTATGTAAGTTTTAACAAAGTATCTAAAAAGTTTGAGTTTTTGATTGAAGATATCCTAATCAATGAATTTTTTTTTCCAAGTGTAACGGTAAGCTTGGACCTAAGTCTTTCAAGAGATTTCCTTAATACCTCTCTAAAACTATTTGATGGAGAACTTTCCTTTAGAGAAAAAAAAAAAAATTCCTCTGGACTTTTAGAGGAAATAGAAAATTTTACAAACAATGATTTAGTCAATTTTTTTTCAGAGATAGAGGTCGTTAATAATAGATTAATTTTTTTTGATAAAAACAATATTAAATTTGAATATTTAGTTGATTTGATTTACAAAAGTAAAAGTTTACAAGGTATAATTAGTCAATATACCAGTGCAGATCAAAATCTAAGTTTTATTATTTCTAATGACGATTATTTTTCTTCTTCTTTAGAAGCAAATAGCTTTAATGTTGAATTTATTGAATCATTGTTTTCTGAAGATTACGTTTCTTTCAATGGTTTAAAAATTTCTGGTAATGCTGAAATAAAAGGAGATAGTATTGAAGAGGTAAATTATTTGGATTTTGATTTAACTTTAAATGGAAATATCGAATATTTAACATTTTCTGGTAAAAAAAAAATTAACTTTACTGATAATTTGTTGATTGGTTCATTTGATAATAATAAAGCTGATATTTCATCAAACTTTTTTGTAAGGCAATCTTCACTGAAGGTTGGATTTAAAAAAAAACCTGGTGATTTCTCAGTTTTTTATTTAGGAATTGATAAAATTACAGTTTCTAATCTATTGAAAATTTGGCCAAAGAATGTCGGTAAGTCAACATATGATTGGATGGTGAAAAATTCTATGGGTGAAATAGAAAATGTCAGCATTGAAATAGAAAGTGACTTTAAAAAAGGAAAGTTTGACATAAAAAACTTAAAAGGAAATTTTGAATGTAAAAATGTAGAAATCTCATATATGGAATCAATGCCTCCAGTTAAAAATATAAATGGACTAGCAACAATTTTTAAAGATAAAGTAGTATTTGACATCAAATCAGGACAATCAAATAACCTTAATTTAAAATCAGGTATAGTAAGTCTCTATGACTTAAATACTGATTTTGAGCAAGCTGATATATTTCTTGATATAATCTCCAAAAATACTGATGTTGTAAAATATTTAAATTTAACAACTATAGAAAAAAAAAATTACTCTAAATTAGAGAAAATTTCTGGAGAAGTAGATTTAACTTTAAATTTACAATTTCCTTTGTTAGTAGATCTTGAAGTAGAACAGATTAATTATTCATCAAATGCAAATCTACTAAATGGATTCTTAGAAAATTTATACGAAGATTACTCAATTGAAAATTTAGATTTAGAGATTGAAATTAATCGAGACTTTGTAAATTATTCTGGCAGTGGTGAAATCAACAACTCTTCTCTCAAATTTCAAGGAGAACAAAAAAAAGTTGAAGAGAAGTTTGTCGACGAAATCAATGGCAACTTGTTATACAATGGAGAAAATATTCTTGAATTTTTCCCTGGAATAATTGATAAAATATCTGGAGTTTTAGATTTAGATTTTATTATTAACAGTTTTGATGATGACTATAAAATCGAAGCAATTGGTATTACAAATAATTTAAGCATTGTTTCTAATTTTTTGGGTGAAAAGTCCTCCTTTAGTGATGGCAAAATAAGACTTTTAGTAAACCCTTATGACAAAAATTATTCAGGTTTTTTTGATTTAAAAACAAATAATGTTGATATTGAAATTAATACAGTTTTTTCAAAGTCTGGTTTATTGTCCTTAAAAGTTAATGAGTTTTTAACGCCCATTCAGGATTTTAAAATGGACCTAGACTTAGAAAAGTTCATTGGTAGAATTTCAGGAAATAAAATTTCTATTCCAAAAATTGATTTAAAAGATGAGTCTTTTTTTTCTGATTTAGGTAATTTAGATTTTAATGTTGATATTGAGAAAATAATACTGGGCAAAAATAAATTTTTAAAACCTCTAATTAGTTTTAAAAAAGAAAATTATGAGTTTTCTAATCTTAATATTGAGTTAAATGGTGAAAAAGATTATCACAAAGTTCAAATTTTTAATGAAAATCAAAAAAAGAAATTTTTTTTAGAATCTAATTACGCTCCTAGGCTATTGAACATTTTTGACATTAGTCTAAATTTAAACAAAGGAAGTCTAAAAATTGAAGGTGAAAAGTCATCCAATTCAGGAGACTATACAGGTAATATAGCTGGTAAAGACCTTGTGTTTCTTGATACTCCGTTTTTCGTTGATTTTATAACATTATTTTCTCTTAAAGGGTTAGCTCAAAAACTAAAGGATGGTGGAATTATTTTCGAGGATTTTACAAGTACGTATGAGTTTTCTAATAATAAATTAAGATTAGTTGATAGCCTTATAAAAGGCAGTGAGTTAGGTTTAAGTTTTGATACAGTCGTGGGTTTTGATAACGACTATTTCTTAACTACAGGAACAATAATTCCAGCATATACCCTTAATACGCTGATTACTAACTTTCCAATAGTTGGAGATATTATAACAGCTGGTTCTCCTGAAGATGGGTTACTAGGAGCAAGCTTTAAGATTGAAAAAAAGGAGGGAGAGTTTGATATATCTTATAACCCAATTTCTGTTTTTGTTCCTAATCTTTTTAAGAACTTTTTAGCTAACTAACTGAATTACACCATATTTTTTTTTGCCTACATAAATAACAACATATTTAAGTTCATTGTTTATGAAGTTATCATAATCCAACGAATAATCTTTATCTGTAACTGTTTTATCGTCAATTTTTACTGCACCTTGAGTAATTAACTTTTTTGCCTCGCTATTTGAATTGCATAATTTAAGATCTACTAATGCTTCTTTGAGTGAAAAATTAATTTTTTCATTCTCACTTAATACAATCTTATTTTTACATTTTGTAATAGTTTCTAAATCTAAACTTCTATTTACAAGAATTTTTTTTGCTTCTTGTTCCGCGTCTTTGGATTCTTTTTCTCCATGACAAATTTTTGTTACTTCATTAGCCAGAATAACTTTAACCTTATTGAGATTAGAGCCGTCTAAAGATTCATAGTTTTTTATTTCATTAATATTTATGTTTGTAAAAAGATATAAAAATTTAGTAACATCCTCATCAGAGGTATTTCTCCAATATTGCCAAAAATTTTGTATACTGCACTTGTCTTTTGAAAGCCAAATTGCACCATCTGCAGTTTTACCCATTTTCTTCCCATCAGAAGTTGTTATAAGTGGCGAAGTTAAGCCAAAAACTTGTTCTGTATTTTTAATTTTTTTTATTAAATCAATACCCGAAATTATATTTCCCCATTGATCAGAGCCTCCAAATTGGATCTTGCAGTTGTACTTTTCAAATAATTCAAAAAAGTCGAATGCCTGAAGAATTGAATAGTTAAACTCAAGAAAGCTTAAGTTCTGTTCTCTTCTTAACCTCTGTTTGATTGATTCTAAGGAGAGCATTTTATTTACAGAAAATTTACTACCTATATCTCTCAAAAAATTTATTAAATTTAAATTTGACAACCAATCATAATTATCAACCACTAATGCAGCATTTTCTTTAGAGGAGTCAAATGATAAAAATTTTTCAAATACTTTTTTTAACTTTTTTTTATTAAAATCTATTTCCTCTCCAGATAAAATCTTTCTTGTTTCATCTTTACCCGATGGATCACCTATTAATGTAGTGCCTCCCCCAAGTAAAACTATTGGTGTATGACCAAAACTTTGATAATGTTTTAAAATCATCAATGGTAACAGAGAGCCTACATGCAAGCTATCAGAAGTACAGTCGAAACCTATATATCCAGATGTTTTAGTATCAAGAGTTTTTTTTAGATTTTCCTCGTCAGTACATTGACTTATAAATCCTCTTTTCTTAATAAAATCTAAAAATTGATCATTCATTTTTCTATACTGAGGTTATAATACTAAATAATGAAAAGAAAAGAATTTTATGCATTAGGTGTAATGAGTGGTA
>NZFP01000019.1 GCA_002689325.1 Rickettsiales bacterium
ATTTTTGGAATCTTTTTTGGACCAACAGGACAATTTCCGTCTGCATCCTTTTCTTCTTCCGCACACTCTTCGGCTACTTCTTCACCTTCTTTTGGTTCTTCCTCAGATGCTTCTGGGTTTTCTTTTTTTTCTATGATTTGAGAGATTTCAGTAGAAGGGTCAGATGAATCATCACCACCGATAAACATTCCTATACCTAGTCCAGCACCGAGTAAAACAATGCCTCCAACAATCATTAAAATCAATTTTATTGGACTCTTTTTTTCTTCTTCTTGATTATTTTCTTCAGCCATTTTTTACTCCTTACTAAATAAAACTTCAATTAAGCATTAACGTCAATGCTGTTATTCGTTTTAATTTTTTTAAGTTCGTTTACTTTCTTTTTAAAAACCGTAGTTTCTTGTCTATCATCTTGTTTTTGTTTTTGCTGATTAAAGTAATTGCTATGATTATTACCCTCGTTAAATAGAGAAAATTTTGAATTTTTTTCTTCAATAAGATCAGTTAATCTTGGTAAGTTATCATTGAGTATATTAGCAGCTTCTTGACTTTCTGCACTTATTTGTATGCTGGTTTTACTATCTTTAAGGGTAACCTCTAAACTTATCTTTCCTAAGTTTTTTGGTTTTAGATCGAAATTTAATTTTGATATTCCTTTATCAATTGAGTTTTTTATTATTTTTGTAAACTTTTCACCCCAGCTACTTTCTAGAAGATCTAATGTCTCTTTGGTGTTAAAGTTTTGATTTACTAAATGTTTTTCTAAAGATTTTGTTTTATTGTTATTGGAGTTTTTAAGCTCAATGCTTGATTCATTTGAATTTTTGCCAGTATTTTTTGTGAGAGGGCTAATAACTCTTCTTGGCGACTCTTTGTTAATTTTATTTTCAACAACTTCTTGTTCATTGTGCGTTTTGGGAATTGTACTGTCATTTTTCTTTTTACTTATTTTTTTTTCTTTAAGTATAATACTCGTTTCTTTCGAAGACTTGACTCTATTTGCAACTGTTTGAGAGTTGATATTCTTTGGATGATCAATTTCAAGTTTTTTATTTGTTTTATCAAGTTGATTAATTTTGGGGATATCATTTTCAAAATTAATTTTTTCAACTTTTTTTATTTTAATTTCAAAATTTGGTGTTTTACCAACTTTTTGCTCATCAAGGTTTTTACTTGTTTCTGGGTTGTTTTTGAAATGAGTTGTTTTTTTACTTTCATTTAAAGATACTATATTTTTCAAATTATCCGATAAATCGGGTTTTTTAATATCTTTAAAACTTATTTCTTTAGGGTTAAGATTTTTAACATTGTCAAAACTGGATTCTTTAATGGTTGACTTATTATCAATCCCTAGTTCTTTATAAAAAACCTCTGCAAGGGACCTTGCAACATTCATAGTATTTTTGTTTGAGTCAGTTATATTTAACTTATCATCAATTTCTTTTGCATCTAGTTCTTCTACAGAATTATTTTCTGAATCAATACTTTCTAGGTTCACTAAAGCAAAAAGTTCAGCAAAAAGAGCGTCTATATCTGAAACCTTTTCAGATGATTTGATACCAACTAGTTCGCTGTTACCTTCTAATTTGTTATTTATAACCATTTTCATGATAAATTATTTTGCAATAATAGTGCCACAAAGTCGTTACAGAACATTTTTAACTTTAAAATTTTGATGATTTTTTAAATCTTTTTCATTTTGTCCAATTATAAAATCCTCATGGATCTTTTTTTGTATGATTTCTTGTTGCTTATTAACTTTTGATATTTGACTGACATACCCAGTAATTTCTTTTTCAATATGAAGCTTTCTATTTCTAGAAATTTCTATTTTTTCATTAATATTCTCTCTAAAGTAAGAATTGTTTTTAAGTTGTGAAGAACTTATTGTAGCTCCTTCTTTAAAACTCGATTTATCTAGTAATTGTTGAAGTTCTAAATTTATATTTTCTAATTTATTTTTTTCATTATTGAGTGTTCCAAGCGAATTGAACAAACTATTTTTTTTTATTTTTTTTAAAATAGTTAATAATTTATATCTTTTTTTCATCTAACCGAAATTCTTTAAAATATTAAGACACTCACTAAAATTGGTTTTTTTTCTGTAATCTTGTTTTATGAGTTCGCAAATTTTAGGCCAAAGATCTAGTGCTTTATCTATTTGTTCGTTTTGCCCTTGATTATATCCACCCATTAGAACAAGGTCCTTATTTTCCTGATAAACAGAAAACATCTTCTTAATTAATTCTGCCTTATTTTTATGATCTTCAGAAATGATAGAATTCATAACTCTACTTAATGAGTTGTTCACGTCAATCGCGGGAAAAATTCCTAATTGAGCAAATTCTCTTGACAAAACAATGTGACCATCAAGAATAGCTCTAGCAGAATCAACAACAGGGTCATTGGTATCGTCAGAGTCTGCTAAAATAGTATAAAAACTTGTTATGGAGCCCTCCTTACCTGAACCAGTACCAGTTCTTTCTATTAAGTTGGGTATCATGGATATTACTGAAGGGGGATAACCCTTAGATGTAGGTTGTTCTCCGAGTGCTAACCCTACTTCTCTTTTAGCATGAGCAATTCTTGTCAAAGAATCCATTATTAGAAGAACATTTTTTCCTTTAGATCTAAAATATTCTGCAATGGCTGTTGCTCTTTCAGCACCTTTAATTCTCAATAATGGGGATTTATCAGCTGGTACGGCAACAATAGTCGTTCTTTTTTTTGTTTCATCATTTAATACTTCTGATATAAAATTTCCCAATTCTCTTCCTCTTTCACCAATAAGTGCAACTACCACTACATCTGCTTCTGTAAATTTTGTCATCATTCCTAAAAGGATTGATTTACCAACTCCTGAACCAGCAATTATTCCAAGTCTTTGTCCTCTGCCTACAGTAAAGAGAGTGTTAATAGCTTTAATTCCAACATCTAAAGTTTGTGTGATTGGATTCTTTTTCATTGGGTTGATATTTTTTCCATTTATAGGCCAAATCTCATCTAGTGAAAGCTCTTTATCATCAATTGGTTGTCCAAATGCATCAATTACTCTCCCTAATATATTTTGACCAACTTCTACTTCTGTACTTCCCTGAGATGCTTCAATTAATGACCCAGAAACTAAATTTGCATTTTGATCATGGATGGCAATAAGATTTTTCTTTTCTCTAAAGCCAATAATTTCTCCTGTAACAAATGTACCATTATCACAGTGTAGTTTGCATAGAGTACCAATAGGTGAGGGAAAAGAGTCGCATTCTACAATTTTTCCATCGAATTTTGTAATTCTACTTTTAAACGATTTAATGTTGGAAAAAGAAAGTTTTTCAACATTAGATAGCATTTGTTCAGCTATTAGCATGTTCTTCTTTTTTTTGAGGTAAAGTTTCACCTGAGTTTCTTTTAAGATCCTTATCTTCTTCATTAGTTAAAGTGTTTGCCTTATCCTGTAAATTGTTGAGCTCTTTTTTGATAGTGTTGCTTTGAGATAGCTTAATTTTATCATCTATTATTTCAGAAACCTCAATTGATCCAGATTTTATTTTGAGATCACCACGTTGAAGACTTTTGTCGACTAAAAGTGAAAAACTCAAGTTTATTTTATTTTCACTACAAAAATTTTTTACAGAATTGTAGTCATTTTCATTAAGTAAAATATTTATTTTATTATTTTCATCAAAGATTTCTGACAATTCTGTAATTTTTTTTATAAAAAAATCTGTTTTTGTATCAATTTCGTAGCCTAATATTTCTTTAATTATACTGGACATTTTTTGATTTAACGTGCTTGTTATTTTTTCTGAAAATTCTGGTGTGATTACAAAGATGTTATCAGTAATATTTTTTAAAGATACAGCAAGTGCCTGCTCACCCTTTTCTAATTCTTCCTTAGTTTTTTTAACACCTAAATAGTAACCTTTGTTGTAATATTCTTTTGCTAAATCATTAGCCATTTTTTTTGCTTCAACTTCCGTATATTTTTTTTCCTCAATTTTTTTTTCTAATTCTTCTTTTTTGTCTACACTTGATTCATTTTCTATTTTTGTGTTTTCATTTTTTTGCTGAATCTCTGATTTTTGTATTTCTTGATTTTTAGACTTTTTATTTTCAGAACTATTAGCTAATTCAATTAAAGTTTTTTTTTTAAATAAGTTTGGTATTTTTTCTAAAATTTCTTTGTCCTTTATAAAATCTTGCCTTGTTTTACTTAAAAGACTTAGTATTTCTTCAGTTTTTAGAGCTTCAGAATCTTGTTTTTTTTCAACTTCATTTTCAGTTTTTTTTTCTTCTAAGGGCATCATACGAAGTCATCTCCGCCTCTTCCAGCGAGAACAATAGTACCTTCATCAGACATAGTTCTTGCTACATTTATAACTGCTTTTTGCGCCTCTTGAACTTCTGTTAATCTTATAGGACCAAGAACTTCCATCTCATCTTTAATATTTGCTGCTGCTCTTTGAGACATGCAGTTGAATATCTTTTCCTTTAATTCATCATCGGTTCCTTTTAAAGCAATAATAAGAATTTCTTGATCGACATTCCTGAGTAGTGTTTGCATACTTCTGTCATCCATCAAAATTAAAGTTTCAAAAGTAAACATGCTTTCTTGTATTTCTTTTGCTAGATGCCTATCTTTTTCCCCAAGTGCTTTAATAACTCTTTGCTCCATATTTTGTTTTGTAAAGTTCATAATTCCAGCAGCCGCTTTAACCCCTCCAACAGATGATGCTCTTAATGACGTATTAGTCTTAAATTTCAGTTGCATAACTTTTTCAAGTTCTTCTAAGGCATCTGGTTGAACAGTTTCTAATGTCGCGATTCTGTGTATTATGTCAGACTGCACGTCTTCAGGTAGAAGAACTAATACATCAGCTGCCGTTCCTGGTTCTAAATATGAAATAATAAGTGACATGATTTGCGGGTGCTCATCTGAAATTAATTCCGCAACCGATCTGGCATCCATCCAGTCTAAAATTTCAATTGGTTTGTCACTTTCTGTAGGTGTTATTCTTCCTAAAACTGATTGTGCTTTGTTTTCACCAAGAGCTTTTGTCATCACATTTCTAATATAATTAGATGAACCCATACCTAAATCTGTTTGGGTTTTTATAATTGCTAAAAACTCGTCTAAAACTCTGTTAACTGTATCTTGATCTAAACCTTGAACATTATACATTTCTTTTCCTAGCTGCTGAACTTCCTTAGGACCAAGGTTTTTTAGTATCTCAGATGCCTCTTCTTCTCCTAATAGCATCATCAAAATTGCACATTTTTGAGTACTTGTTAGTCTATCGTAGGGTGATAACTCTTCTTCATTATTTTGGTCTTTTTTTTCATTTTCAGCCATTAACTTTTCCTTTAAATGTAATGTTATAGTGCATCTTTTTTCATTAATTGTCTAAATACATTTGAGACTTTTCCAGCCTCATCTCCAACAATCATTCTTATAACTGCAACCTTATCATCATAAGTATTTGCTGTATCAAGCATCTCTGCAGAAATAGCAGCTTTTTTAGGTTTTAACTTAGCTTTAATATCTTCTAATGACTCTCCTTCTTGAACTTCAACTTCTCCCTCTTCTTCAGCCTCTAAATCAGCTTCTGAAACGCCTCCAGGTGCACCTGCGCCTGCACCAGCACCAGCCGATGGTACAAGAATTCTGTTCAGAAGTGGTTTAAGTGCACCAAAAGTTATTATTGCTAGTATCAAAACAGTTGAAATTTGTCCTGCAATGTTTTGAAACCAAGCTTGTTCGTACCACTTAGTTACTATGACTTCAAGTTCCTCAATAAATTCGTTACTAGTAACAACTATGCTGTCCCCTCTGTCACCGTTAAATCCTACAGCTTCTTTCACTAATGAGGATATTTTTTCTTTTTCTTCATCACTCAATGGCTCAGTAACTTTTCCTTCCGGAGTCTGTATAACTTTATTTTTAATTAATACGGCAGTTTTGACTTTTCTTATTTTTCCGATTTGTCCAATTGTTGTACTGAGTTTTTTACTAACTTCGTAGTTCTTAACATTTGACGTTGATCTCTGTTTAAATTCTTGTTCCGTTCCTTCAACTGGAGTATCAATTTGAAGATCTGCAGCTAAAGGTGCCTGGTTTGCTACAGCACCTGGAATACCTCTCGCTGGTCTATCAGTTGATTCATCTGCACTATTTTGCTCGCTTCTTGTAGAAATACTTTCTGGATCAAATGTTTCTTCTGTGACTTGTGTGTTAGCAAAATCCATTTCTACATTAACTTGTGCGGTTAAGTTGCCAGCTCCTACCATGGGTGTAACCAAGGATAAAATTCTCTCTCTATAAAGAGACTCAATTTTTATTCTATGATTTAATTGTTTTTCTGTTAGTGCAATATTTGGATCATCCTCTGGTTTAGATAAAAGTTTTCCGTATTGATCTACAACAGTAACATTGTCTGATGACATATTAGGAATTGAGGAAGAAACAATATGTACTATTGCTCTTACTTGTTCTCTATTTAAAACTCTTCCATCAGCTAATTTTACAAATACTGATGCAGTTGGAGACCCTGCATCTCTCACAAACACCGATCTTTCGGGTATAGCCAGATGGACTCGTGCACCTATAACATAAGAAATTTCATTAATTGATCTTGCTAATTCTATTTCTTGTGTTTGCTTCATTTTCATAAATTCAACTGATCTGCTTGTCCCCATAGGAATTTTTTCTAAAAGATCATAACCCTGAGGAACAGAACTAGGAAGGCCTTCAGCAGCTAGCTTCATTTTTGCCTCATAATATTCTGGTGATGGTACAAGAACTTCGCCAGTAGTTGAATCAATTGAAACATCTATTCCATTAGACCTTAAAACATCAATTACTCTTGATTTTTCATGTTCAGGAAGAGACGAAAAAAGAGTTGTTCTTGATGGCTCTCTAAAAGAAATAAAAAAAACCATCCCAATAAAAATAACAAATAAGGTTATCATTACAGGTATCGATCTTTGAATAGCAGGCTCATTAGAAAACCTTTTAATTTTTTCTAAAGCATCTCCAATATTTGAAATTAGTCCTCCGCTAGTATTTATTGAAGGTTTACTTGCTAATTCTGTAGTTTGTGTTTGCTCTGCCATTTTTTACCTCACTAATTAAACCGGCATATTCATAATATCTTTGTAAGCTGTTAATACTTTATTTCTTACATTAAGTGTCATTTGAAAACCAAGACTTGCTAGTTGTTGATTTATCATTACTTTTGTAAGATCATTTTCTAATCCCAGCTCAAAATTTTTTGTCAATTCAGCACTTTTTAGTTGTCCATTAGAAACATCACCAATTGCGTTTTTAATACTTTCTAAAAAATCATTATCCTTCTGTTCATCAATTTTGGGTGTTAAGTTTGCAACACCTTCCTGAATATTTTTGATTTGTTCTTGATTATTGTTGACTTTAACTAAGTCAGGCTTAAATACTGTAGTAAGATTCGGTTTCATAAACTTTTTTCCTTTCAATTAGACTAGACTACCGCTGCCTTTTCGGTATGTTCATTAAAATTTTGGTAAAGGTTTTTATTATTATTTAAATCAATCATAATATCAGCTTCGTTGATGATATTGCTTTCTGATAAAACTATCGCTCTTTGAAGAACATTTTCTAGTTCACGAACATTCCCCGGCCAGTCATAATCTTTAAGAATTTTTTGAGCATTTTTTGTTATATACGGAATTTTATCAAATTCAGAATGTCTTTTTAATAAAGCAACACTAATTGGAATAATATCATTAGGTCGTTCAGATAAATTTAGTGTTTCAAGAGGAAAAACATTTAATCTATAATAAAGGTCCTCGCGAAATTTTTTTTCTTTCACTTCAGTTATCATATCTCTATTAGTAGTTGCTATAACTCTGACATCAACGTCAATATCTCTTTGCCCACCTATCGGTGTAACTTTTTTTTCTTGAAGTACTCTAAGTAATTTTGCTTGAAGAGAAAGTGGCATTTCAGAAATTTCATCTAAGAGTAATGTTCCACTATCTGCAGCACGAAAAATTCCTTTGTTAGCAGATGATGCACCCGTAAATGCGCCTTTTTCATGTCCAAAAAGCATAGCCTCAAGCATATTTTCAGGGATTGCAGCACAATTTATTGCCACAAAAGGTTTTTCATCTCTTTTTGAGTTTTGATGTATAAAACTAGAAATAACTTCTTTTCCTGTGCCTGTGGGGCCATGAATAAAAACGGTGACATTTGTTTCAGCAACTTTTTTAGCTAAGTTTATAAGCTTTTCTGTTTTAGGGTCAGAGAAGCTATATTTTTCTGATTCGATAACTTGAAAAATAACTTCGTTTATTACTTCGTCAAATTGTGAAAAAGACACTAATAAATATGCTCCACCAAGATCACTAAAAATTGAATATTCTTCATTTGAGTTATCAAGAACAATTATATTGGTGCTTCCAATTTTTCTTGATATTTTTAAAATTTCTGATTTGCCGCCAATATTATCTTGAAACTTTTTTGAGCAAACAACAGTAGACTTGTTTTTTTCTAAATCTAAAGTTTCTTTTTTTTCGATTAAACTTACATTACAATTTTTATTTTTTAAAAATTTAAAAACTTCTTCTGATTTTTCAAAAAAGTCCTTAATTATATATATATCCTTCATCATAAACCTTTGTTCAGTATTTGTATTTTTTAAAAGCAAGAAACTTACCAAATCATATAGGATAATTAATTTTTTTTATTTTTATCAGTAATTTCAATAACTTATAAAACAATGTTTTTTTTATTTTTTTTACAATTTGAATATTGTCATTTTTCTGACATTATTTGTAATGATATTATGAGTAAAATTATCATTGGAAATTGTGAAGTAACTCAACAGTTAAAAAAGTTGGTAGATATGGTTTCTATTTCTAATTCTACGGTTTTACTACGAGGTGAAACTGGTTGTGGAAAGGATGTTGTAGCAAGAGCAATACATTCAACCTCAAATAGAAAAGGTGAATTAGTAAATGTAAATTGTGCTGCCATTCCATCTGAACTTTTAGAATCAGAGTTGTTCGGTCATGAAAAAGGAGCCTTTACAGGTGCTGATTCTAAAAAAGAGGGAAGGTTTGAAGCATCTAATGAGGGAACTCTTTTTTTAGATGAAATTGGGGATATGCCAATGCCACTTCAAGCAAAATTACTCAGGGCTATCGAAACAAAAACAATTCAGAGAGTTGGTGGCAAAGGTGAAATAAAATTAGATTTGAGGTTAATTTGTGCTACTCATCAAAATATTGAAAAAAAAATTGAAGATGGATTATTTAGAGCTGATTTATTTTACAGGATTAATGTTTTTCCAATTGAAATACCTACTCTTGCTGAGCGCAAGGATGATATACCTGAGTTACTAAATCATATACTTGAAGAAATAGATGAAAATAAACAGAAAAATTTACCAATATTTGATGATTCAGCAATATCTGCTTTAAAAGAATATATTTGGCCAGGAAATATAAGGGAATTAAAAAATCTAATAGAAAGAGCATCGATTATCTTTGCTAATAAAAAAATTAATGCAAAAAACATAAGAGAAAATCTTCTTAGAATAAATTTACCAGATTTCAAGGAAGAAAGTAATTTTGTTTGGGAAATGACATCAGAGTTGACAAATATCAAAGATTCAAAAAAAGAAACTGATTCAACAAATAACTCTTTACCTCACCCAAATAACTATAAAAGTTGGTTTGATTATTTGGAAAAAATTGATCTCAGAAGGCACCTAAGTGAAGTTGAATGTATTTTAATTGAAGGTGCGCTAAAAAAAAATGATGGTTCTGTGACTTCTGCATCTAAAAGTCTAAAAATAAATCGTACAACTTTGATTGAAAAAATGAAAAAATATTCTATTCCAAGAGTCGGGAATGATTAGTTTCCGAGGTGTTTAATTCCTTTTTTCTTTGCTAATGAGATTTGTTTATTTCTCTCTTCAAAACTTTCTTTTTGTTTAATTGTAGTTATTTCATAACAATTTGGACACGAAATTCCTTTTTTAAACATTTCAGAATTTTTATCTTTTTCATTTATTGGTGTGCGGCATGCAAAGCATTGATCGTAATTTCCTTTTTTTAAATTCTCTGTTATTGATACTCTTTCATCAAAGACAAAACATTCGCCAATCCAATTTTTGCTTTTATTTTTTGTTTGTTGAAAATATGAAATTATTCCGCCCTCAAGTTGAAAAACATCTTTAAAACCATTCTTTTTCAGGTAACTACTTGCTTTTTCACATCTAACGCCACCTGTGCAGAACATTGCTACTTTTTTATTTTTTATTTTTTTTTTATTTTTTTTAAACCATTTGGGAAATTCTGTGAAATTTGATGAATTCACTAATATTGATCCTTTAAATGTTCCAATTTTGGATTCGTATTTATTTCTTGTATCAATTAAAATAGTCTTTTTATCTGTTATTAATCTGTCCCATTCATCAGACTCTAAATGAACTCCTGTGTTTAAATTTGGATGAATATTTTTTTGACCCATTCTTATAATTTCTGGCTTGATTTTGATTTTAAGTCTTAAAAAAACATGTTCAAAATGATTTTGGACTTTAAAAAATATTTTTTTATTCAAAATTTTATTAATGAAGTTTTTAAATTTTAAACTATGGTCTTTTTTTATAGATATTGTTCCATTAATGCCTTCCGTAGCAATAAGAATGGTTCCTTTTGCTTTTTTTTTTATGAGAAAATCTTTAAGTTCAAATTTTAGTTGCTCTATTTTATTAAGATTAATAAATTCATAGAATGATATAACCTTATACTCTGTTTTCTTATGCATGATCTTTTTTTTCAAAATTTATTAAAAACATTTGTTGCTATTGACCCTTTGTCTTTAATTCCTCTTTTTGTGGTTCTTACGTCTAATATTGACTCAAAAAAAACATTAAAACTGTCCATAATGGTTTTTTTAATAACATCATCTGTACTAACATTTTTTTTATTTTTCGGGAACATTTTTTTAGTGTTCATGGGAATATCGATTTATTCCTTCCAAATAATTGGAGGTATTTTTTTATTATTTATTTCTTACGAAATGGTATTCGAAAAAAGAATAAAGAGAAAAAAAAATTTTTCAGATGAGATTCTGGATGACAAAAGTTTAAAAAATATTGCTGTTTTTCCAATATCCATTCCTCTTATTATCGGACCTTCTGTATTGACATTATCAGTTTTAATCTCAAAAAACTTTAATTATACTTTTTTTAATTTCTACACACAATTTTTTCCCATGATTTTAATTTTAATGTTGACTTCAGTTATTATTTTTTTCTCAACTTACTTATTGAAGATTTTAAATGAAACCATTATAAAAGTTTTACAAAAAATATTTGGAATAATTTTAGGTGCACTTTCTGTGGAATTTATTATAAGTGGTATTAAAGGAGTAATATGAAGATTAAGTCACCGTGTATTGAAAAATGCCAACTTGATGATGAAGGAAAATTTTGTTTGGGATGTCTAAGATATCTAGATGAAATTTCTGGTTGGGAAACCTTTTCCGAAGAAAAAAAAAAAGTTATTCTTGATAATATTGAGATGAGGAAAGTATGAAGATTATTTTTTTTTGGCTATTATTTTCTTACACCCTAACTTTTGCACAAAATAGTTGGCTGGGAGAGTGGATAGCACTTGATCAATGGCAATCAGAATTTTCTATTAAAATTAACAAAGATGGTTCAGCAACCTCTAATTATGGAAATGGTGAAAGTGGTAGCTGGAAAATAGTTGATGGAAACTTAGAAATCATTTGGAATTCTGGAAAGTCTGATTACTTTTTTCAAGGTGTAATGGGTTATCAAAGAATTAGCAAAAATAAAAATAATAGTTATTCTTCTGGACTTAAAAGATTACCTAACTAATTTTAAAGATGGTTTTTTTAGGTGGTTAACAATTACATTTAAAGTGCTAGAGTAAATAACTATACAATTATTATGGAGTAAGCTGTAGGCTTTTTTCCTTAATAAATCCTTTTTTATTTGATAGTATGGAACAAACTTAAATGATTTGTGAATAGAAAAAACGGCGTAATTTTTCTGAAAGCTTATTGAATAATCCTTCCATTCGCCTGTGGATATTTTTTTTGAATAAACCTCCATTATGAGGTTTATTTCTTTTTTTTTAAATCTTACTATACTCACATTTTAAATTATAGAATTGATTTTTTTAAGATAAAATATAAATACTTATAAAAACATAAAAAAAAAAAAATATGAGTGAAGAATTTGTAAGAGAAGTTGACGAAGATGTCAAAGAGGAAAAAAGAATTAAACTTTGGAAAAAAGTTTTTCCTTACGTAGTAAGTATTTCCCTCGGTATTATAATTTTTACTTCTGGTTATGTCTTTTGGAATAATTATACAGAAAGTTTAAATCAGCAATTAGGGGATGATTTTACTGCAGCAGTACAATTAGCTAATGAAGAGGATTTAGACGCCTCAATAGTTGCCCTCAATAGGATAGTAGATGAAGGTTCGGATGGTTATGTTACAATAGCAAAAATGAAGAAAGCTTCAATACTGATTCAAAGAGGAGAGCTCAAATCAGGCCTAGAAATATATTTGGATTTGGAAAGAAATGCAGTTGATCAATCTTTTAGGGACATAGCTTCAATATTGTACGTCCTAAACTCTATGGATACTAAAGACCCACAAATTTTGTTGGAAAAAATTAATAAATTAGAATCTAGTCAAATATGGAGATCTTCAGCACTAGAGATGAAGGCGTTTTTGAAGCTTAAACAAAACAAAACAGATGAAGCACGTAAGGCTTTTGAGGCAATTTTAAGTCTACCTAGTACACCTTCATCATTAGCTACAAGAGCAAAAAATATGGTTGATTACCTCAAGGACTAAATTTGATAAAGTCGTTTGCTTTAAAATTGTTTTTATCTTCATTTCTCTTATCCTCATGTGCGTTACTTGATGATGAAAATGAAAGTATTCTTCCGGGCAAAAGAGAGAGTGTTTATGAATCTGAAGAAAAATTAATTTTAAAGGCTAATAAAAGAATTAAATTAGAAAAACCAAAAATTATTTCTGATTGGGTTCAACAACATCAAAATCTTAAAAATCATTTGTTTCACTTTAAGAGTAAGCCCACTCTTAAATTTACAAAAAGAATAAGGCTTGGTGATATAAGTTTAGATAAATTCCAATATGTCACACCACCAATAATATTCGAGAATACAATTTTTTATTATGATAATGATTTTAGTGTCGTATCCAAAAATATAAATACAGGAAAAATAAATTGGAGTATTAAACTTCAATTTGAAAAGCAAGAAAAATTTTCATTAGTTTCAGGATTCTTTTTAGATAATAAAACATTATTTTTTTCTACCGGTTTAGGGAACATCTATGCTGTTGATTCAGTTGATGGTAGAATTAAATGGTTTAAAAAATTTGGCATTCAGTTTTCTCGTCCACCTGTCGTAAGTAAAGAAAAAATTTTTTTAGTTTCTGATGACAATCAACTTTATGCAATAAGTAAAAAAAATGGAGATGTGGTATGGAGTCACTTAGGAAATATTGAGGAACTATCAATAATTGGTGGATCTAAACCAGCTTTAGATGAAGGAATAATAGTTGTTTCTTATTCTTCAGGTGAGATTTTCGCGTTAGATGAAACTAATGGCTCGATTATTTGGTTTGATAATATAAGTACCTCTAATTTTTTTTCAAAAACAAATATTAATGATATTCAGTCACCAATCTGTATTGAAAAAGGAAAACTATTTGTTCCAACCTTTTCAAATAAACTATTGGTATATGATCTTAAAACAGGAAAAAAATCGTGGGATTTGAAATTATCATCAATAAACCCAATGGTAATCTCTGGAGAAACGATTTATGTAATAGATATTAATAGTAAATTAATGAGTATAGATAAGGTTTCAGGAAAACTTCTCTGGGCCGTTCAACTTAGATCAAAAAAAGGTAAAACTGAAATAAATTGGTCAGGCCCTTTATTGAGTTCATACAAGTTACTGGTAGTATCTTCTGATGGTACGATACTTTCACTATCTCCTTTTACAGGAAAGACAATTAGTAAAATTAAGTTTAAAGAAAGTTTTATATCTGGACCAATTCAAGTTAATGAAAAAATTTATTTAATTTCTAAACAAGGTTCATTATATACTTTAAATTAAATGACTAACAATATATTAATTGTAGGAAAGCCCAATGTCGGTAAATCCTCACTATTTAACGCTTTAGTAAAAAAAAACCTAGCTTTAGTCAATAATACACCAAGATATACAAGAGATATAAAAAAAAAACAATTTGAATTATCTGGTCATGATATAACTCTGATTGATACCCCAGGACTTTTTGAACCAAAAGATGAAATTGAAGAGAAAATAATTCAATATACCACCGATCAAATCTCTAAAAGTGATTTAATTTTACTAGTTTTTAATGCAAAAGAACAACTTACTAATGATGATCATAAGTTGGTATCTCTTATTAGAAGGTGCGAAAAAAAAAAGATTATCGTTCTTAATAAAACTGAGGGAAATTATAATTCCGATATAATTCACGATATTGAAAAACTTGGTTTTGGTCTGCCAATTTTGATTTCATCTGCGCACATGAAATCTATTGATATTTTGGAGGAGAGGATTCTTCAAAATCTTAAATTAAAAAAGAACACAAAAGAATTCTCTAGAGATATTTCTGAAAGATTAAGTATAGCAATAGTTGGAAAAACTAACTCTGGGAAATCAACTCTGATGAATTCTATAAGTGGTCAGGATGTTTCAATAACAGGTAACAAACCTTATCTTACAAGAGATGCAGTGGAAGTTACTATTGAGACAAAAAAACTAAATTTTAAAATAATTGATACAGCTGGTTTCAGCAAAGATTTAAGTGGATCTAAAAAATTGAATAAAGATTTTATTGATCAAACCAAAAAAAAAATAAGATTATCTCAAATGATTTTGATAGTTATGGACATTGATGATTATTTTGAAAGATTACATTCAAGAATTATTAGATTAGTTTATGATGAGAACAGATGTATGTTACTTGTAATAAATAAAACTGACAAATATCAAAGAATATCTGAAGAATCTGTAAAAAAAAAAATCTATGATTTAAATCCCCAAATTAATGGGTTACCCATTTGTTTTGTTTCAGCAAAAAAAAAAGTTGGAATTTCGTCACTATTTAAACAAGTCATTAGTCAAAGTTTAATATGGAAAAAAAGAATTTCAACGGGAAAACTTAACACTTGGATGGAGAATATTGTAAAAAAAACTCCCCCTCCCTTACATAAAGGTCGTTCTATAAAATTTAAATATATTACGCAATCTAACTCAGCTCCTCCTAAGTTCAACATATATGTTAATTATATCAAGGCCATTAAACCTGATTATAAAAGATTTTTAGAAAATAATGTTCGTAAGAGCTTTAATTTAAATGGGTTGCCGATTAAAATAGTCTACAAGAAATCCCAAAACCCATTTAGTCAAAAATGATAAATTTTTTTTTTTATAGTAATAATTTCATTTTCTTTTAAGTATTCAATTTCAAATGAAATTAATCCGATCATCATAGAAGAAAATTGTAAATCATGTCATGGCAAAAATTATTCAGGTAATAAATATATTAAATCAATTAAGGATTTAGATAGAAAAGTATTTATACAAAAAATGAAAAATTATAAAAAAATAAATGATAATTCAGTTATGTCTAGAATTGTTAGAGTGCTTTCAATTAATGATATAGAAGAAATAGCGAAAATAATTTATGATTAAAAAGAAAAGATTATTTTTAAATTCTATTTTTCAGTGGACCTTAGTTTTTTTACTAAATCAAATAGGATTATCAAAAAAAATTCATGCCAAAAATAAACCAAAAGTTGTTGTTTTAGGAGCAGGGTTTGGTGGAGCGTCTTGTGTTAATTATCTTTCTAATTTTACAGATTTAATTGATTTAATAGTTGTTGACAAAAATAGATGGATCAAAACTTGTCCTTTTTCAAATTTAGTAATTGGAAACCTACTTGATGAGTCCAAAATAACATTCAAACCAAGATTTAATAAGAATGTAAAATTTGTTGTAAATGAACTTAAATTTATTGACGCTGATAAAAAAGAAATTTTATTTGTTGATGAATTATCGCTTGATTATGATTTTCTAATTATGGCTCCTGGAATAGGATATAAAAAAAAACAGATTCAGGGTTATTCAATTGATGATAATGAAAATATACCTCATTGTTGGGATGGTGAAAATAAAATATCTTACTTTAAAAAAAGTTTAGATTCTCTTGAAAATAATTGCAAGGTAATAATTTCTTGCCCTGATTATCCATATCGCTGTCCTCCTGCACCCTATGAAAGGGCATCTATGATTGCAAGTTTTCTAAAAAATAAAAAGAATAAATTTAAAATCTTAATTTTTGATTCTAAAAATTCATTTACAAAAAAAAATATTTTTTTTAAAGAATGGAAAAAGCTTTACGGTGACTCAATTGAATGGATTAGTAGAAAAAAAGGAGGTTTGATAAACAGACTTGAAAAAAATCGGGTCATTAATAATGACGGTGAAAAAATAGATGGTGATTTTATTCACATAATACCTGAACAAAGTGCAGGAAAAATAATTTTCGATTCTAAATTATGTAACGGTGATTGGTGCAAAATAAATCCACAAACATTTCAACTATTAAATTTTAAAGATATATATGTCGTTGGTGACTCTATTGACGCCGGTGATATGCCAAAATCTGCTTTTTCTGCAGAAAGTCAAGCAAAAATATTATCTTTAAACTTAGTTAATAGAATCCTAGAAAAAGCTTATTTAGATCCAGTATTCTTAAACACATGTTATAGTTTTTCATCCTATGACAGAGCTTTTTCTATAACATCTTGGTATAGATTAAATAGTAATAATGATAGGATTGTTTCTCTTGGAAGTTCTCAAAGCTCTGAAGATGGTTTGCTTAATGAGAGGTTAAGAGAGTCAAAAGAAGCATATGGATGGTATGAAAGTATTACTAAAGCTTTATACGGGTAAATTTTATCAGCAAATAAATTTCTTAAGCAAATGATTTTTCAATAATTTCTTTTATAAAATTTTCAGTAATTAGTTTTTTCTTTCCAGCAGTCAATGAGGTGATCCCCCTCTCTAAATTTGGTGATTCAACAATTCTGGTGTCTATATCAAGCCTTTTGTTTTCAGATTTGTAAATGTTAGCAAGTGTTTTAATCGCTGCTTGTGAAATGCTTAAAATATTATGATAGGGCTTTCCAACAGAAATTTTTGAGTTATTTAAAAAAATAATTTTTGGACTTTTAGAGTTTTTAATTATAGGCTCTAATTCTTTAAGTATTCTCCAGTAACAATTTATGTTAATTTCCATTAGTTTACTCCACTCTTGATGTGAAAAGTGTGTAAGAGGACTTAATCTTTGAAATAATCCAACTAAAATAAATAAAAAATTAATCTTTTGGAATCTGGTAGAAATTGATTGAGCTAAATTTTTATAAAAATTTTCGTTATTTAGATCTCCTTGCACTAATATTTGACTCTTTTTTATTTTTTGAATTTTATTATCTAACTCACTTAACTTTTCAATTGACTGTCCGTGAAGAATTAACTTACAACCCAACTTTGATAACTCATAAGATAGTTTTTGTCCTATAAAACCTGTAGCACCAAAAATGATTCCTTTTTTATTTTTTAAATCATACATTACTTGATATTACTTAGCTTCTATCAGTAATGACAATTGAGAAGGATTGTCCCCTGATTTCTGATCAACTAGTTCTACCGGATAATCTCCACTAAAGTAGTGATCGGTAAACCTAGGTTTATTTTTATCTCTACCTTTTTGAAACCCAAGAGCTCTGTAAATTCCGTCAAGCGATATAAATTTAAGAGAATCGACTCCAATATAATCCCTTATTTCCTCAATTGTATATTTTGAGGCTAATAATTCTTTTTTAGTTGGGGTATCAATCCCATAGAAACATGGGTATTTTACTGGTGGACTAGCTATTCGCATATGAATTTTTTTTACTCCAGAATTTCTCAACATTTCAACAATTTTAATCGACGTTGTTCCTCTTACAATGGAGTCGTCGATTAGTGCAATATTTTTATTCTGCAACGATGCAAAGTTAGGGTTGTGTTTTAGCTTAACAGCTAGGTGTCTTATGGAATTTGAGTCTTGAATAAATGTTCGACCAGTATAGTGGTTTCTTATAATTCCAAATTCAAATTTTTTTTCTATTTTTTCAGCAAAACCTAAAGCTGAGGCATTACCTGAATCAGGGATGGGAATCACAATATCAACAAGTTCTTTGTCAGATAAATTTTCATTTGCTAATTGATGCCCAATTTTTTTTCTAACATCATAAACATTTTTTCCTTCAAAAATACTATCTGGACGAGAAAAATATATATATTCGAATAAACAAGGTCTTAGTTCGGTATTTTTAAAAGGCTTGATTGATTTTATTTCATTGTTTTGAATAATTAATATTTCGCCTGGTTCAACATCTCTTATTAATTTTGCACCGATTATATCAAGTCCGCAGCTCTCAGAACTAAGAACATATGAATCACCTAATTTCCCTAAAACTAATGGCCTAATCCCAAAAGGGTCTCTGACGCCAATCAAGGAATTTTTTGTCATCAAAAGAAAAGAATAAGCACCATTAATTGATTGAAGAGAATAAATAAGTCTATCTAAAAATTCACCTTTTGCTGTCGAAAGTAAATGAAGAACAACCTCAGTATCTGACGTTGACTGAAAAATGGCTCCACTATTTATAAGTTGCTTTTTTAATTTTTGTGTATTAGTAAGGTTTCCGTTATGAGCAATAGCCACACCACCAAAGTTAAGCTCAGAGAATAGTGGCTGTACATTTTTTAGTGCAGATTCACCTGTTGTTCCATATCTATTATGTCCAATGGAAATCTCCCCTTTCAGTTTATTAATTATATCTGATTGAGAAAAAATTTCTGAAACTTGTCCCATTCCTCTGTGAGCAAAAAAGTTTTTGGTATCAGAGGTAACAATCCCACTAGAATCCTGTCCCCTATGTTGTAAAGCGTGTAAACCTAAAACAGTTAAACTAGCAGCGTCTTTATGATTGTAAATACCGAAAACTGCGCATTCATCTTTTGGCTTTTTATTATGAAAAAAAAAATTCATTTTATTCTGAGTTCTCAATTAGGTATTCAAGACTTTTTTTATCTGCTTCATTATAAATCTTTTTATCTTTATCAATCAACTTCTTAAGTTTGATTTGTGAATCAATACTCTTCTCAAAGAGAACTTCTGACTTTTCATCAATTTCATTTCTTAAAGTTTTTGCAAATTCACTCTCTTCTTCTAGAAAGTTTATAATTTTTTCATTAGTTATAAGTGTCACAAAGTTAAATTTTGATTTTTCAATCCATTCAAATTTGTTTCCTTTATAAAAAAAGTGGAATGAAAAAAAACACAAACAAACAAATAAATATCCTCTTAAAATACCAAAAAAGAATCCGCCTGTCCTATCCACAAAACCAATCTGGCTTTTTTTTATCAAACTGGATATTTTTTTTGTCAAAAATGAGAAAAGAATAAATATTATTAAAAAAGTTAACAGATATGAAACACCATTAGAGAAAAACAAATTATTTATAAATTTATTTATGAAGTTAGTGAATTTTCCACCAAAGTTATAGGATGCAAATAATGCAAGAATCCAATTAATCAAAGAGAGGGATTCATGAGAAAATCCCCTCAAAAATGAAAAAAAAGCAGACATAATTATAAAAAATAGTATGAAAAAATCAAAGATTAGATAATTTTCCAAATAAATACTCCAATATTAATTAATTCCTTTAGTGAAATTGGTTAAGGATAAGTTTCCTTTTTTATTTATGTCTTTTGATTTACCATACCAGGAAATTTTTCCTTTTTTAATAAATGCTGTATAATCTGAAAATTCGTAAACACTTTCCATATCATGTGTAACTGTAATTGTTGTAATTTTTTTTTTTTTCACAAGCCCTTTAATTAGCAAATTTATTTGTTTGCCTATTATTGGGTCAAGACCAGTGGTTGGTTCATCAAGAATAAGTATTTCAGGGTTTTGAAGAATTGCCCTTGCCAACCCTATTCTTTTTTGTACTCCAATTGAAAGGTTGGATGGGAATTCCTGAAGAATTGACTTTGGAAGTGAAACTTCATCTAGAATCTCTGAAAAATTATCATTTTTGTTAGCAAACATTAAGTTCTCTTTTATAGTTAGACTATCAAAAAGCGCTGCATTCTGGAATAATATTCCAAATTTTGACATATACTTATTCATTTGAATAAATGATAATTTTTTGATATTGTCAATTTTATCAAAAGAGATTATTCCACTGTCAAAGGTTAATAACCCATCAATACACTTTGTAAGTACTGATTTACCTGACCCAGACTCCCCGATTATTGCTAGTGATTCAGATTCAAAAATTTTAAGGTCTAATTTATTTAATACAACTTTATCACCAAATTTCTTAGAGATTTTATTTATATTAATTTTTAACTTCCTCATAAGTCAAAAAAGAATGAGGTTAAAATATAGTTAGTTAATAATATTAGAATTGATGAAGAAACCACAGAGTATGTGGTTGATAAACCAACTCCTTGTGCTCCTCCCTTGGCATTATAGCCATGATAACACCCCATTAATGAAATAATAAAACCAAACACACATGCTTTGACCAAACCTGAAAATACATCAAGAAACTGAACAAAATTATATGTATTTTGTAAATAAACCACTGGATTGAAGTTTAAAACTTCTGTACAAATTAGGTATCCACCAAAAACTCCAATGATATCTCCAACAAAAACTAAAAAAGGTAACGAAACTATGCCAGCTAATATTCTTGGGATAAAAAGATAATTATAAGGGTTTGTAGATAAGGTCTTTAAAGCATCTATTTGTTCAGTTACTTTCATGGTTCCAATTTCTGCAGCAATAGCCGCTCCAGATCTTCCGGCAACCATCAGTCCTGCAAGCACAGGAGCGAGTTCCCTTGTAATGGATAGTACAACAACATTGGGAATAGCACTTTCAGCTGAAAATCTGGAAAAACCAGTGTAAGATTGAAGGGCTAAAACCATTCCTGTAAAAATAGAGGTTAATCCGACAACTGGTAATGAGTTGTATCCAATCTTGATTAAATGTTGAATAAATATTTTTGGATAGAATTTATCGAGAAAGAAATATTTTAAGCAATCAAAAAAAAATAAAACTATTTCACCAACTGATGAGAATATTCCAAAAAATATTTTACCTATTTTTAAAACAAAATTCATAAAAATGAGAAAGTACTAAATTTATATATTGTCAATATAAATTTTTTTGGCCCTATTACCAATATTATTTAAAATTTCATATGGGATAGTTTTTGATTTTTTTGCAATAAAACTTAATAATACATTATTGCCAATTAACTCAACAAAATCACCAACTTTAATTTCGTTCTGATTTAACCCTGAAATATCTATTATCATATAATCCATAGAAATTGAACCTATGATTGGAAGTTTTTTTTTAAAAAAAACATAAGAAACATTACTAAGAGTTCGTGGATAGCCATCTGCATAACCAAAAGCAATTATAGCGATTCTTTTTTTTTGTTTAGACTGAAATGTTTGATTGTATCCATAACTTTGCTCGAAATTATTAATAATTTTGATTTGCAAAACTTTAGCATATAACTCGACAACATTTTTGAATGGTTTGGTTTCTATTGTTCCAAAAACACAACCACCAGTTCGAATTAAATCATACTCAATTTTATTTAAATTAATTATAGCGTGAGAGTTAGCAATACTATGTGTTGCATTAGGAAAGTTTTTTATAATTTTTTTAAATTTTAGATTTTGTTCATTATTGAATTTATTATGACTTTCATCAGCTGATGCGAGATGAGACATTACACAAAACACTTGTATTTTGAATTTTTTACAATATTCAATTACAGGAACTGTTTCCTGTTCCTCGATACCTAGTCGATTAATTCCAGTATCAAAATGAAGAGTAATTTCAGGCCTAGAACCAAGGTTTTTTGATAATTCATTAAATTTTTTTAATTCATTTAAGGAATTGATTGTAGGAATTATTTTTTTATGAAAAATTTTTTTTATGTCATTTTTTTTAAGATTAATTAACCCATTTAATAAAATAATGTTTGATTTGCTACATTCTTTTCGAACTTTTAGAGTTTCCTCTAAGTTTGTCAAAAAAAAATCGCTACATCCGATTTTGACAAGTTTTTTTGTTACGTTAATTAACCCTAAGCCATATGCATCGGATTTAAGAACACATCCAATTCTAGAATTTTTTAAACTATTTTTTAAATAATTGTAATTATCACTTAAAAAAGTCAAATTGACTTTTAATAAAGCATTTTCATTAATTATAGTTTGATTCATTATTGAATTTAGTCAACTGATGATTCAGCTAAATCAGAAAATTTAGTATTAGAGGCGTTGAAGTGTAGTTTTACTCTTGAGATTGGACCATGTCTATTTTTTGCAACAATTATTTCGGCTATATTGTGAATTTTCTCCATTTTATCAGTCCATGTTATATGTTTTTCAGTACCCTCAGGTGGTTCTGTTCTAGCTAAGTAATATTCTTCTCTATATAGGAAAACTACTAAATCTGCATCTTGTTCAATCGAACCAGATTCCCTTAAATCTGCAAGTTGTGGTCGTTTTTCTTCCCTATCTTCTACTTTTCTTGATAATTGCGAAAGGGCAATAACAGGTATGTTAAATTCCTTAGCTATTGCTTTTAATCCTCTTGTAATTTCAGATATTTCTTTTACGCGATTATCATTTGAATTTCTACTTTCACTATTTATTAGCTGCAAGTAATCTATTATAACTAAATCAAGTCCACTTTTTCTCATAAGTCTTCTGGACCTTGATCTTATTGCTGATAATGTAAGTGCAGGCGAATCATCGATAAAAAGAGAGAGATTCTTAATTTTTTCACTATTTTTTAGTAAGTTTTCAAAATCCATCTTGGAAATATTCCCCGTTCGTATTTTTTCTGAGGGTATTTTTGACATTTCAGATAAAAGTCGTGTAGCAAGTTGTTCCGAAGACATTTCTAATGAAAAAAATAAAACATTATTTTTCTTTTTTAAGTTTAGTTTGTCCATACAAATATTTGATGCAATATTTGTAGCAAATGCTGTTTTACCCATTGATGGTCTACCAGCGATTATTATTAAGTCGGATTTATGAAGACCACCAATTTTCTTATCCAAATCACTTAGAGCAGTTTTAAGAACAGCAACATCTGAGCTCTTTTTAAAAGCTTTTTCAGCATAGTCCAAAGTATCTGACAGAACTTCATCAAAAATCTTTGGACCTTTTTGTTTCTCACCATCACTAGTTAAATTAAAAAGATCTAATTCAACTTTTTCTATTATTGAATTAGAATCTTCATCTTGAAAGTCTGTGTAAGACTTATTTACCAGATCTGTACCTACATCAATTAATTCTCTTCTTAAATAAAGATCATAAATAAGTTCACCATATTGCTTTGCATTAATAATACTCACAGAGTTTTCAGCAATTTCAAGAAGATATCTCATACCACCATTGGTCAGAAAGTCATCATTATTTTCTAGAAAAACTTTAATAGTATTTAAGTCGGCAACCTGATTGTTGGTAATAAGTCTCTTAAGAGTATCAAAAATAATAGAATTAATTCTACTTGAAAAGTGCTTTGATTCTAAAAAATCTTCAACTTTTTCAAGTGCTAGGTTATTTGAAATAATGGCACCCAGTAATGATTGCTCTGCACCAATATTGAGTGGTATCTCTCTTGAAATATTTTTATTAGATTCAGTAATAACATTTTTTAATTTTGTGTTTTGATCACTAACCATAGGAATATAGTATCAAAAAAATTTTAGTAAGCATTAATTTTCTAGCTGTGAATTAAGTGGAAAACGTGTAAAACTTTTAAAGGTTTGTTAAAAGGAGTTTTAATAAGTAAAAAAAATAAAAAGTTATAAAAACCCATGAGAACTTTTTATTTAATTCTTTTTTAAAATAAAGAATTAGGGAAAAACCGACTACACAAAAAAATAGAAAAATAACTTCAAAAAATAAGACTTCTTTTGGAAAGCTAAAGGCTTCAAAAAAAGAAACAAAGCCAAGAATAAGTAGTAGATTATAGATGTTAGATCCAAAAATATTTCCAATTATTAATTCAGACATATTTTTTTGTGCTGCTCTGACTGATGTAATAATTTCTGGTAAAGAGGTGCCTAGAGCAACAAAAGTCAAAGCAAGAAAAGAATCGGAAATTCCAAAGTAATCAGAAATATCAATTACAGAGTCTACGGTAAATTCTGCTCCAAAAAAGGTTAGTATGATTGAAACAATTATAGTGGGTAATCCAATAATTAATGGTTTGTTATAAACTATTTTTGTTAAAAAGTCGCTTGTTTCTAGTTGATTTTCACTATTTGACAATGAATTATTAAATGATTTGTAGATATAAAAAGTAAAAAGTATTAGAAAAACTATTCCTATTTTGTAGTCAAAGATCAATAACCAAACTATAAGAAGAAAAATAATATGGATAAATAAATGGAAAATATTATCAAATCTTGAAATTTTTCGTAAGTTTATTTTTGATATTAAAAGTGCTGAGCCTAAAACTAAAAGAATGTTTGATATATTTGAACCAAGAACGTTTCCAATGGAAAGTTCAGGTGATTTCTTAATTATAGCATCAATTGAGACTAAAAGTTCAGGAAGTGATGTTCCAAAACCAATTACAACTAGGCCAATAAAAAAGTCAGAAACTCCATATTTTTTTCCAATTGCAACGGCACTTGATATCAAAATATCAGCACCTTTAACAACAAGAAATAGACCTATTGATAATAATAGAAAGTTTAATGTTAACATGAGAGCGAGTAAGAGGTTCTAAAAATTTTAAAAGAATAAAGAATTATTCTTTTTCTTTCTTTTTTGTTACTTTTTTCTCTTCTGATTTATTTGTTTCTTTCTGATCGGACTGACTGTCATTATTGACTTCATTTTCAGACGAATCTTTTTTAAAAGTTTTTAAGTTTTGATTTTTTTCATCATCTTTTGAAGTATCGCTATTAATTTTATCTTTAGCAATAGGTGTTTTACTCTTTTGATCTTCATTTTCCGAGGAACCACTTAATTCATTTTTTTTACTTGTTATTTTTTCTGATTTTGAATCTTCGACTTTCTTTTTTGGTTTTTCAAATTCATCTTTTTGTTTTTTTGCATTCTCCTCTGAAGTTGCAACATTAATTTTTAAGTTACATCCAACTTCTGGGTGAAGTCTTATATTAATTTCATAAATACCAATTTTCTTTATGGCGTCATGAAAATTAACATTCGAAGGCTTTATGCTTATTTTTTTTTCAGTGAAGTAGTTAGAAACATCTTTAGGTGATACAGAACCGTATAATTGACCATTGTCACTTGCATTTCTAATAAAGATTACTTCTAATTTAGAAATTTTTTGTACAGTTAATTTGGCGTCTTCGATTATTTTTATATTTTTTTCTACTAAGTCTTTTTTTATTTTCGAGAAATATTCTTTATTTTCGTCATTTGCACGCAAGGCTTTTTTTTGGGGAATAAGGTAATTTCTGGCATAGCCATCTTTTACAGTAACAAGATCACCAATGCCGCCCAGCTTGTTTAAACTTTCTAAAAGTATGACATCCATTTTATTTATTCCGAAACTTTAGTAATAATTCTTTTTAAACTTATATAATATCCACTAAGAAATATAAATAAAAATAGAACATAACCTAAAAAAATAAAAAGTAAAAAGATAATTAAACTTTTTAAAAAAATATTTAGATCCAACGAATCTAAAAACTGGTATGAATAAATCAAACCTTGATAAAAAACTAAAAAACTTAATACTATTACTGTACTAAAAAAATAAAATTTCATATCATTGGTTAAAAAAATTGAGAAAAAAATTAAAATGTTAAAAATTAGGAAAATTTTTGGTGGTAAAAAGAACTTACTGAACTCAATGGAATAATTTCTTGTGAAATTTATTTTTTTTAAAATAATATTTGTTAGAAAAAAGTTAATAATAATAAATGTCATTAAAACAAAAGCATTCAAAGATGGTATTACTTTAATCAAAAAATTAATTCCTTCCTCACTAATTATGTTTTCTTGTATATTTGAATTTTGAATAATTTTAGAAAAAAGTTGAGATATAAAGTCTCTCAGTTCTTGATGATCAATTTGGTAGTAATAAAAGAAATTAAAAATTAAAAGGACTGACAAAACAAAAAGGTTAAAAAAAATTATTACTTTTTCATTATTTATTGAGTTTTTTTTACATAAATCTAAAAGTCTAAAAAGTAAAAAAACTAGGATTGAGTTGGCGATATAATTTAGAAAAAACCTAAGAGTAAATTTTAAATCAAAAAAAATAAAATCATTAATATAAAAAAAAAAAAAACAAATGTTAGTAATAATAATCGAGGAAAAAAAAATTCTACTAGAAATAATTTGTCCAGCAAAAATTAGAGGAATTGAACATAAAATTGGAAATAAGTTTGGTGATAGTCTTAAAAGGAGTGATTCAGACGATAAGATTAAAATTAATGAATAAAGGAGAACGATTAAGTTCTTATCCTTTGTTAAAAACATCAATTTGAGACGTACGGTAGTAACGCCAGAAACCTTGCCCTTTTGATGGCTAGGGTAAGTTTCTTCTGTTTTTTTGTTGACACTTGAGTTACTCTACTTGGAAGAATTTTACCTTTTTCTGTAGTGTATTTTTTTAAAATATTAATGCTTTTATAATCAATATTTGGAGCGTCTTTTCCGGATAATGGACATGACCTTTTGTATAATAATTTGGATGAAGTGTTATCGAATGCTTTGTTTTTCATAACTATTTTCCTTTACATTGCTTTCATCTAGTTGAGATGGGTTCTTATCTACTGACTTAATTTTAAGATTAAAAAACCTTAAAAAGTCATCGTCTAGTTTTACCAAGTTGTCAAACTCATTCAACACCTTTGCATCGCACTCACTATTAATTAGATAATAATATCCTTTGGAATTTTTCTTAATTTTATAAGCAAGGGACCGAAGTCCCCAAGATTCAGTTTTTAGTATCTTTCCACCAGATTTATTTATTTTTTCTTTGAGTGAGTTAAATTTTGTTTCAGCTGATTTGGGAGTCATTTGACCGCTAAATATAAAAACACTTTCGTACAACATACATAATCCTTAAGGTTAAACTTGAAAAATCAAGTTTAGCTAATATTATTAGCAAGGTTAATTATTCAAGCTTATAACATTAATAAAATTGTTTGAAAAGTAACCAATTTTTTTTTTAATTAATTATTATGAATAAAATTTCTGTTATTTTCCCTGGTCAGGGCTCCCAAGTTGTTGGAATGGGTCTGGAACTCTATGAAAACCACCCTAAAGCAAAAGAAGTTTTTAATACTGTTGATGAAGCACTTGGTCAAAAGCTTTCAAAAATAATTTTTTATGGTGATGAGGAACAATTAAAGTTAACATCTAACACTCAGCCTGCTTTAATGGCAGTTAGCATAGCATTAGTTAAAGTTTTGGAAAACGAGTTGGGAAAAAAATTGACTGAATTTACTGAAATTGTTTTAGGTCATTCACTTGGAGAATACACTAGTCTTTGTAGCATAGATTCATTAGATATAAGTTCCGCAGCTAAATTATTAAGAATTAGAGGTGATGCAATGCAAAATTCTGTAAAAAATATTGAAACTAGAATGGTAGCTGTTATTGGACTTGAACTTGAAATAATTGAAGATTTATTAAAAAAAATTAAAGAAAAAGATTTTTTATGTGAAATAGCCAATGATAACTGTCCAGGTCAAATAATATTATCTGGGTTTAGGAAAAGTATTGATAAATTCTCTGAAATATTAAAATCGTCTGGTGCAAGATCGATCATTGATTTGCAAGTAAGTGCCCCTTTTCATTGCTCCTTAATGAAACCAGCTGCTGATGTTATGTTCAAAGCATTTCAACACGTTAGTATTGAAAAGCCAATAATTAAATTTATAAATAATGTCTCTGCAGAATTTGTTGATGAACCAGATGAAATAAAAAAAAAGTTAATTGAACAAGTTTATAATAGAGTAAGGTGGAGAGAAAGTATTTTAAAAGTCTCAAAATCTAATATTGATACAATCTTAGAAATTGGTTCAGGTAAAGTACTCACAGGATTGAATAGGAGAATGAAGATTAATCAGGGTTTATTTAATTTATCAAATATGAGTGATATTGGAAACTTTATTAAGCTACATGGAGAAAGCCTATGAAAAAAAATGTTTTAGTAACCGGAGCAACTGGAGGAATAGGAAGAGCAATATGTAACAAATTAAAAAAAAACTACAATTTAATAGTGGTATCAAGAAATAAAGAAAAATTAATAAACTTTATGACAGATAATAAATCAATTATTAGAAGAATACCTTGTGACCTAAAAGACTCAAATCAAATAACAAAAATGATTGAAGAAATTGTCACAACAAACTTAAATGTCGATATTTTAGTAAATAACGCAGGTGTGACTGATGATAGCTTGTTCATAAGAATGAATTATGAAAAATGGCAAAATGTGATCAAAACAAATTTAGATTCAAACTTTTTGTTAAGTAGTTCCATTTCTAAGTTAATGATTAAAAAAAAATGGGGAAGAATAATAAATATTACTTCAATTGTAGGCCATACTGGTAATTTGGGTCAGGCTAATTATGTTGCATCGAAATCTGGATTAAATGGTATGACGAAATCTATAGCCATAGAATTAGCTAAATGGAATATTACTGTTAATTGCGTATCTCCAGGTTTCATAAAAACTAATATGACAGAAAATCTTGGCGAAGAACAAAAAAATTATATAATTAGTAAAATTCCTTTAGGTATGATTGGATCACCAGATGATGTTGCAAATTGTGTGGAATTCCTAGCTTCAGATGATTCAGGCTATATAACTGGTGAAACTATTCATGTTAATGGTGGCATGGCAATGTTATAATTATGTTTGATTTAAAAAAAAAAATATTTATTAATATAACTTTAACTTAATAGCAGGGGATAAATATGAGTGATATTTCAGAAAGAGTACAAAAAATTGTTGTTGAACATTTAGGAGTTGAGGCAGATAAGGTTGTTGAAACGGCTAGCTTTGTTGATGATCTAGGTGCAGATAGCTTAGATACAGTTGAATTAGTTATGGCATTTGAAGAAGAATTTAATATAGAGATTCCAGATGAGATTGCTGAAAAAATAACAACCATCAAAGACGCAATTGAACATATAGAAAAATCACAAAATTAGAAATATGAGGCGAGTGGTCGTAACAGGGATTGGAATGTGTACGCCACTTGGATATGGTGTTGATCTAAATTGGAAAAAACTGATTAATGCCCAATCAGGTATAAGAAAACTTCAAGGATTTGAAATCGATGATTTAACTTCAAAAATAGGGGGACAAGTTCCTCTTGAAGGAAATTCAGATCTCTTCCCTGAAAATGTTTTAAGTTCTAAAGATAAAAGAAAAATTGAGCCTTTCATTGAATTCGCAATGATTTCTGCTAAAGAAGCAATTGAGGATTCTGGATGGTTACCAAATTCAGAAAAAGATTCAGAAAGAGCTGGGGTCATGGTTGGTTCTGGAATAGGAGGGTTAGATGGTATTAGAATGAGCTCAGATAACTTAAGAAGAAGTCCTAGGAAAATATCACCGTTTTTTATTCCCTCTTGTTTAATAAATCTTGCCTCTGGACATATTTCTATAAAATATAAACTTAAAGGGCCTAATCATTCAGTTGTAACAGCATGTGCATCTGGCGCCCATGCAATAGGTGACTCATTTAGAATAATTTCTTATGGAGATGCTGATATAATGATAGCAGGGGGGACAGAAGCAGCTTGCACTCGATTCGGTATTTCTGGTTTTTGTGCAATGAGAGCGTTATCAACTAAATTTAATGACAACCCAGAAAAAGCTTCTAGACCATGGGACAAAGATAGAGATGGTTTTGTATTATCTGAAGGGTCTGGAATGTTAGTTCTTGAGGAATTTGAACACGCAAAAAAAAGGTCAGCTAAGATTTATGCAGAGATTATTGGTTATGGTCTAACTGGCGATGCATATCATCCAACAGCACCAGCAAGTGATGGTAGTGGAGGTTTTAGAGCCATGAAAATGGCTTTGAATAATGCAAAAATTTCCTCTGATCAAATTGATTATGTTAATGCACATGGTACTTCAACTCCTTTAGGAGATGAGATAGAATTTAATGCAGTAAAAAAAATTTTTAAAAATAATAAAAAAAATTTGTTCATGTCATCTACTAAATCATCAACTGGTCATCTGCTAGGAGCCTCGGGAGCAATTGAATCAATTTTCTCAATTTTATCATTAAAAGATGGAGTGATTCCACCAACATTAAATTTAACAAACCCTTCTTCAGATTGCGAAGGAATAAACTTAGTTCCAAAAGAAAGTATTAATAATACAAATAACTTTTCTCTCTCTAATTCGTTTGGTTTTGGTGGCACCAATGTTTCTTTGATATTTAAGAATAAATAGTTGTGCCCAAAACTACAGTTTTCTTTTTATTCATTATTCTTCTTAATTTTTTTTCATTACTCATTTTTAAGAAACATGACAGTTTAAATTTAACTAAAGTTATTATAAGACCCGGAATGAATTTGGAAGAAATTTCAAGAGAACTTTCCTTAAAAAAAATAGTTAAAAATTCAGATATTTTTAAAATTTGGGTAAAATTAAGTTTTCAAGAAAAAAAATTAAAATATGGGGAATTTCTTTTTGAAAAAAGTAATTCAATTTACGATGTAACTAAAAAATTAGTTGATGGTGACGTAGTTTATCGTAAACTTACAATTGTTGAGGGATCCTATAAATACCAATTATTAGAAAATCTCAAAGAAATTGATCCTAATTCGTCTTTAGAATACAATGATTTAAGTGATTTGATAGTTGCTGATACTTATAGTTACCAAATAACTGATTCTGCAGAAAAAATTTTGCATAATATAAAAAAAATATCAAATAACTTCTCCCAAAAAATTTGGTCTGAAAGAGACCAAACAATACCGCTAAAAAGTATTAATGAAATGTTTATATTAGCATCAATAGTTGAAAAAGAAACCTCGATAAAAGATGAAAAACCTATAATTTCCGGAGTTTTTTTTAATCGTTTAAATAAAAAAATGAGACTCCAATCAGATCCAACAGTTATATATGCAATTACTGAGGGGAAATATAGATTAAAGAGAAAATTAACTAGGAAAGATCTAAAATTAAAGTCAATTCATAATACTTACGTTAACAAAGGCTTACCACCCAAAATTATTGGCTTTCCTGGTAAAGATTCTCTTCTTTCTACTTCACTTCCAAACAAAAGTGATTTACTATATTTTGTCTCAAAAAATCAAGGTGGAGAGCATTACTTTTCTTCAGACTATAAACAGCATTTAAAGAATATAAAGGCCTCAAAAGATGAAAAAAAATAGAAAGGGTTTGATGCTCGTATTGTCATCTCCTTCTGGAGCCGGAAAAACAACTATTTGTAAGGAGATTTTAAAAAAAATTAAAGATCTAAAAATGTCAATTTCTTATACAACCAGAAAAAAAAGAAAAAGTGAGGTTGATGGAAAGGATTATTTTTTTATTTCAGAGAAAAAATTTAAGGAACTTCAAGCCAAGGATTTTTTTATTGAGAATGCTAATGTTTTTGATCATTTTTATGGAACTCCAAAAAAGTTTGTTGAAGAAAATTTAATAAAAGGAGTTGATGTGCTTTTTGATATTGATTGGCAAGGTGCGCAGAAATTGGCAAATTTTTCAAAAACTGACATTGTTTCTGTTTTTATATTACCACCAAGTAATTCAATTCTTAAAGAAAGATTAAAAAAAAGAAATGAAGATTCCCCCGAAATTGTAAACAAGAGAATGAGTAAAGCAAAGTCAGAAATAAGTCATTGGATAGAATATGATTATGTTTTAATAAATGAAGATTTAGCTAAATGTTCAGATGAAGTAGTCACTATCTTAAAAGCTGAGAGGAAAAAAAGGGACAGACAAAAGTTTACTTTTAGTTTTATTGAAAAGCTTTTAAAGTAACTCCTCTGAGAGCTTAATGAATTGATTCGGACTTATTTCTTCAGGTCTAAGTGCAGGGTCTATTCCACATTTAAATATTTTTTCTTCAATGTTAGTACCAATTTTAGAGAGATTATTTTTTAAAGTTTTCCTTTTATGCATAAACGATACCTTTAGAAATTTATCAAGTTTGTGATAATCAAATTCAATTTTTTTTTTGGGAATAATTTCAATTATTGATGAATAAACTTTAGGTTGTGGAAAAAAATTTTCTGGTGCAATATCAAATTTAACTTTTACATCAGCTACTACCTGAATTAAAACTGAGATTCTCCCATAATGTTTTGTTTTTTTCTCAGCTGAAAGTCTTGATGCTACTTCCTTTTGAACCATGACTATAATAGACTTAAAAGAATTGATATATCTCAACCAATTTAAGATAAGAGTAGTTGCTATATTGTAAGGTAGGTTTCCAATAAGTATTATTTTTTTCTCTGATAACTTGTTTATTGATATTTTTAAAGCATCCCCAATAATTAATTTAATTTTAGTATCTTTATTTTTAATCAAATTAGAAAGTATTGTATTCAAAGTTTTATCTTTTTCTATAAGTATAAGTTTGGATGGTTTTTTTTTAATTATAAATTCTGTTAAGTAACCTTTTCCTGGACCAACCTCAACAATTTCCTGGTTTTTAAAATCTTTTAAAGAACTTATTTTGTGCAGTATTTTTTTATTTATTAAAAAGTTTTGTCCTAAACTTTTTTTATGTTTGAATGCAATGGTCATGAATACTTTTCTATAAATTTTAAACAAGCAATTAAACTATCAGTTTTTGCTATATTCTTTTTTGCAATATCAAATGCAGGGCCATGGTCTGGTGATACTCTTAAAATTGGAAGTCCACCAGTTACATTGACAGAATTAAAAAAATCAAGGGTTTTGACAGGCGATAACCCCTGATCATGAAACATACAAAACATTCCATCATAATTTTTTCTGTTGTTTTTAAAAAAACAGGTATCACCACTTAAGGGGCCATGTAAATTTAGATTTTTGGCTTTTAGATCTTTAACAACAGGCAAGATAATTTGTTCTTCTTCTTCTCCAATAAGCCCACCTTCTCCTGCATGAGGGTTTAATGCTAAAATACCAATTAATGGTCTTTTTTTTTTTCCATATAGATATTAATGTATTATTGAAAATTATTATTTTTTCTTTGAGATTTTTTTTTTTAATTTAACAAAAGTTTTTTTTAATGGTACGTGAGTAGTTGCTAAACCTACCACTAAGTTTTTTCCCAAGTCAACTGGTTTTGTAGTTGTTAAAATCATTATTTCACTTGCAGATTTGTTTATAAATCTTCTAGATAAAAATCCCATGTATTCAGTTTGACCATTATAATTAAATCCATATTGTTTCATTGTTTTTTTGCAAATAGGTAAAGTTACTAATGCTGATGCTTGTTTATTTTTAACAAAATCGAAGGACGTTTTTAATGAATCAATTATAAACTTACTATTTTTTTTCTCAGGTTGGCCTAATTTAAATTTAATTTTTTTACCTAAATCGTAAACAGGTAAGTAATTATTAAAAAATTCAAAAGTTTCGTTGGGATTCTTAATAAGTTTAATTTTTGCTTTTAATTTAAATAAGTTAATAATAAATTTAATCTTTTCCTTATCATCAACAACAAAAAAAGGCAGTAATTTTTTTTTCTTCCTGTTAATCCAAGTTTTAATTAAAATTTCAGAACAAATTCCTGATGGCTCTCCCATAGAAATTACAATTGGTTTTCTTTTCATTATTTTTACTTATTGAAAAACTTTACATTTGTGTCTTTTCTAAGATTAGATATTAAAGTATTTGCCATTTGGTTGAATTTTTGAGTATAGATCATTTTTTCTATATCAGTTTTTGAAATAACACTTTTATTATTAATGACTTTTTTACATAATTTAAGTCTCATAAATTCAGAGTCTTTTTTTAAAACATTTGTCATCTCGCCCTCTTTTAATATTTCTAAGTTGTCTCTAAAAATTTTGTTCATCTCTTCAAGCATGAGGTTTTCAAATTTCATTAATTCTACATTATTTTTTAAAGTTTTACTGACCATATCACAACTGATCTCATTTTTTTGAATTTTTTTAAGTGACTCATCATTGTAGGCTAAAAGCTTCAAAAATGAATATTTAAAGTTGCTATTACCATAAAATCTTTTTTTATTTAGTTTTATTACTTTGTAACCGTCTGAGTCACGAAGGCTTAAAATTTGACCTTCTTTCATCCCTTTAAGTGTGTCTTTCGTTTTTTGATCAATTCTGTCCTCGAGAATCCACCTGCTATTCTGACTATCCATAGAATATACCTCATTAAATTTCTTAGATAGGTTTTCAAAGGTTATTCCTTTATCGAGTAGTTTTAAAAATTCCTCCATTTTTTTTTTAGATTTTTTCCAATTTTCAGGTGGGTTATTCATAAATTTAACTTGGTTGTAATCAAATTCATATTTACCTTTATTTTTTGTTCGTTCATCAAATGAATCTTGTATTTCTTGTTCACTAATAATAATTTTTGAGGCAAGGACTTTTTGTAAATACTTTTTCCATAGAAGTTCAGAAGACATTTGATCTAGTAAAATATCAATATCGAAACCTTCATTTTCTAAAAAAGATTTGAAGCCTTTGAAGTCATCTTTTGAAAAGTTGTAAATACTTGATGTAAAATTTATAAGCTCTTCTTCCGTATGGCTAATATCATTTTTTTGGGCTTCAATCGTTTTAATTTTTTCTATTATGAGAAGTTCAAGCATCCTTTCTCTGACTGAATCTCTATTACTAATAGTATCTTCGAGATTTAATGATTTTAAAGCTAATTTTATTCTTTGTGAAAGGTCGTATGTTGTAATGATTTCTTTATCAATGCTAACAATCATTCCTTCAAATTTTTCTTGAGCATAGAGATTTTGAAAAAAAAATATTTCTAGAAGAAAAAAAATAATAATATTAGAGATCACTTTCCATAATTTCTTTGAGACTAAATAAGAAAACAAAATTATTTGATGTAGGGTCTTCTGGGTTGTGGGTGTATTGTCTAGTCCATGAGAACGACATTCCAAAGCATTCATCTTCATATTTTATTTTTGTTCCGTAATTATATAATTTTAATTTGCCTTTATTATCAAATGTTGAATATAGTGTAAAGTTCCAAAAGTCATAAAATTTTTGGTCGTACCTAACTGAGAACTGATTTTTACCATCAATTAAGTTTTTACCATTTTCATCTATTACTGCGGAATATCTTGTATTTCCAAGTGATAGATATGAGTTCTTTTGTCTAATTAGTAGATTTGAATATGCTGATTTAATCGAGAAATTATCCTTATTTATGACAAAGTATGAATCAAAGTTAATCGCTTTAGCAGGTTTAATTGTGAAGCTACCAACAATATCTGAAAACTTTTCATTAATACCTGTATTTTTATTCAAATATTTATTTCTATCAAATTGGTGGCTCTGTCCAATTTGAATTGTTGTGAGATCGTTAAAGGAGTCTTTTGTTGTGCTTGAGTAAGTTATACCATAGTCTATTCTTGAAGATTGTTCCAGTCTGTCAGTACCATGCATTCTATTAGTGTTAAATAAATCAACAAAATCCAGATCAAAATTATTTATACCACCTTCATCAGGTATTTTTCTATTAAAGGCATTCTTAACGCTCTTAACAAACAAAACTTTTGGTGTAATAGTACTGATTAATTTTTTACTATTTTTAAAATATGGTTTTGAAATTTCTAGAGAAAATTGGGGAAAAAAGTTATTCTTATATTCATCGTGTTCGAACTTACCATTAACTGGGTTTAAATACTGTTTTACATTGTATACCCCAGCGTTTAAGTGCCCTCCAAATTTTAACAACGTCCCATCATTAAGTATCGAAGGAAAAGTAATATTTTGATTTATAAATAACTTTTTTGTCTCTGTCCCCTTGGTTCTATACAAACTTACAAACTCAATATTGGTGTTATAGTTAAGTGTCTTATTAAGAGGCTTTGAGCTTAAATTTAATAAAAGTCTTGGAAGGATTCTAGGTGTTAGTTTTCTATTAAATTCCCTTCTTACATCTTGAAAAACATAGGATTCTAAACTGTAAGAATTATAACCTCTGAGCGATTCTAATTTAATATTTGATTCAAGAACGTGATCATATCCATATTTGTAAGTATTTTTATAGTTTCTATCAGTGGTTCTTTGTATTTTATAACTAGCATAATCTTTAGAACTGAGAAAAAAAATACCCTCAGAATTAATATGACCTCTTTTTCTATCTTCTTTAACTTGATTAATTTTTTGGTTTTCAATTGTTCCGCTAAACTCATTTTTCATTTCACCATTTTTAAAATTTTTTCTATGTTGAATTAAAAAAGCTGGATTTTTTTTTTGAGAAAATTTTGGTATCACAGTTACATCGCTATAATCACTGAGAGGGTAGTAATATGGTATGTTAGCTCCTAGCCCGAAATAATGAGTTTGAAAAAAACTTGGGGGTAAGAATCCTTTTTTCCTTTTTACCAAAGGTGATGGATGAGAAAAATATGGAAGATATAATATGCTTTTACCGGCGACATCAAGAAAAGCGTCGTAATATTTCACATTTAGCTTTTTTTTATCATGAATGATTGTCTTTGCTTTAAGTTGAATCAATGGTGGATCATATTTCTTTTTCTTTTCATTATAACATATTTCACAGGCAGTAAATGTCCCGTATTGTAATCTTTCCCAGTCTTTGTTTCTTCTTTCAACTTTCTTTGCTGCCAGTCGCATGTAGTATTTCTTTTCATTATTTAATGTTGGAATATATAGATGGTTATTTTCTATTAAAGCATTTTCAAGAGTGTTATCAGCTACAAGTTTGTCAGCTTTTAATATGCTTCCATCAGCATTAAAAATTTTTATATTTTCTCTGGCGGATAATACTTTTGATTCATTATTTACAAATACCTTGTTGGCAAAAAGCTTAAACTCTTTATCAATTATTTCAACATTTCCAGTTGCGTAGATTCTTGTGTTTTCCTTATCATAAGTAAATTGATCCGCATTGATTTCAATCTTTTCATTTGATTTACTGTTAAAGCATATGACTAAAAAAAGAAAAAGAAATATTTTATCCATCTTCAAGATGCATTAGTGAACTTAGTAATAAAAAATTAAAAATTAAAGGTGCCGCCCAAATACTGAGAAAAATGTTAAGGTCTGAACTTTGTCCAAACGTTTTAATTAAATCACAAGAGAAATGAAAAATTAATCCAATAATAAGACCATATAATATTTTAATGACATTTTTTTTAATTCTTTCTCTTTTAATTGATAAGGAGCAACCTAATAAAACCATTGAGATGAGAATTAATGGAAATGAATAAAGGTAATTTTTATAAATTACGTGTTTTTTAATTACAAAACCGGATGACTCAAGATTACTTATGTAATCGTTTAGTCTCCAAAAACCTACAGTTTCTGGTGGCCTAAAATTTTTTTCAATTTTTTTTGCATCAAGATTAATTGCAATACTTTCAATATCGAACAATTTTGGAGGTTTATTTATTTCAAGTTTGGTCCCTTTTTTTAGTTCCCATAAATTCGAATCAAGCATTTTGACATTTTGAACATCAATTCTCTCTAAAAATTTATTTTCCTGACTAAACTTAAAAATTTTAACATTTTTTAATATGTTATTATCGAAAGAATAATGTTGGGCATTAATAACGAATTCAAAGTCATCTGTTTTTTCTCTTAACCATAATCCCGTTTCAGATATTGAAAATAACCCGTAACTACCTTTGAAATAATTACTTTCATAATTCTTAAATTTTATATTCATATATGCAAAGATTGGGTTAAAAACAAAAACATAGAGAATACTGATTAAAAGCGCATTACAAATTGCAGGAAAAATTAAGAACCATATTGAAAACCCTGAGGCTCTAAAAACAATTAACTCATTATTTTTATTTAGTTTCATGTATGTATGCATTGAACTCAATAGAAATACTGTAGGTAAAATTATTGGGAATAAGCTAGGTATATGAAGAAATGCCATTTTTACTAAAATACCTATTTCAATTTCTTTTGTTGAACTTCTTCTGATCAACTCAATAAGATCAATTGAAATAAAAAGAAGACAAGAGAATGAAAAAACTAAAAAAAATGAAAAAAGATTTTCCTTCAGTAGATATTTCAGAACTAACTTATTTATTAGCATTAACTAATCTCTTAGATTTTAAAATAATAAAACATGAGCAAAGCAAACAGAAAGTTGATGGTAAAAAATTTATAAAATGCATTCCATTAAACTTAATTGATAAATTAGAGGAAGTTATTGATATTATCTGTAAAAAAATTATTAATCCAAAAACCTTCAAAACTTTTGAGATGTTATCAACTCTATCGAATTTAAAACTTAGTAAAAAACTTACCACTAGAATACTAAATGCTACTACATTGATAGGTATAGCATACCTTATAGTAATTTCTGCTTTAAATGCTTGAAGGTTATATTTATCATCTAGAGAGTCAGGGTTTGGATTTCTAAGTTCAAACATTGATCTTTCGGATGGGGACTTCCATCTATCAAAGAAATTATTGGTTTTGTTTTGATTAATAGTTAATAGATACTCATCAAAGTAAAGGATTGAAAGTTTTTTCTCTTTTGATTGAAATTGCTGTGAACCATCCTCTAAAAAAATTTTTGTAGCATTGCTAGTATTTATTATTTTCCCCTTTTTTGCTATGAGTGTTGATGGTTTTTCAGTGTCTCTTGTATCGTGAATAAATATGTTTTTTAAACCGTCTTTATTACTTTCTTTTATAAAAATTGTAAAATCTTTCCCTATGGTATTGAATACCCCCTCTTGAAGAAGGCTTGAAGAATAGTCGTTTTTAATGGTATATAGGAGTAGCTTAAAATTTTTATTTGATTGTGGGGTTTGATAAATTGAAAAAAATGAACAAATAATTGCTATCAAAGAACTATAAAAAAATGTTGGTTTTATTAGATCAATGTTTGAAAAATTTGAAGACTGAAGTACTATTAGCTCCTTGTCATTAATCATCCTGGAATAAACAAAAAAAATTGATAAAGAAATTATTACAGGAAACAAAACTGGAATTATTTGTGGAATAGAATTCATTATGAGTTTAATGAAGATAAGAAAAGGAAGGTTCCTACTAATCATTAATTCAATTAATTGAACACTTTTTGCTAAACAAAATACTGAAATAATAAATATTAAAATTAGTAACGAATTATTAAGAAGTTGTTTAAAAATGTATTTATCGACTAAATTCATTGAATTTTTTTTAAAATACAATATACATTATTTAAAATAATTAATCCTTAATAATATTTAGACAAATGAAAATTAATTTTGAAAATATTTCTCAACAAAATTACCACCTTGTTATTATTTCACCAGATAATAAAAAAGTAAATTCCAATAATCATTTAGACAAAAGTTCTGAAGATATTTTAAACAGTTATTTAGAAAATAAAAAAAAAGAAAAAGAAATAATTGAGACCTTTTTGTATAAAAATATTCAGAAAAAACAAAAAAAATCTGAGTTTGTTTCAAAGTTTACTTACGTAAGACTAGAACATTCGAAGGATAAATCTATTCAGCATTCTTTTTTTGGTAGACTACTTTCCTATCTTGAAAATAAAAAAGAAAAAAAAATAATGATTTTATTTAATCAAAACTTTGATGACACAAAGAAAAGAGAAGAAATTATTGAGAATTTGCTCATTGGTTTTAAATTAAAAGATTATAGATTCGAAAAATATAAAAATGTCTCAAAAAAAGATTTCAAAATCGATGAGGTTCGGATCCTTGGTTTTCATGGAAAATATTGTTCAGAATTAGAAAGAAGGATTAAACATGAAATCAGGTGTCTAGATGGAATTTTTCTTACAAGAAATTTAGTTTCTGAGCCGGCAAACGTATTGTATCCGCAAAAGTTTGTTGAATTTTGCAAAGATTTAAAGAAAGTAGGTGTTGAAATAGAAACTTTTGACGAAAAAAAACTTAAGACTCTTGGAATGAATGCTTTATTAGGTGTTGCTCAGGGATCAGTTCGTCCTGCTAGAGTTATGATAATGAAATGGAATGGTCTTAAGGGAAAAAAATCCGAACCAATAGCTTTTATTGGTAAGGGAGTAACTTTTGACACAGGAGGTATTTCGATAAAACCCTCCTCAGGTATGGAAGATATGAAATGGGACATGGGAGGGGCAGGAGTTGTTGCAGGTTTGATGTACACACTTGCCTTAAGAAAAGCAAAGGCTAATGTTATTGGTGCAGTAGGCTTAGTTGAAAATATGCCGGATGGAAATGCTCAGAGACCAGGAGATATTGTTGAGTCCTTATCAGGTCAAACAATTGAAGTTTTGAATACGGATGCTGAAGGGCGCTTAGTCTTGGCTGATGTTCTGTGGTATGTAAACCAAAAATTTAAACCCAAATTAATGATTGACTTAGCTACATTGACTGGTGCAATAATTGTAGCACTTGGAGAAAGATACGCTGGGGTGTTTTCAAACGACGATCTCCTTGTAAAGAAAATTCTTGATGCTTCAAAAACTACCAAAGAGCTGGTATGGCAGATGCCAATGGATGATGAGTTTGATAAGTTGTTAAACTGTCCAGTAGCTGATATGAAAAATATCACAGGAACTAGAGGTGCAGGCAGTATAACGGCCGCTCAATTCCTAAAAAGATTTGTTGACAAAACAAGCTGGGCTCATTTGGATATTGCTGGAGTTACGTGGTCAAAAAAAGGGACAAAATTCGCAAGACCTGGTGGCACTGGTTTTGGTGTAAGACTACTTGATGAGTTTGTAAAAAAAAATTATGAATAACTTTCACGAAATAAACCTTTATTACGTCAAGTCAGATTTTAGCTACATAGTCAATTCTTTAGTTAAAAAGCTCAGGGACAAAAAAGTAATAATTAATTTATCAAGTGAATTAGAGATGAAATCCTTGGATAAATATCTATGGACAAAAGAAAAAAATGAATTTTTACCCCACAAAATCTTTACTGAAAAACTTTACTCAAAAGATAAATTAGTTTTATTTTATGGTGATTATCTTAAAATGAAAAAACTACTCGATTTTGATATCATTCTTATTTCACCAAAAGTAAAAATAAAAAAGATTTCCTTTTTAAAAAAATTTTTCTTTTTTTCTTACAATGAAGTTGACAAAGAAATTTTTTCAACAATATCCACTAAATTAAAAAATAAAATTAAAACTATTAAATGCTTTTATGAGTTAGAAAAATTCAAATGGAAAACAATTTAAACTATATAAGGAGACTGTTTTATGGAAAAAACTTTATCAATAATCAAGCCAGATGCTGTTAAACGCGGTCTTACAGGAGAAATTAACTCATTAATAGAAAAAAATAAAATGAAAATCATTGCTCAGAAAATGATACATCTCTCATTAAATGATGCAAAAGGTTTTTATTTTGTACATAAAGAAAGAGCTTTTTTCAATGATTTGTGTGAGTATATGACGTCAGGCCCTATTATCGTTCAAGTTCTAATAGGTAAAAATGTTATAAATAATTATAGGAAATTAATGGGAGCAACTAATCCGACTAATGCAGATGAAGGTACAATAAGAAAAGCTTATGGTTTATCTGTAGAGGAAAATTCTGTTCATGGTTCAGATAGTAAAGAAAATTCAAAAATAGAAATTGATTATTTCTTTTCAAAAAGAGAAATATTCGAACAATTAGGCGGTTAAAATATTAAGAAAAACCATAATAGGAAAAGAAGTATTGTAACAGCTATGCACGAGATTATTGTGAATTTAATAAATCTGGAATAAAAATTTTCTTGGAATTTGCTATTTAATTTTGCCATTATTAATTTCCTTTTCAAGAGTTTCTATAACTTTTATATATAATATATGCTCTTCTTTCAATATTTTTTTCGCTAATTTTTTCTCATTATCTGTGTTTAATACTCTCACTATTCTCTGATCAATTATTTCTCCAGTATCAATACCCTTATCTACGTAATGTATTGTACATCCTGTATATTTTACCTTTTTTTCTATTGCTTGTTTTACGGCATCAAGCCCACTAAAAGCAGGGAGAATTGAAGGGTGGATATTTATGACTTTTTTTTTCCAACTACATAAAAAATCTTCACTGAGAATTCGCATAAATCCTGCTAAACATATTAAATTAATCTTTTCCTCAAGAAGAATTTGAGAAAGTTTTTTTTCAAATTTTTTAATTTGATTTTCATGTATGATTTTAGTTTTTATTCCTTTTTTTTTAACTTTTGCTAACCCAGAAGATTTTTTATTGTTAGATATTATTATTTTAACTTTTGAGGATAAAGTTTTATTATTACATGCATCAACAATGTTTAGCATGTTTGAACCTCTGCCTGAAATTAATATTGCTAAGTTAAATCCCATCCACCGAAATTCTTAATTGATACTTTTTTCTCAAAACTTTTCTTTGTTTTTATTTCACCCATTATATGAACATTAGTTTTTTTTCTTCTTAAAAAATCAAGTACATCTTTTTTATTTCTATGATTAATAATAATAATTAAACCAATACCACAATTAAAGGTTTTGAGCATTTCCTTTGTACTAATATTTGCCAACTCTTTAAGCCAAACAAATCTGTCAGGAATTATGAATTTTTTAAAGTCAATTAAAGCATTCATTCTGTCGGGAATGATTCTTTCAAGGTTTTCATAAATACCTCCTCCAGTAATGTGAGAGATTGCACATATTTTTTTTTTTTTAATAAGTGGAAGAAGTGATTTAACATAAATTTTTGTTGGTTGGACCAAATCTTCACCCAATAATTCAAAATCTGATTTAAAAGGAGTCTTAGTATTAAGGGATATTTTTTTTTCACTAATAATTTTTCTTATAAGTGAAAATCCATTTGAATGAAAACCACTAGATTCTAGACCTAAAATAAGTGAGTCTTTTTTAACTTTTTCTTTTCCAATCTTATTTTTTCTTTCAACTGCACCTACGGCAAAACCAGCTAGATCAAATTCGTCATTTTTGTACATTCCAGGCATTTCTGCTGTTTCTCCTCCTACGAGCGAACAACCGGCTTCAGAACAAGCTTGGTTAATGCTTTTTATTAAATCAAAAAATATATTATCCTTTATTTTTGATGTTGATATATAATCAAGGAAAAAAAGTGGTTCTCCTCCACTAGCTAAAATGTCATTCACTGACATTGCAACTAAGTCAAATCCTAAAAATTTAAGATTCTTTTGTTCTAAAGCCAATTTTAGTTTAGTACCAACTCCATCTGTACTACTTAATAAAATTGGATCTTTATATTTAAGTTTTTTTAAATCGAAGATTGAGCAAAATCCCCCAGGGTTTAAAATAATTTCTTTTCTAAAATTTTTTTTTGTTATAGTTTCCAGTTTTTTTACTAATTTTGAAGATTTTCTTGTATCAACACCAGATGATTTATAAGTAGAAATTTTTAAACTCCTTCAATGTTTAGTTTTTAAAAAATTAATGTTATAAGTTTATAACTTATACTTGAAAATGTTAAAAATATTAAGTCTTATCATATTCTTTTTTTTTACCAATATAGCAAGTTGTTTTGCTAACGAAGAAATTTATAATATTAAAGACAATGAAGTTTATTTAGAAAATAATGGAAATGTTTTAGAGTTAAGGGATAATGCTAAAAATATTTCGTTTAAAAATGGATTTAATATATTAGCAAAAAATATTTTAACACCAGAAGATTTTTTAAAATTCAGTCAAATTTCAGACCTTAATCTAGCCGATCTTGTAAGTGACTATAAGATAGAATCGGAAAAAATTACTGAAATAAATTATTATGCTGAAATATCTATTAATTTTAACCCTGAAAGAGTAAAAAAATTTTTTAGTGATAATAATATTGATCTAAACATTTTTGTGTCAGAAAGTTATTTGATTTTTCCTATTTTAAAAAAATTTAATACATTTTATCTCTGGGACAAAGAAAATTTATGGTACGATTTTTTATTAGAAGAATATGATCAACAAAGTTTACTTAAACTTTATTTCCCAGAAAAAAGTAATATTAATAGATTGAAAATTTCAGCAGAACAAATTGTCAATATGAATGTGAGTAAAATTACTAATTTTTTAGATCTATATAATAAAAAAAAAGCAATAATTATCTTTTTAGAGGAAAAATTTGATATTAATAAAAATAATTTCGATCTAAAATTAGATGCAAAACTTTTTTCAAATAATATTTTTTCAAAAATAAAAATTGGTAATCATGATTTATTGGTCGAAGGTAAAAACTCATCAGAAATAGATTTGGTTGCAAAATTTGTAATAAAAGAACTACAAAACTGGTGGAAAAGTAGAATTGATTCAGAGAACCTTGCAACTAACACTGAAAGTTTAATTCTTATAAGCATTGATTCAGAAGATATAAAAAAAAGTTTCTTAATTGAGGAGGCAATTTTTGAAATAATAGGAACGAATAATGCTAAAATTAAGGAGTTAAGAGATAAAAAAACAATTTATGAAATTTTCACAAATTATAGTATCAAGAATATAAATTTGAGATTACAAAGTAAAAGTTTAAGGTTAATCAAAGCTGGTTCAGATGGGAATCTTTACAAAGTTGAAAATTATTAATGAAACAAGATATTTTAAATTTCAAGTTTGAAAATAAAAAAGATTTCTATGTGACTTCAAAGAATTCACTTGCATTTGATTTAATCCAAAAATGGCCGAATTGGAATAATCAGTTTTTTTTTTGTATGGGCCGACTAAATGTGGAAAAACAACAATTTGTAAAATATGGCAAAAAAAATCAAAGGCCATATTTCTTGATAAAAAAAAGATAGAAAAGTTTCTTAATAATACTTACAAAAATCATTTTAATACTCACAACAATTGGATATTAGATAATGCTGATTTGTTTTTAAAAAAAAAGAATGATGAAAAATTATTAAACTTAATAAATATAATAAAAGAAAAAAAAAAGTCTTTTCTTTTAATGACATCAAATGTTCCACCACGACAATTACCTACAAAAATCAATGATTTATTATCAAGAGTTTCAGATTCACTTGTCGTTCAAGTACACGAACCTGATAATCTTCTTTTGGCAAATATAATTAGGAAATATTTGGAAGAAAGAGAAATAAATATTGAAAAAAAAAAAATTGATTATTTAACAAATAGAATTGAGAGGTCTTATAAATTTGCTATTAAAATTGCAAAAAAAATTGATAGTGAGTCTTTAGAAAGTCATTCAAATATTTCCTTTAGTTTTTTAAAAAGAATTTTAGAAATTTAGCCATATTTTAAAAATATTTTTTTTAATTCTTCTTTAAAAGACTTATCTTTAATAGAATTTAAAATCTTTAATATATCGGAATAATTAGTTTTCTTGTTTGAAATATATTTAATTTCTTGATCTTTTATTAACCTTTTAATAGGAATATTTTTTGTTTTTGCCGTTGATTCTCTTTTTTTACAAATTTCTTTGAGGAGATTTAATTTGTGACTTTCCTTACTTCTGATTTTAATTTTTTGCCATGCTAGACTGGGATTTTTTAGATAGGTTTTTCTATCGAGCAACTTAATATGATATTTATGAATATCTTTAAAATTTTTTTTTTTTAATTCTTTCAAAATTACCATGTATAGTGGTATGAGATATTTTACATCATTACTTGCATAATTTATTTTCTTTTTAGAAAGTGGTCTTTTCCTCCAATCAATAAATTGGTAAGTTTTATCAATTTTTTTTTTCAAGAAATAATCTATTGAGTCGGCATACCCAAGTGAATTTGACAGTCCTAATAAACTTATACATATTTGAGTGTCTATAATATTCTTAGGTAATTGTTTAAAAAGGTTAAAAAAGATCTCTAAATCTTGATAAGCAGCGTGAAATATCTTGAGAATCTTAAAGGAACATAAAATTTTTTTGATTAGTAATATATCTAATTCTTTATTAAAAGGATCTATAAGAACTGTTTCTTCTTTATTAGCCATTTGTAGAAGACAAAATTTAGGATAGTAAGTGTTTACTCTATAGAATTCTGTGTCAACAGCTACGATTTCATGTTTTTGACATTTTAGATAGAAATTTTTTAATTGATCATTAGTATGGATTAACACTAATAAAAATTATCATTTAAAAGATATTGCTTCAATAGTATGAGTTATTTTAGATCACATAACTGCGGTGAATTATCAGTTCAGGACATAGATAAAAAAGTTTTCGTTTCAGGGTGGATTAATAAAAAAAGAGACCATGGTGGCGTTCTTTTTATAGATCTCAGAGATTATTTTGGAATGACACAATGTGTTGTTAATTCCGACAATAAGATGTTTTCAGAATTAGAAACCCTAAAACTTGAAAGTGTTATAAAAATTACAGGAAAAGTTGTTAAAAGGTCATTAGATACAATTAACAAAAATCTTCCTACAGGTGAGATTGAAATTTTATCTGAAAAAATTGAAATCTTAAATGAGTCAGAACAAATACCTTTCCAAGTGGCAATGGAAGATGATTCACCTGAGGAACTTAGACTTAAATATAGATACCTAGATCTAAGAAGAGAAAAAAATAAAAAAAATATAATTTTACGATCAAAAATAATTAATAGCCTAAGATCTAAAATGATAAGTAGAGGGTTTTTGGAAATTCAAACACCTATTTTAACATCCTCTTCACCTGAGGGTGCAAGAGACTTTTTGGTTCCTAGTAGACTTCATAACGGAAAATTTTATGCTTTACCTCAAGCACCCCAAATTTTTAAGCAACTTTTGATGGTATCAAGTTTTGACAAATACTTTCAAATTGCACCCTGCTTCAGAGACGAAGATGCGAGAGCAGATAGGTCTCCTGGAGAGTTTTATCAACTAGATTTTGAGATGTCTTTTGCAGAACAAGAGGATATTTTTAATGAAATCGAACCAGTGTTGTTTGAAGTTTTCAAAGAGAACTCAAACTTTGAGGTTTCAACTCCACCTTTCAAAAGAATTAAATATTCAGATTCAATGGAGAGGTATGGTACTGATAAACCTGATCTAAGAAACCCATTAATAATATCAGATGTTACTAAATGTTTTAGAAGTTCTGGTTTTAAAATTTTTGAGTTAAATATTGAGAAGGGCTGTGTTGTAAAAGCAATAAAAGCACCTAATTCAAGTTCAAAACCAAGAGCGTGGTTTGATAAACTAAATGACTGGGCTAGAAAAGATGAGGGTCAGAAAGGTTTAGGTTATGTCATTTTAGAAGATAATGATTTTAAAGGTCCAATCTCCAACAACATGAATAAAGAAAACCTTGAGTCTTTAAAAAAAGAAATTGATCTGAAAAATGGTGAAACTGTGTTTTTTATATGTGATGAAAAATCTAATGCAACTAAATTTTCTGCCCTTGTTAGAACCAAAATTTGTAATGAGTTGCAAATATTAGAAAAAAATAAGTTTAAATTTTGTTGGATTGTAGATTATCCAATGTACGAGCTAGATCCTGTTACAAAAAAAATAGACTTCAGTCACAACCCTTTCTCAATGCCTCAAGGAGGAATGCAAGCTCTTTTAGAAAAAAACCCACTTGAAATACTGGCCTGGCAATTTGATATAGTCTGTAACGGCATAGAACTGTCATCTGGAGCTATCAGAAATCATAAGAGAGATATTATGGTCAAGGCTTTTGAAATAGCTGGGTACTCGGAGAAAGAATTAAAAGAAAGGTTTAGCTCCTTATTTAATGCTTTCAAGTTTGGTGCTCCCCCACATGGAGGTTCTGCTCCAGGTATAGATAGAATTATCATGTTGATATCAGGTGAAGAAAATCTCAGAGAAATAGTAGCATTTCCAATGAATCAGCAAGCTGAGGATTTAATGATGAGTTCGCCAAACATAGTTAATGAAACTCAACTTCGTGACTTGGGTCTTCAGTTGAAGAAAAAAAAAAAATAATTATTTAATTTTTTGTTCTTTGAAAACGACGTGCTTTCTTACTTTAGGGTCGTATTTTTTAAGCTCTAATTTTTCAGTTTTGAGTTTAGGATTTTTGAATTTTACATAAAAATAACCCGTATCTGCAGTGCTAACCATTTTAACCTGTATGGTATTAGATTTTGCCATATTGGTTTTATATAATTTTAAATTAATCTGTCAAGGTTATCTTTATCTATCTTTCACAAAAATCTGAAAGGCTAAAAATGCACCTTTTATTTTTGGAAGAAGCCAAAGCGTAAGTGTTATTGTAATCAGCGGCCATATGATCATTTGGATCAAAGTAGGTGGACTAAAGTTCTTTTCAGTTAGTAATATAAGTGGAATTAAAATATGCCCTACTATAAAAATTGTACAGTAAGCAGGACCATCATCAGATTTATATTCAGAAAAATTTATTCCACATTTAGAACATTTTTTATGAGTCTTTACATATCTTGAAAAAATAGGGAACAACCCACAATTAGGACATTTTTTTGCAAAACCTCTTCTCAAAAATTTTAATTTACTTTTGTGCATCATTACCTAGTTTTTTTACCTTAAATAGTAGAATCTTACCATTTCGATTATTGATTCTTTTTATTTTAAATTTAACTATTTGTCCAAGCTTATATTTGTGTTTATTTTTTTCTTCATATTTACTGTCAAAAGTTCTGCTATATCTAGCCAATCCTGAAAATGGAAAGTTTATTGCTTTAATAAAAACTCCAAAACTTTCAACAGAATCAATAAATCCGTTAAATTCATAATTTCTAAATTTATTTAAATGATAACTTGATGCCACATCAAATATCATTCTCTCAATAGAATCTGCTTTTTTTTCTTGGTTGTTAAGATGGTCTGTAAATTCAATTCGCGAATTTTTTTTTTTCAAAAAATAGCAGTCAATTAGGTCTCTGTGTACTACAAGATCTGAGTACCTCCTAATTGGTGATGTAAAATGGACGTAATAATCAAGTGAAAGACCAAAATGCCCTTTATTTTCAGTGCCATAAAATGCTCTTGACTGTGACTTAAGCAACATATCGTTTAGAAAACTTATCTTATTTTCTTTTAGAATCTCTATAATTTTATTAAAATCATGCTGTGAATTAAAGGAACCAGAATGATTGAGATTATATTCTGATATTATCTCTTTAAGTATTTTTGTTTTTTCATTAGGAGGTTTTTCATGATTTCTGAAAACAGATTTTATATTGTTAATTTTTAAATAATGACCGACTATTGTATTCGCAAGAACCATAAACTCTTCAATAAGTTTATATGATTCCAATTTTTTTTTTTTAATTAGATTAATTTCTTTTTTGTTATTAGTTTGGACAACATATTCATCAGGATCAAAAGAAATTTTATTTCTTTTTTTTGAGTTTTCCTGAAGAACCTTGAAGGTGTTAAAGAGGTTTAAGATAATTGGAAAAAGCTTATTGTTTTTATTTTTTTCTAAAAAAATATTTTCAGCTTCTTGGTAGGTTAATCTAGCAATGGATTTAATTACTGCTCTGTAGAATTTAAATTTTTTTATTTTTTCATCTTCAAGATCAATCTCTAAAACTACACTCTTTCTTTTTTTTTGTGGAACTAGAGAACATAAATTATTAGAGAGTTCTTCGGGTAACATTGGTATTACTTTATTTGGAAAGTAAAAAGAATTCCCTCTTTTTTTTGCTTCAATATCAATTAAATCACCCTTTTCCACATAAAAACTGACGTCAGCAATAGCTATCATTATTTTTGTTTTTTTTTTATTACATTCTGACCAAACAGCGTCATCAAAATCTTTGCTATCCTCACCATCAATTGTAACAAAGGGAATATTAGTTAAATCTGAATGTTGAGTAGAGTTTTTATACTTTAAATTTTTAGAATGCTTATTTAAAGCTTTTGAAAACCCTTGCCTCAAACCATTAAATTTAATCTCATTTTCAACTATGTCGGATAAGGTGACTTCTTTAATTTTTTTTCTTTGTCTTTTTCTTTTCATCAATTATTTTTACAGCATCAGATATAGTGATTGTTTTTTCACTTAGTTCTGGTGGAATAGGGTAATTTTTTTTGTTATATGATAAATAGTCTGATCTACCTTTAATTCCTTTTTTTCTAAAAATTTTAGATTTTGTTTCTGGATATTCCCCAATTAAAATTTCCCTTTTTTCTGATGCTTTTTTTGCTATTAGCTCAACTGCTCTATTGATTCCAATAGTTGTTACATCATCCTCTTTTAATGATAAAAATTTGTTATCATGTTTTAGGTAAGGTCCATAAGGACCAATTGAAGCAATTATATCTTTTTTAGTTTCAGGATGTATACCCACAATTCTTGGTAATGACAAAAACTTGAGTGCTTTGTCCAAGTCTATCTCTTCATTTTTTAGATTTTTAGGTATACTTGTTCTTTTTATTTTATTTTCTAAATTTTCAGTTTCTAAATATCTTCCATATCTTCCAACCTTAAGGAAAACTTTATTTTTGGTTTCAGGGTTTACACCTATTTCTTTTCCATCTCCTGACAGTTCTTTGTTATCTTCATCAGAACCTATTGCATGACTATATCCACAACCACTTCCATCTTTGTTATAGTTAGTACATCCAATAAATGGTCCAGTAAATGCAAACTTTATAATTAAGTTCCCATCTTTACACTTTGGACATTTATTTTCTTTAAGAATTTCGGGAGATAAAGAACTAATTTTTTCAATAACCTCTGAAATACTTGTATTTTCAACATTATTTACAGTTTTATTTAAAATTTCTAAAAAATTGTTTAATATTTCTTTCCAAGAAAGTTTAGATTCAGTTACAAGGTCAAGCTGTTCTTCAAGGTTTGCTGTGAACTGATAATCAACAAATTGGTTAAAAAAGCTATCGAAAAATTTTGATAATATTTTTCCTTTAGACGTGGGTATCAAAGATTTATTTTTAATAGTTATATAGTTTCTATCTTCTAATTTAGTAAATATAGATACATATGTTGAAGGTCTTCCGATTCCAAGTTCCTCAAGTTTTTTTACAAGACCAGCTTCTGAATATCTATTGGGTGGTTTTGTAAAGTTTTGTTTGATATCGATGTTATATTGATCAAGTTTTGTATTTTGTGGAAGTTCAGGAAGAGTTTGAATTTCATTATCTTTTTCGGAAAAGTTGTAAACTTTTTTGAACCCACTAAACTTTTCAATAGAACCAGAGGCTTTTAGTAAAAAGTTCTCACTCTTAATATAATAAGTAGTTTCAAGATTGATACTCGGCGACATTTGTGAAGCTAAAGTTCTTTTCCATATCAAATCGTAAAGCTTAAATTGATTTTCGTTAAGTTTATTCTTAATGTCTAAAGGTTTTATTTCTAATTGTGTTGGTGTGACAGCTTCATGTCCCTGCTGAACAAACTTTGACCTTTCTTTATATTCTATTGGTTTGTCAGAAAGAAAATTAGATCCAAGGTCACTTTCAATAATTTTTCTTAATTTTTCAATTTCACTTTTCTTCATTTTATTAGAATCTGATCTATGATAAGTAATTAAAGCTCCCAGTGAACTTACTCCGTCTTTTAATTCTTGTGCAATTGAATTAGTCATTTTTGGACTAAATCCTAATTTGGAGGAAGCATCTTGAAGTAGTAAAGAATTAGAGAATGGAGAATAGGGATTTCTTCTTTTTTCTCTTTTGTTGACTGAATGAAGTGTAAAGTTTTCTTTTTTCAAGCTTTCTTGCAAATCTGTAGCTTTTTTTTCATTGCTTATAATAAATTTATCAAATTTTTTCTGCCCTTGACTGACTATAGTGCACTCAATTTTATTTTTTTTTTCATCTTTTAATTCAATATTTACATCCCAAAATTCCTTAGAAATAAAAACATCAATTTCTTTTTCCTTTTCACATAAAATTTTTAGTGCTGGAGATTGAACTCTTCCAGCTGAGGAACCAAATATAGTTCGTCTTTTTGTGATAGGAGAAATTTTGTAACCAAAGAATCTATCTAAGAACCTTCTTGTAATTGCTGCGTTAACGAGATTTTGATTAATTTCTCTCGGATTATTTATAGCTGATAAAATATCTTCTTTTCTTACAGCCGGAAATTCAATTCTTTTAAATTGCTTTCCATCGACTAATTTTTTTTCTCTACAAATTTCTATGAGATGCCATGCTATTAATTCCCCCTCTCTATCTGGGTCAAGAGCAAGGTATATTTCATCTGACTTTCTTATTGACTTAATAATAGGATCAATTTTTTTTTTATCTATCTCCCAGTCTTTTACAAAATAGTCATTTTTTTCATCTATACCAATTCCACTTTTTGGAAGATCTCTAAAGTGACCAATGCTTGCAACTACTTGGAAAGTATCATCTAAATAATTTTTAATTGTCTTTGCTTTAGCAGGAGACTCAACGACTAAAAGTTTCATAATCAAAAATTTTTATAATTTAAAGGAACAAAAGTCAAAATTTAATTTTTTTTTTTAAAATTATCTTTGTTTCTTTACCAGCTAATAATCTTTGAATATTTGAAGAGTGTTTGATGAGAATTAAAAAACTAATAATGACGAAATAAACATAATTTGAGTCAATAACAATTGTTGATAACATATTAATAACTAATGCAATGATAGCAGCGAGTGATGAATATTTAAAAATCAATGCACATGCTAACCATGTAAAGCAAAATAAAACAAAAAGCTGAAAATTGTAACCTAATAAAACACCTATAAATGTTGCTACTCCCTTACCACCTTTAAATTTTAACCATATTGGAAAAATATGCCCAATGACTACAAAAATTATTGATAAACCAATTAAATCACTATTTAAAATTAGAGTAATTTTTATCGCCATAAAGCCTTTTAAAATATCCAGTATTAGTGTCATTAGCCCCAGTTTTAATCCTCCTGTTCTTAACACATTTGTTGCACCAATATTTTTCGATCCAATGTTTCGAGGGTCATTTGTTTTAAAAAAATATGAAATGAGTAGACCAAATGGAATAGAACCACAAATGTAAGAAAACAAAATTATAAAGAAATCATAACTCATAAACTAGCCTGCCGCGAACAAAGGTCATTAAGTTTTTTCCTTCAACAAGCATTCCGTCAAAAGGTGAGTTTTTTGATTTTCCATGAAATTTTTCTGGATTTACTTTCCACGGTTTTGAAGTTGAAAATATACAAAGATCAGCCTCTTTTTTTTTTTCAATTCTTCCAATATCTAATTTTAAGATTTTTGATGGATTAATTGTTATCAAACTTATAGCTTTTATAAGGTCGATCTTTTTGTTATTTACAAGACTTAAAGTGAGTGGTAATAAAGTTTCGAGACCGACACCACCAAACTCTGCTTGGTTAAAAGGTATTCTCTTTGCATCTTGATCTTGAGGGGTGTGGTCAGACGAAATCGCATCGATAGTTCCATCACAAATTCCCTCAACTATACTTTTTCTATCCTCTTCAGTTCGAAGAGGAGGGGAGAGCTTTGAAAAAGTTCTATAATTTTCTAAAGAAAGTTCATTAAGAATGAAATAAGGTGGGGAAGTATCACAAGTGACAGGTAAGCCCTCTTTTTTTGCCTTTCTTATTATCTCAACGGTTTCTTTTGTGGAGATATGGCTCACATGATACCTACAGTTAGTATCTTTAACCATCCATAAATCTCTTTGTACAATCATTGCTTCAGCATAGCTGGGTATTCCTAATAAACCCATCCTTGTCGAGATTTCCCCTTCATTTGCCACACCATTGCCTTTTAAGAAAGGGTCTTCAGCATGTTGAATTATTAATCCATCAAAAGATTTTGCATAATTCAATGCTCTTCTCATTACTCTAGTATTAGAAATTGTTTTATATCCATCAGTAAAACCGACAGCTCCAGATTCTTTCATAAGATGAAGTTCACAAATTTCATTTCCTTCAAAATTTCTTGTAATGCATCCAGTACAAAATATTTTACTAAGGGCAACTTCCCGAGCTTTTCTCTGAATACTATGAATTATAGCTGGTTGATCGATTGGTGGGGTGGTGTTTGGCATACATATAATTGATGTTATACCACCGCTTGCAGCAGCCTTTGATGCGCTTTCAATTGTTTCTTTATGCTCCAATCCAGGTTCAGTGATATTAACCCTCATGTCAACTAAACCTGGAGCTACGTACCTATCTTTGCATTCAATAATAATAGCTTTAGAGTCGATCTTGTTAGTTAAATTTTTACCAATATCCTCAATAACTTTATCTTTAATGTAAATGTCGTTTTTTAATATTTTATTTTTTACATTATCTATTACTAAGCAATTTTTTAGCAGATAACTTTGAGATGACTTTTTATTGCTATTAAAATTTTTCTTATCTTCCATTTTTTGCTTTATTTTCAACTATTGATTTTAAACATGCCATTCTTACAGCAACTCCCATTTGTACTTGTTCAAAGATTGCGGATCTATCTAAATCATCTGCTAGTTCAGAGTCAATCTCAACACCTCTATTCATTGGTCCGGGATGCAAAATTAAAGCATCAGGGTTAGCAAAGTTTAATTTTTCTCTATCAAGGCCATAGAACCTAAAATATTCCCTAATTGATGGAACAAATGAACCTGACATTCGCTCGAGTTGGAGTCTAAGCATAATTATAATGTCAACATTTTCTAGTCCATTTTTCATTTCATAAAAAACTTTTACGCCTAAAGGTTCAATATCTTTTGGGATAAGAGTGGCCGGGCCTATCACACGAACTTCGGCTCCTAGAGTATTTAAGAGATGAATGTTTGAACGTGCTACTCTGCTATGCATTATGTCACCGCATATAGCTACTTTTAAACCAGAAATCCTTCCTTTTCTTTTTTTAATTGTCAGTGCATCAAGGAGAGCTTGAGTAGGATGCTCATGAGGTCCATCTCCTGCATTGATAACACCACAGTTTACTTTTTCCGCAAGTAACTTAACTGCTCCAGCATCTTGATGCCTAACTACTAATACGTCAGGCTGCATAGCATTTAACGTCATAGCGGTATCTATTAATGTTTCACCTTTTTTAATAGCGCTTGATGCAACAGATATGTTTAACATATCTGCACCTAATTTTTTCCCTGCTAATTCAAAGGAAGTTCTTGTTCTAGTTGAATTTTCAAAAAAAAGATTGATACAAATTTTATTTTTTAGATAATTTAGTTTTTCACTATTTTCTTTATCCAGAAGCGTTGCAAAATGATCTGATAAGTCCAATAGATAATTTAAATCTGGTGGAGTTAATCCTTCGATGCCAAGAAGATGTTCATGAGGAAAGCTTTTTAATGATTCATTGTTTATCATTAAAAAGGCATACTAAACCTTTTAAAATTTTCTTCAAGAGGGTATTTAAATAATACCTTCTTCTTTTAATTTTTTAATTTCTGGAAGTGAGATTTTTAAAAATCTTTTCAGAAAACTTGTAGTGTCTTCACCTAAAGTTGGGGGAGTTTTTTTATATTTTATTTTTGATACTGAAAAATTCATAGGACTACCGATGATATTTATTTTTCCAGTTTTTGATTTTTTATGTTTCATAGTAATCTTCATTTTTCTTGATTTCACTTGAGGGTCACTAAAAACTTGTTCAATATTATTTATTGGTCCACATGGAACATTTATTTTTGTTAGTCCCTGAACCCATTCTTTAATTGTTTTTTTTAAAATAGTTTTGTTAATAATTCTATTAAGTTCTTTTCGATTTTTTACTCTTGATGAATTATTTTTAAATTTAGAATTTTTATATAAATTTGACAAATCAGCGAATTCACAGAAATTTTTAAATTGTCTGTCGTTAGCAATAGCTAAAACCATCAACCCATCTTTTGCTTTTACTGTTTGATATGGGACAATTGAAGGGTGATCGTTTCCAATTCTATCTGGAATTTTTCCTGATATTAAATAACTTTGCGCAACGTAACTCAACCATGAAACTTGAGAATCTAAAAGAGATATGTCTAAATGTTGACCCAATGATGTTTGATCTCTAAATCTTAAGGCTGATAGTATTGAAATAGTTGCATAAAGACCAGTTATGATATCTGAAACTCCGACTCCAATTTTAGTTGGTAGACCTTTTTTTTCTCCCGTAATACTCATTATTCCTCCCATCGCTTGAACAAGATAGTCATAACCTCCTCTAGATGCATAGGGTCCATTTTGTCCAAAACCCGTTATTGAGCAATAAATTATTTTTGGGTTAATTTTTTTTATACTTTCATAGTCTAATCCATACTGTTTTAAATTTCCTGCTCTAAAGTTCTCAACTAGAACATCACATTTTTTGATAATTTTTTTTGCAAGAATTTGTCCTTTTTTTTTTGTTAGATCAATTGTTACGGAATGTTTATTACGATTAACACTAAGATAATAAGCACTTTCTTTTGGCTCTGTAGCATTAGCATCCAGATATGGCGGACCAAGATTTCTTGAATCATCGCCTGTTATTGGTCTTTCCACTTTGATAATATTTGCCCCCAAATCTCCTAAAATTTGAGTGGCTGTTGGTCCAGCTAAAACCCTCGTAAGATCGAATACGTTGATACCATGAAGTGATTCTTTTTTTTTAGTCATAAATTTATATTTTCTCTAAAAAAATCATCTAAAATAATTTTTGCGGCAAATTTGTCTAGCTTTTGTTTTTGTTCTTTTGTATTTTTAAAAATATTTTTTGTTACTTCCTCAGCTTCAAAACTAGTATAGCTCTCGTCCCAAAAAAAAATAGGTAATTCATTATTTTTATTGCTTAAAAAATTATCAACATTATTTGTAATATCTTCTATCATTTGACACGATTTATTTTTTTTTTCAGATTCCAATAAAGGGAGACCTATAAGAATTCCTCCTGCATTAAACTTTTGGATAGTTTCATATAGCTCAGTACAAATCTTTTTTCTAGGAAAAACATTTAGTGGTGTTACGATTAAATGATTTTGGTCTGAAATCGCACTTCCGATTTTACTTTTTCCAATGTCTAAAGATATTATTCTTTTATTCATTGTAAGTTTCAAAAACTCTTTTATATTGCGAATTAACATACCTAGTGTTATTTATACAATTATTTAGAATAATTTTAACCAGAATTATACAATGTCAATTGATAACCAAACAGTAAGAAAAGTTTCTAAACTCGCAAAAATTAAAATTAATGAAAAAGAAGAAACTAAATTTATTGAGGAATTAAATAATATTCTTGGATGGGTAGATGAGCTTAAAAAAGTAGATACCGAGCAAATAGAACCTATGCTATCAGTTTTTAATGAATCTATGGTTATGAGAAAGGATGAGGTGTCATCTGAAACCCTCGACGAGTTAGTTTTAAAGAATGCCCCAGAGAGTAAATCTGGCTTTTTTGTTGTACCTAAGGTAATAGAGTAGAGTGACGGATTTTAAAAACCTAGATATTTCTACTGCCAAAGAATATCTTCAAAAAAAAGAATTTAGCTCACTAGAACTTACAAAGTTTTTTATTGATAGAATCGAAAAATCTGACCTTAATTGTTTCATAACTAAAACATTTGAAGATGCAATTCACATGGCAAAAGAATCTGATAAAAAAATCTCTAGAAATGAAGAAATTGGAATTTTAGAGGGTATTCCAATAGGTATGAAAGATCTTTTTTGTACTAAAGGAGTGAGAACAACAGCTGGTTCAAAAATTCTTGAAAACTTTGTTCCCTTTTATGAATCAACTGTATCTGAAAATTTACTAAGTGATGGCGCGGTAATTCTTGGAAAAACAAATATGGACGAGTTTGCAATGGGTTCTGCAAATACCACTAGTTTCTTTGGTAATGTTATAAATCCTCTAAAGTCTGGTGGAGAGAAAAATAAAAACCTTGTTCCAGGTGGATCTTCAGGAGGCTCGGCCTCTTCAGTTGCAGCAAATTTGTGTATGGCCGCAACTGGCTCAGATACTGGTGGTTCAATTCGTCAACCGGCATCCTTCTGTGGATTAGTTGGATTAAAACCAAGTTATGGCAGATGTTCACGTTTCGGCATGATAGCTTTTGCATCATCACTCGACCAAGCGGGTCCAATTACGAAAACAGTAAAAGATGCAGCAATAGTGCTTCAGTCAATGAGCAGTTATGATGCAAAAGATTCTACAAGCTCAAGAAAATCAATTCCTCAATATCTAGACTTTCTAAACTTTGATATCAAAGGAAAAAAGATTGGTTTACCAACTGAATATAAAGTTGAAGGTTTAAATTCTGATATTGTTAGGGTTTGGGAAGATACTGAAAACCTATTTAAAAAAAATGGCGCTGAAATAGTAAATATTTCTCTTCCACATACAAGTTATGCCTTACCCACTTATTATATAATTGCTCCGGCTGAGGCATCAGCTAACCTTGCAAGATACGATGGAGTAAAGTACGGCTTTAGGGAAAAAAGCGATGACCTTGAAGACATGTACGAACTTACGAGAGCAAAAGGTTTTGGGGATGAAGTAAAAAGAAGATTATTGATTGGTACGTATGTATTGTCTGCGGGTTACTATGATGCTTATTATTTAAAAGCACTTAAAGTTAGACAATTAATTTCAGATGATTTTAAAAATGCATTTGAAAAATGTGATTTAATTTTAACTCCTACTACTCCAAATGTAGCTTTTCCTATCGGAGAAAAACAAAAAGATCCAATTGAAATGTATCTCAATGATGTTCTAACGGTTCCTGCCAGTTTAGCAGGGCTTCCTGCTATTTCTGTAACGGCAGGTAAAAACTCAAATAACCTTCCTATTGGTATGCAAGTTATAGGAAGACCTTTTGAGGAAATTTCAGTACTTGCTGCAGGAAAATTGATAGAGGAGTGTAGAGGTTTTTGATGAGCTATTTAATTAACGGAAAAACAGGAAAATGGGAATTAGTTATGGGACTAGAAGTTCATGCTCAAATAAAATCTAACTCCAAACTATTTTCTACTGCATCTACTCATTGGGGTGCAAAACCAAACTCTCAGGTTGAATTAGTTGATTCAGGAATGCCTGGAGCTCTTCCTGTGATAAATGAGTATTGTGTTGATCAGGCTATAAAGACTGGGCTAAGTTTAAACGCAAAAATAAATAAAAAATCTATTTTTGATAGAAAAAATTATTTTTATCCGGACCTTCCGCAAGGATACCAAATTTCACAATTTGAGCATCCAATCGTCGGCAATGGTTTTTTAGTAATTGAAACTGAAGAAGGTCAAAAAAAGATTGGCATTACAAGAATTCATCTTGAACAGGATGCAGGTAAAAGTATACATGATCAAGATGATAAAAGTTCCTTTATAGACTTAAATAGATCTGGTTGTGCATTAATGGAAATAGTTTCAGAGCCTGATTTAAACAGTCCACAGGAGGCTGCACAATACGTTAAAAAACTTAGAGCCGTTTTAAAGTGTATCGGAAGTTGTGATGGTAACATGGAGAGAGGAAACCTAAGAGCAGATGTTAATGTTTCTGTACGGAAACCTGGAGAAAAATTAGGAACTAGATGCGAGATTAAAAATGTGAATTCAATAAAGTTTATTCAGCAAGCTATTGAATATGAATCTAAAAGACAAGTTGAGCTAATTGAGAGCGGTCAGAATGTAAATCAAGAAACTAGACTTTTTGATCCAAATAACGGTGAAACCAGGTCTATGAGAGGAAAGGAAGAGTCTCACGATTATAGATACTTTCCAGATCCAGATCTCCCTCCATTAGTCATTAATGATGATAGAATAGAAAAAATAAAAAATCAGTTGCCTGAATTACCTGATGAAAAAAAGAAAAGATTCAAAGAACAATATAAATTAAAAGATTATGATGCGGAAATCCTTGTTGAAGATCAGTTTATTTCATCTTTTTTTGAAGAGTTGGTAGAAAAAAGAGATTCAAAAATTGTAGTAAGCTGGATTACAGTTGAGCTTTTCTCGTACTTAAAAAAAAAAGATATACAGCTTCAAGACTCTGAAATTAAATCAAAAAAAATTGGAGATCTTTTAGATCTAATTATTGATGGATCTATTTCAAATAGACAAGCAAAAGAAATTTTTGAAGAGTATTTAGAAACAGATTTAGAAGCCTCAGATTTCGTGAAGAAAAAAGGGGTAAAACAGGTTTCCGATAAATCGGAAATAGAAGCTTTGATAAAATCTGTTTTACAAAAAAATGAAGGGATGGTAAATGATTATAAAAAGGGGAAAGATAAACTATTCGGATTTTTTGTTGGTCAAGTAATGAAAGAATCAAAAGGAAAAGCAAATCCTCAGTTAGTTAATCAAGTGCTTAAAGACTTATTGTCAAAATAAAGGAGAGGTGGCCGAGTGGCTGAAGGCGACGGTTTGCTAAACCGTTATAGG